>CAXAVL010000173.1:0-9766 GCA_963971905.1 uncultured Cellvibrio sp.
TGTTTATACCTGCATTTTAAGTGGATAAATCGGTGTGGCGCCTTAGCGCCCAAGCGCAGTTAAAAAATATTGCGCTAGTGGCCGCTCGATAAAACGATAGGTGTTTTGCGCGATGGCGGCAGAAAATTGTTGCTGTGCAGCAGCAGCGTGCCCGGCGCGGTAATCGCGGTAGCCGCTATAGAAAAAGAATTCGGTGCGCTCGCAGCGATTAGTTGCCAGCCGTTCAAATTGCGTGCGCGTCATTTTGCCCGTCCAGAACGCATAAATAGCGCCTTCCCATTCGCTGTTAACGGTCATTTTTTTCTGCGCTATCAACGTGGAGAAGTCTACATCGGCATGTTGACCAATAATATCGGCTTTGATGAAAGCATAAACGCTAATATTTTTTTGCGCTTGTAAATAGTCAGTAAAACTCCGCGCTGCCTTCATCCACTCGCCTGAGTTCATGTAAATTTCGTGATAAGCAGAATCACTGGCTCTGAGGCCTTGAGCCTGTGCCTGCTCCAGTAGTTTGTGTGCAGTTTGCTCCTTGCCCAGCATGGAGAAGTTTTGTGCACTAAAAGCGATATTCTCCGCGCTGGGTTCCAGCTCAACCAAAATGCTGGATTCATGCAACGCTAGCTGATAAAGATTTTTATCCAAATACAAACGCGCTAAGGCGAAATGCAGTTCCGCACTTTCGGGGGCGAGTGGTACTGCCTGTTGATAGAACTGAATGGCATCACCCAGATAGGCTGTTTGCTCGTAGCTGCAGCCGCTGGCCTCGGCGCGGGCTTCATAGGTATTGCCTATGGCTTGGTATAAATCGCCGGAGTTGGCTATTTGTTCGGCGCCGAGTTTAAGGGTGGCGAGAGCCAGAGGAAAATAATTTTCTTCGCGATACATTTTGGCGAGCTGGATGTAAGCTTTATCGCTAGACGGTTGTTCATTTATCGCCGCAAGCAGCGCGCGGTAGAGCTCTGCGCGATTTTTGTTGCCTGCTTTTTGTTGCACAAGATAGCGCTGCAGAAACACCGCCAGCGAGGGTGCATTCACTTCTGTCTTGGTCGCGCTGGAGAGTTGGTTAAAAATATGACTGGCGCTGGTAAACGCCTGTTTATCGCCCGCAACTATATCTTCGTAATAAATATTGTAGAGCAACTTAAGTGTGGCGGGGTTACCCGGCACCAAGGTTAATACATGGCGAAGATTTTTTATTGCCAGTTCACGGCTGTGCGGTGATTTATTTTTTTCCGCGTCAACAATATAAGCAAGGCCGAGTTTGTAATACAGCTCGGCATTGTTCGGTGCTTGTTTAAGTTGTTGTTCCAGCGCTGCAATTTCTGTTAATACGCGTTTATCCTGAATCCCGCTACTGTTGTTTGCCGGAGTCTGACTGATGTGCGGCTGCTGGCTGCAGCCGCCTAGTAGCACTGCTGCCAGTAAAGCTGCGCTGATTAACTGTAATCGTTTGAGTGACATTATTTATCGCCTCAGAGTTTGTAGCCTAAGGCTTCTGCTTTTTTAAATGACGCATCGGATTCTGGCAGCAGTTGGTTGTACCCTTGGGCTAAGCCTAATACATAGTAAGCTTCTGCTTTTTTGGGTGAGGCTTTTACTGCCTGTTGCGCAGTTGCAAGGGATTTTTCATAGGCGCCATTTTTAATATGCAGTTTAGTGAGTGCAATTAAGCTGGCGACATCGGTTTTGCCATTGCTTTCCAAGGCGATTAATTCAGCGGCGGTTTTGTTGTATTCATAACTCAAAGTCCAATCATTAGATTCAATCAGCTCATTGGTTTTCTGATAGAAATTCCCATAGTCTTTTAGCGGAACCTTCACCGCTTTAACACTGAGATCCTGAGTGATGATGTAGCGATTATTTTCCTGTTTGCCAGTCTGGGTTAGGGTGTAATAAGCATTATCGATATTTTCGCCCTGGGTTTTTAGGCGCAAATGGTGATCGCTATCGGGGCTGGTAAATACTATGCGCGAACGCAGGCTGTAACCCGGATCAATCACATAAGGTTGTTTTCGGTCTTGCGCTGTGTGCAGGTTGCGTAAGTCGGCAAATAAATTGGTGAGCTGGGTAATACTGAAACTGTAATGGAGTGGTTCTTGTTTTCCGCCCCAGACATTGGTAAACCTGAACCGACCGCTGAGGGTAAATGGTTGCCATAGATTGTCGGCGTTGCTCGCCGTTAATTCGCTTACTTCGGCAGAGTTATAAATTTGCCCGATCAATTCGCGAAAATATTTATCGCGCTCGTTGGCATACTGCCACATGCTGCGCAAGCGCTGCTCATACAATCCGCCGAAGTGTAACTTAAAACTGGCTTGCGCGTCGCGGCCAGTAAATTTATCAAATACCAGTTCGAGTTCGGCAAAATGTTCTTTGGCTGCGCGTGAGGGAAGTATGCTAATTTCCTGAGTGTTTTTATTCACAATCAGAGCAGGCTGACCTTCTATACCAACCGAAAAACCGGGGTATAAACTCGTTTCGCCCGTAGTGTCCATCCACATTTCTTGCAGCCCCTGTTGTGCCGGTATATGCACAATCATATGGTCAAAACTCACACCCGGTACTTGCATATCGGGTAGGCCGCGCCCTCGTGTAACAATTAATGCCGGGTTGGCGGTTATGCCCAATTCGCGCAATAACATTACTGCCAATACGGTTTGGTCTTTGCAGTCGCCGTAACCATTTTTAAGTACTTCAAATGCATCGTGTGGTTCATATCCACCGCGTCCTACGTGAGCAAATACATAACGCACGCGATCTTGAATCGCGCGATAAACTGCTTTGATTTTTTGTTCAGGCGTCAGTGCAGTTTTGTTTATATTGGCAATTAACGCGTTGAGTTTTGCATCGCTTACCAGATGCGGCTCTACCAAACTCTCAGCCCAGCGCGCTACATCGTTCCAGTTGGGGGTAGTGGCAACGCGCAGATAGGGCGCGTAATCGTGTTCGCGCGGCATGGCATTTTGCAGTTCAATTTTGGCGAGATTTTTCCCCGTCCAGGTCAATATTTGCTGTGCGCCTTTGGTACTGCGTTGCTGCGTGATGTTGTAGCGCGATGTGTCGCTACTGACCAGCGTGATAGCCGCCGGTGCGGTGATCTGTAATTCGCTGGTCGCTATGCTGTCTGCACGCGAGCCTTGCCCGGCAGCGCGATCTTCCCACCAGTGGAAACTAAAACTGTCGAACCATTGGCCCGGCACCATTTTTTTGGTATCAACGTAGCGATATTGAAATTCGATAATCGAACCCTTGCGCACGTTGGGCAGCGAAAATAATAATTCCTTGCGGTCGTGATAAAAGTTTTCGTCGGTGGGGCTTTGAATTTGCGTGGCGTCCGCTTTGATACTATCCATCTTGCCATCCGGCGTGCGCACATTGGCAAACTCCAGTGCGATATCTTCATAAAAACTGTTAAAGCTCACGCTGATCTGACTGTAGTCGCGCACCGCTTCATCGCTGTTGATGTAGATCGCCACATAGGCAGTGGCGTGACTCATTAATTGCTCGTCGATCTGCACCTGGGTTTTGCGCAGAATAATTTGCGCTTCGCTGTTGTTGTCCGCTTTGAAATTGCGCACCAGTGTTTTTAAAGCGGGAGCAATGCGTTCAGTTTTTTTATCATCAGCCCACGCCTGTGTACTTGTTATTAACAGGCTGAGCGCTAACCAGTAGCCCAGGCAACGTAATTTGCTTAAAAAATCTGACACGCATTCTCTCCAAGACGTATAGGTTTTTAATACATAGCAGCGAATTTTTGTTATTGCTATGACGGCAGTGTTTATTCAGGTTTGATCCACTGGCGCTGCGCGGCGCTGGTAAAGATCGCATCAATGACTTGCATATTGGCGATGGCATCGGTCAGTGGGGTTGGAGTCGCTGTGTTATTAAAAATACTCAGCGCAAACGCATCGCCCATCGCACCGTAATGATTGCTATCGGGCACTTCAATGATTTCTTGCACGCGGTTGCGAGTAATGCGAATGCGCTGCACCGGTTCTTCGCTATCGTTGTAAAACGGGCGCTCAAGGTAGAGGCTGCCTTCGTCGCCGATTGCTTCTACATATTGCACTGGCTCAATTTTCGTGGCTGCAGTAAAACTGGCGCTACCGGCGGAAAATTCCATAATCGCCGAGGTGAGGCAATCCACTTCTTCGCCGGGCATTGGGGTGATCTGACCGAGCACGTGCATTGGCTCTTCGTTAAATAACCAGCGCGACAATGAGATTGAGTAGCAGCCGATATCCAACAATGCACCGCCGCCCATATCTACCTTGTTGCGAATATTATCGGCATCGCGATTGTTGTAAGAAAAATGCGAATGCACTGCGTGCAATTTGCCAATACGACCTTCATCAATTAATTGTTTGGCGAGTTGCCATTGCGGATGAAAGCGATACATAAATGCCTCCATCACTTTTAGCTGCGGATAAGCGCGCGCGGCATCGACCAGACGCTGTGCATCGGCAGTATTCAAGCCGAGCGGTTTTTCGCAGAGTACATGTTTGCCCGCTTGCAGTGCTTTTATTGACCAGTCGACATGCAGGTGATTGGGTAGTGGATTGTAAATCGCATCTATATCCGGATCGGCCAGAAGTTCTTCATAACTGCCGTAAGCGCGTTCAATGCCCAAGCTATCGGCAGTAGCGCGCGCACTTTGCTCAGTGCGTGAACAAATCGCCAGTACCTGATTGTGAGCAGATTTTTGCAGAGCGGGAATGACTTTTTCGCGGCCGATTTTGGCGGTGCTGAGCACCCCCCAGCGGAGTTTTTGCATAGGAGTTCCTGTGAGCAGAGCTGAAATATAGTGTTGGCTGTAATGGTAATGCAGTGGGGTTCAGTGTAGCGCAAGCGCGGCTCGTGAGGTGAGCCGCATAGGGGGTAAATACGGAAAAAACAGGGGTTAACGCAGCTTTAGCAGCATCGTCTTACCAAGGCAGGGTCTCGCCATTCGAATGCCAGAAAGTGCCGCTGTTCTCTAGCGTTAAACCTTCGATACGTTTGCTTAGGCGCTGGGCAGATTCATCGGCAGAAATATCACCACCAAAATTCACCATCGCCGTTTGCACATAACCTGGATGCAGTATTGCCACCGCAATGCCGCGCGGTTGCAAATCCCGCGCGAGCGACATAGCCGCCGCATTGAGCGCCGCCTTGGACATGCGGTAGCCGTAATAGCCGCCGGAAGTATTATCGGCAATCGAACCCATGCGGCTGGTGATAAACGCAATTTTTGCCCCTGCCGCCAAATTGCCGAGCAGGGCTTCAGTCACTCGCAAAGGCGCTTCGGCGTTGATCAAAAATTGTTGTTGGATCGATTGGTAATCAATACTGCCCAAGGCTTCATGTTGAAAAATACCGGCGTTATTGATTAGTAGATCAATGGGTCGTTCACTTAGCGTATCTGCCAAACGCGCAAGCGCCTGCGCATCGGTCACATCGACACCCGCAATCACTCGCGCGCCCGACTCAGTCAATTCTGGCGATGCCGTGCGGCACACGCCAATCACATTCCAGCCCTGAGCCAGATAGGTTTTGCATAAAGCCAAGCCAATGCCGCGGTTCGCGCCGGTGATAAGTGCAGTTTTCATAATTCATTCTCCTGTTTTGCCTGCTAAATGATGCGTACGGGTTACTTGCTTCACTTGGTGGTGGGAAATATTTTACGCATGGCCTCGGCCAATTGCATTGAGCCGCGCAATTCTAGTTGTTCAATGACTTGCAGTTGATCTTGCGCTGAACGGTTTTGGCTCAACTTATATTTGCACTGTATTTGGGTGATTTTGATTTCCAAACCCACAATCGCATTCAGTGCTGCCGGTGGGTAGCTAGGCTGCCAGGGCGATGCAAAACCCGCTTCATATTTTGCAGTGAGCGCATGAATAATATCGATAATTTTTTGTGGTTCATCGATGCGTTTGCAAATTCCATAGATATGCACACTTTGGTAATTCCATGTAGGCACACCGGGCGTGGCATACCAAGATGGCGACACATAATCGTGTGGACCTTCAAGTGTAATCAGCACTTCTTGGCCGTCGATCGCCAAGTGCTGCGGATTGGGTTTTGCTAAATGCCCATAGAGCGTAGTGCAATCGGCATCGACTAAAAAGGGCATGTGAGTTGAAAATAATCTCCCATCAACAGTCGATATCAACTGACCAAAAGCATTGGCTTCAATAAAGGATTGGATTTCAATTGAATCGGTAATTTCAAATTGCGGTGGTAGGTACATAGTTTCCCTTGTGATATGCGTGATCATGCAGCAAATAAGTGCTGATGATTGTACGTCCTTTTACCCCATTTTCTCTATAGCCTGCGGTAACTTTCCGGTCCACTTTTTAAACGCGCGGCGCAAATTGGCTACATCGTAAAAGTGCAATTTTTTTGCAACTTGCTCATTGGTCCATCCCTTCTGGCTTAGCCACATAATCGCCAAATCGCGGCGCGCCAGATCATATTGCGCTTGAAAATGGCTGTGGTGTTTTTTCAGCTTGCGTTTGAAGCTGGCGCTGCTCATTCCAAAATCAACTGCGGTCTGCTCAAGATTTGGGTTGTGGCGGATATTATTTTGCAGATAGATATAGGTTTCAGCCAAAAAACCGCGCTGAAATTCCAGCGCTGGTGATGTGTGTGCCGGTATTGGACTGTGAGAGGCAGATTGATCGCTATGGTTAACTTTCCACGGGCGATGCAGATAATCCCGTGCGATAGCCATGGCATTTGTTTGGCTGGAAAACTGTACGTTGCTGTTGAGATGAACATCGTATTGCTCGATGTAATCCGGTTTTTTATGGGTCAGAAAAAACTGCCAGGGATAAGACTCCCCACTGCGCCATCGGGTGAGGGAGTTGAGTGCAGTGAACATCATCTCCAATAGAAAAATTTGCGTGGTCTCTGCCCCACAGGCGTCTTGCCAATAGATGACTAGCCGATCTTGCTCATAGACGCTGCGCAAGTTGAGCAGCGGCATCAATTGAATTTGCTGCGCGAGCAACACATCAAGTGCTTGCTGCAAATTAGCGCTGTTGTGTAAATTATTTTTTTCGTGGCTAATTGTTGAATGGTGCGTTGTTGGGTGGGCAGGCGCGGAAAAAATTTGATGGCCCAGTAAAAAACTGAACTCCTGACTGTGTGAATGTTTTTGCATATTTTTAATTAGCTGAAAACATTGTTGCGGTGTTAGCTGCAGATTATTGGTGGCTATGTCTTCAAAAAAAATACCCGTGCCGCGCAATAATTTATGTTCTTCCATACCGCGACTTAATGCCAAGTCGATCATTGTGCGCGGCCACTGATGGGCTGGTATAAAAGACGTGTCTATTTCAAAGTATTTACCCGGTTTATAAGTCGGGGAAACATCTTCAGTCGCTGTATGCAAATTATGGCCCATGGTACTAATCAAGCCGCTTGTTGCATCGCCATACGGCGTTTTTCTTTAGCGTGTAGCAGCGCCAGGTTCGCGCGCTCGATCAGAGATTCAGCTGAATCGGGTGTGCTGCTGTCGATGCTGGTGAGAGCTACGCCGATACTGACCGAGTGAAATAAACTTTCATCTTGGGTAAAGGTTTTGTAGGCAAAGTGCTGCACTAGCATGGATATTTCACTAGCTATTTTTTCTGCTGCTACGCGGCCAGTATTGGGCAGTATTAATGCAAATCTATCGCCCGCATAGCGGCACAACAAATCGTTGCGGCGAATGCTCAGTAGGATCAATTCACTTAATGATTGCAATAAATGGTCGCCCTGCTGATGGCCATAACAACGGTTAATTTCATTAAAGTTATCAACATCAATCAGCAATAGCGCCAGTGTGTTGGTTGCATGGCGATGCTCGGGCAGTGTTTGAGTTAATTGCTTGCGCAAATAATCGGCACCACTCAAATTGGTGGTGAAATCCATACTGCGGTGTTCGCGAAATAAACGCTCACGTTTGCGCAATTGTGCGTTAATGCTGAGTTGTTCTTTATGCCAGTGATAAATACCAAGGGTGAGAAAATATAAACCAATCGGCATACAGCCTGATTCTATCCAGTGATCCCATTGCACTGCGTCGGGGAAGCGAATAAATTCGTCGAGCAGATCCTGAAAACCAGCCAGAAAAATTCCGCTTAAGCCCAAGCTTAAATACTGGGTTACCCGCCCAGTTGGGCGGCTGTGCAAAATTAACACTAGCCACACTAATGCCAATGCAGCAGCACCGCCTTCACTGAGTACATCCAGCCAATTTATTTCCGCCAATAATTTTAAATCGGCAACCGCAAGGCTGGCGATAAGCGCCAGATTGGCACTCATGCCTACAAAAAATAATTTCCATTTGTGATGTTTCAGCATAACGGCACACAACCCGTGGGAGAAAAGTGCAGCACCGATAACAGAAATACATGACAGTTTGGTGAATTCTAATTAAATGCGGCCCAAATAGCTGCACTGCAACAGGGGAGGCAAATCAGCTCAGGGTATTTGTTGGCGCCTAAGCCCGTTCGTCACAGAAGTGTCATTTAACGCCCCTAGTTTGGCGCCGTTGAATCTTTTTAAAAAAATTAACGGGGGAGCTTAGTGTGAAAAAATATGCATCGGAATCAAACATGAATCGAAAATTCATCAAAACAGCTATGGCAGTTGTGATCGCGGGCTTGGCTGGCGGTGCGGTAGCTGATGGGCGCATCGAAGGAAAGGTAAACGCTACTGAAAAAGGTATTGCCTTGCAGGGTGCAAAAATTCGCATCGCAGAATTGAACCGCCAAGCTGTGAGTCAGCGCGATGGACGCTTTGTATTTTTGGATGTTAAACCCGGCAACTACACGCTAATCACCAGTTATATAGGTGCGGATGATATTAAGCGCGCAGTCATTGTGCAGGATCAAAGAACCACCCGTGAAAATTTTCAATTAACGGGTGTTTCCGGTTTGGTCGAGAACATTATTGTAATCGGGCAAGTGGCGGGCATTAACAAAGCGCTCAATAAACAGCGCAGTGCCGACAATATTATTACCGCTGTATCGGCCGATGCGATTGGACAATTTCCGGATACTAATGTGTCTGAATCCTTGCAACGCTTGCCGGGTTTATCAATCGAGCGCGATCAAGGCGAAGGCCGCTATGTGCGTGTGCGCGGTATGGGGCCAGATTACAACGCGGTCACCATTAATGGTGTCGGTGTACCTGGGCCAGATGCGGATCGCCGTGCAGTGGCGCTGGATGTAATTCCATCGGACTTGTTAGAAAACTTAACAGTGACCAAAAGTTTAACACCGGATATGGATGCCAATTCACTTGGTGGCAGCATTGATGTGCAAAGCCTGTCGGCATTTGATCGCGATGGATTTTTTTATCAACTCACGGCTGAAGGCAGTTTTGATAAAAATACTGAAAATACCAGCCCGAAAATTGCCGCAACCGCAAGCAATCAATTTAGCCTGGGTGACGATGAAAATAATCTAGGCATCGCGTTTGGTGTGAGTTCGTTCAAACGCGAGTTTGGTTCCGATAATGTCGAAACCGGCGGTGCATGGGATTTTGACGATGGCGCACTGTTAGAAGAGTTGGAGCAACGCGATTACCGTATTACCCGCGAGCGCTCTGGTATTACCTTGAATTTGGATTATAAACCCAATGACAATACCGATTTGTATTGGCGTAACCTGTACAGCGAATACACGGATGCAGAAATTCGTTTGGCTAATGTCATTGAGTTTGAAGATGCCCTAGCCGAAGGTGAAGTTGGTTCAGCGGAAGTGCAGCGCGAATTAAAAGATCGCACTGAAAC
>CAXAVL010000174.1:0-9766 GCA_963971905.1 uncultured Cellvibrio sp.
GAGGTACGGTCAGTCGCTCAACAGCGATAGTCTGGTCGCCATAGAGCAGCAGATCCAGATCCAGTGTGCGAGGCCCCCAATGTTGAACGCGCACCCGCTGATGGGCTTGCTCTATAGCCTGCAGCGCGTCTAACAGCGCGATGGGTGCGAGCTGGGTGTCGAGCAGGGCGACTGCGTTGGTGTAGTCGGGTTGCGCGGGGCCAATGGCGCGGCTGGTGTAAATCGACGAGCGCGCCAGCAGTGCTGTGGTAGGAAGATCCGCTAGCTCAGCAAACGCGCGTGTCACTTGTGCAAGCGGGTCTTCCAGATTGCTACCCAGACCTATGTAGGCCAGCGCCATGAATTACTCGTTCCCGCCGGGTGCGGCATCGGTTTTGGGTTTGCGCGGGCCGCGGCGACGACGCGGTTTGCCGGCCGATTTACCCCCACCTTGTTTGCCTATGTCTTTCACCATTTGCTCGCGCTCTTCATCGCTGGCAGTTTGGTAATTCGTCCACCATACACCCAGGCCATCGAGTGCTTCGCCAGCGGCTTCGCGCATCAACAAAAAGTCGTAAGCGGCGCGGAAGCGCGGGTGATCCAGGGTGCGCAGTGCACGCATGCCTAAACGGCTCGGCAGGCGCTGCTGCAAGTCCCAGATCTCGCGCATGGGGATCAGGAAGCGTTTGGGAATGGCGGTGCGGGTGAGCTGTTGGTTGATCACATTTTGTGATGCTTGCATCCAGGCCTGGGTTGGGGTCATCTGACCGCTGAGTAACTTGAGTTGTTGTTGTAGCGCCGGCCAGAGTAGGGCGGCATAAATAAATGCTGGGGTGACGGTTTTTTCGCTGCGGATGCGTTTATCGGTATTGATCATGCATTGTTCGATCAGGTTGGCGCCTAGTTCATCGCCTGACTTGAGTGCTTTATCGGTACCGGGAAAGAGGTGTGTCAGTAAATCGTAGTCGCGCATCAGGCTGAAAGTTGCAGTTGCTGACCCGCCCAGAAACAATTTCAGCACTTCCTCGAACAGGCGCGCATCGGACACGTTCAATAGTAGACCGCTCAGCTCACGGATAGGCTTGGCGGTTTTGGCTTCCAGATTAAAGCCCAATTTGGCGGCAAAACGCAGCGCGCGCAGTATACGCACTGGATCTTCTTTATAGCGGGTCGCTGGGTCGCCAATGATGCGTAAGGTGCGCTGTTTGAGGTCGTCCATACCATTGCAGTAGTCAATGACAGAAAAGTCCTTGAGCGTGTAATAGAGCGCATTCACGGTGAAGTCGCGGCGCATAGCGTCGGTTTCAAGCGTGCCATAAACATTGTCGCGCAGTAGCATGCCATCCTGACTGCGCGTACTGGAAGCCTCATCATGGTGACCGCGGAAGGTGGTCACTTCAATCACTTCACGGCCCATGCGCACATGGACGATTTGAAAGCGGCGGCCAACAATGCGTGCGCCGCGGAAGATGCGTTTTACCTCTTCCGGTTTGGCATTGGTGGCCACATCAAAGTCTTTGGGGCGATTACCCAGCAGTAAATCGCGCACGCCGCCGCCAACCAAATAGGCGGCAAAGCCTGCATCTTCCAGTTGTTTGATAATCTTGATCGCCGCAGGGCTAATGTTCTTGCGGGAGATAGTGTGTTGGTCGCGCGGGATAAGCGCGGCGCCATCGCTATTGCGCGCATTGGATACCTTACTGGAATCTTTGGCGCCGGAGGTAAAGAGGTTTAGCAAGCGTTTGAGCATGTTGTCTCGCTGGTGTTTAGGCAGTCAGTTGCACAAGAGCGGCGAGTTTAGCAGAAGCACGGGGTTTTTTACGACAATACTACCGCGTGTGTTGCTTTGAAATCGGGTCGAAATCCTAGTTCGGTTTTTAGTGTAGGTGCGAATCTGTAAAAAATCTGGCTCAGAAAGCAAAACGGGAAAGCTTTCGCTTTCCCGTAGGAGGGAGCACCGGAGTGCTTTAATCGGCATTCAATGGGGTGCTTCCGTGCCCATATCCAATCTCGCGTGCTGTCCCATCCCGTGCCTAGTCAGTATCCGCTTTATTTTAGTGTCTTATTGCTCTTGTCTTCTAGCGTAGGTCTATCTAAGTTATTGTTTTCGTTATTATTATTCAGTTTATCTTGTTATTGTTTGTTGTTGTTATGCTCTTTTATTTTCCGTTTCTTATTGTTTCTTGTTGTTATTCGTTTGTTTCAGTTTCTTATTGTCTATTGTTGTTATTTTTAAGTTCGTTCTGTTTTTTATTATTTGTTGTTGTTATTAGATTTTCACATTTAATTCTTATTATTTGTTTTTGTTATGGCGCTCTAAAAGCAGTACTCGTGCCACTTTTTAAATATTCAATTAAAACAATGAGTTACATTTTTTTCGGTTCTTCTTATTACTTTTTGTTATTTCGAACGGTTACATGTTTGTCACTAAATTGTTACGTAAGACAAATACGGTAACAGTATTTGTGCGGTAACACTCACGTGTTTGGGGGTAACGATTTGGCGTTAATAACAACATGCGTGGCGCATTAATCAATAAATGTCACTAAAAAACAAAAATCCCCAGTGCTGATAAGCTGCTGGGGATTTGCTGTGTGCTGCTGTGTAAGGAGTTGTTATTTGGCGCTGCTAAGTGCCGCAGTGGATTTGCTACGCGGTATGCCAAGGCGCTGACGGCGCTCCCACAGGCACTTGCGGCTAACGCCCAGCTTACGTGCCAGTTCGGTTTCACTCATGCTGTCCTGATGCTCTAGTACAAAGCGCTGGAAATAGTCTTCCAGCGAAAGGTCTTCTGATGCAGCAGGTACACCGTTAGCGTTGCGGTTGGCAAGGCGGGCAGGCTCAAACAGTGAGCTCCCGGTATTGTCGTCCAGATCCTGAGCGTCCATATCGATGGAGAGCAGGTGATCGCCAATTTCGTTGCTGTCTTCGCACAGAATCACCGCGCGCTGCATCGCATTTTCCAGCTCGCGCACATTGCCCGGCCAGTTGTAGCTCATGATCGCATCCATAGCAGACGAGGATAGCTTTAGCTGTGTTTTGCCAAATTGGGCGCAGTAGCGCTGCAGCAGGGACTCGGCGATATTGATGATATCGCGCCCGCGCTCACGCAGCGGTGGCAGCTCTAATTGCATTACATTGATACGGAAATAGAGGTCTTCGCGGAATTTGCCTTCTTTGGATAGCTTGCGCAGATCGCGGTGAGTTGCGGCGACCAAGCGGACATCCACTTTGCGCGATTCAACTGAGCCGAGTGGGCGCACTTCCCCTTCTTGCAGTACCCGCAGTAGGCGCGCTTGGGCTTCCAGGGGCAACTCGCCAATTTCATCGAGGAACAGTGTGCCGCCATCAGCCGCAGCGACGAGGCCTTCGCGATTGGTGGCTGCGCCGGTAAAGGCGCCTTTTTCGTAGCCGAACAGTTCGGATTCGATCAATGTATCGGGAATTGCCGCGCAGTTAACCGAGATCATCAGGTGGTTATTGCGATTGCTCTCTTCGTGCAGTGCACGGGCAACCAGCTCTTTGCCTGTGCCGGTTTCGCCGTGAATGAGTACGGTAGCGTTGGTGGGAGCAACTTTGTGGATGCGGTTATACAAATCCTGCATTACGTCGCTCGCGCCAATCATGCCGGCGATTGCGGTACTGGCGGTTAGCCCGTTTGCCGCCGCTTTATTGGCTGCTTTAGCTTTGCCGATCACCCGCTTGACGGCATTGACCATCTCGTCATGGTCGAAGGGTTTGGCGATATAGTCCACCGCGCCCATGCGCATGGAGTCTACCGCTGAGCGCAAACTGGCGTAACTGGTCATGATGAGTACCGGCGTATCACCTGCCAGTTTGATCAAGTCGGTACCCGGTGCGCCCGGTAGGCGCAGGTCGCTGATGATCAGGTCGAACTCTTTCAGTTGGAATTTGGACGTAGCCTCTTTTACCGACGGAGCCTCACTGACCTCGTACTGGTTGCGCTCAAGTAGTTTGCGCAGGGCGTTGCGGATGATGGTTTCGTCTTCAACAATCAGAATCTTACTCATAGCTATCCGGGTCTTGCGTTAAGTGTTACGGGTCAATAGCTTGCAGGCTATGCTTGCAAGCCGCTGGTGTGATTCACTTTTTTGGTCATGCATCCATGAAGTAATCAAGATGGCGCGGCAGGGTGATAACAAAGCTGGCGCCGCGATTGTTAACTGTGTCAGCAGGGCTGATGATGTCCATATGGCCGCTATGGTCTTCGATAATGCTGTACACCATGGCCAAGCCCAAACCTGTGCCTTCACCGGGTTCTTTGGTGGTGAAGAAAGGTTCGAGAATCCGTTCAATCAGTTCGGGAGGGATACCATGCCCCTCGTCGGTAACAGAAACTGTTACCGAATCCTCATCTTCGTTACTTTCAAGCATAACACGCCCTTGCTCTGGGCTGGCATCCCGCGCGTTAGATAAAAGATTTATAAAAACCTGAATAATGCGTTGTGCGTCACCTGCCACTATGGCGGTTTTGGGGATGTCGTTGCAGAACAGTACTTGGGTTTTCTCTTTTTGCAGCGAGAGCAAATTGATCGCTTCATTAGCGCAATCGCGAATTGACACAGCTTCAAACTCGGTTTTGCTGGCGTGACCAGCGTGGGAGAAGCTCACCAGCGACTGCACAATGCGCCCGACACGATCGGTCTGGCTGAGAATCTGCTCGGCGGTATCTAATACTTCGGCAGGATCGTGAGAGTCATATTTGAGGTTTTGCGCAAGACAGGCGATGCCGGTAATCGGGTTGCCAATCTCATGGGCGACGCCCGCCGCAAGGCGGCCGACCGAGGCGAGGCGCTCGGAGTGCACCAGTTCCTGTTCGAGCAATTGGGTTTCGGTCACATCTTCCAGCAGCATCACCTGATCGTATACTCCGGCGGTGATTGGGCCTTCAATATTGGCTTTGTGCAGGCTGATCCAGTGTGGACGGTTGTTGAGTTCGATTTCACGGCGATAAAAATGCGGCTCGCTGCTCTGGCTGAAGTCTATCAGCAGGCTGCACCAGGGTTCGGGAATATCTTCCAGATAAGAGCCGGTGACGTCCTCGCCCGGAGTTTGGGTAAGCACGGACATGGCGCGGTTCCACATGAGCACTTCCATGTCGCGCCCGAGGGAGCAGACCGCCATCGGCAGCTCTTCCAGGGTTTTGCGGTGGTAGAGGCGCAATGTATTCAGCTCTGCGGCCATGCCGGTGAGATGGTTGCGGTATTCCGCGAGGCGGTTTTCAATCAGGTTGATATCGACGGTGGACTGCGCTTCGGCGGTCGCATGCGGAATGCATTTATCCATGATCTCGCTGGCGACATGAATCCCCATCAGGCTCGATAAGTTGCCCTCAATCTGGTCGCGCAGGCGGCGCAGGGCGTAAGGGCGACGCTCGTCGATACCTAGGTTCAGCTCTTTGAGCGCTATATCCACCTCGCGGCTGGCGGTTACTTTGCCCAGTGGTTTGGCGAGGCGATGTTTAAACTCCGAGGCGGAGTGCACATCCAGCGCCTGGCGCACCGGGTGGCTGATTTCGTCGGCGGCGCAGAGGTCGGCGCTGTATTGCTCATCTTCTGTTTGGCGGCTGAGCATGGAGATCACTACAAAACAGAAGGTATTAAGCCCGAGGGAGATAAGTGTGACTTCGCTCCAGTACTCGATACCGACCGGGATTGACCAGCTGGGCAGTGGTAATTGGATGTATTGCAGGCCAGTTAATATGGGCAGCAGGAGGCCGAGCGCCCAAATACTGGTGCCGACCGCCAAACCGGCAATAATCCCGCGTCTGTTGCCTTTGCTCCAGAACACAATCGCAAAGGTGCCGGGCAGGAATTGCAGGGTTTCGATAAAGGCGGTCATCGCTAAATCAGCGAGGCTGAGGCGGTTGTCCAGAATCCAATAGAGCAGATAGCCGCCAAAAAAGATGGCGGCGATCAAAATTCGGCGCAACCAAATCAACTGGCTGTAGAGGTCGGTACGGGTGCGCAGTTTTAGACTTGGCAGGAGCCAGTGGTTCATCACCATTGTGGATAGGGCAAGGGAGATCACCACCATGGCGCCGGTCGCTGCTGACAAGCCGCCGATAAATGCCAATAGGGTCAGGCCGGGCGAATTAAACAGGATCGGCACACCCAGCGTGTAATACTGGGGTGGTAGGGGCACGCTCAGTTCGGTGCCCGCCCACAGGATGGGGAAAATCGGCAGCGCCATCAATAATAAGAACAGTGGAAACGCCCAAGTTACTGTGTGCGAGTTGCGCATCAATGGGTTTTCCGCCAGCCCTAAGTGGAAAATATGTGGCATGGTGACGGCGGTAGCGACAAACACTAATAGCAGGGTGTGGGCGGAATCTGTGTGGATGGGGGTGTGCAACAGGGCGAGGTTTTCCGGATGGTCGAGCAGCCATTGATCTAGCCCTTCCAATCCATCAAATACGCCAAAAACCGCTACCAAGCCTACCGCGCAGAGAGCGCAAACCTTGAGTAGGGACTCGAATGCCATGGCGGTAATCAGCCCGCGATGCTGTTCGCGGTTGGCGCCAAAAGAGATAGTAAAAAAGGCGAGAATGGCGCAGTAGCAGAGTGCCATCACATCCTTAAAGGTGAGGCCAGTGCCCGCCAGCGGCAGCGATGGGTTGCCGCTCACTGTGAGGATATGCATGGTGTCGGCGATCGCCTGAATCTGCAGTGCCATGAGCGGCAATATGCCGCACAGCATGCAGAGGGTGGTGAGCGCGCCCACGCTGTGGCTGTGGTAGCGGAACACCAGCAAATCGGCGAGCGAGTGTACCTGATGGCGCCGCGCCAGTTCTGCCAGCGGCGCCAATGCAACCGGTGCAAACAGAAAGAGTGCGCCGGTGCCCAAGTAGTAGGCGAGCGCGCCATAACCGTATTGGAAAGCGAGGTCGATCACCCCGTAAAACGCCCAGGCACTGGCAAAAATACCCAGCGATAAAATATAGGTAATGGGGTGTGAGGTTACCGCTTCGGGAATCCAGCCGCGCTCGGTAATCCAGGCTATGCCAAAAAGCAGCAATAAATAGCTAATGCCGATGAGTGCTACCTGGCTGAGATCAAATGTCATATTGTTTTAGTTCTTATCAGTCTTATGGGAGAGCTAATTCCTAGGTGAACTAGTCAAACTCGTGGTAATTCTTGCGGCGAATCTGCATCACAAAGGCGATGACAATAACGGCCACCCAGACTAAATAAGGGCGATACCAAGCCCCTTCAGGGTTGATAATCCAGTTAAACAGGCTGGGTGAAAAAATATAGGCCACTAACAGCAGCAAAATAACCAAGCGTTGATTGTTCATAATTCGGTTCCCCTTGCACAAGGCGCGGTGGGTTGAGTTTTCTTATTCTTCTTGGTGTAAATGGCTTAAGCCGTGAATCGCACTGCGCTGCCAATGATGCAGGGCCCAGTCCAAACATTCTGATGTGGAAGCATCCGCCAAATCAGAGGGGGGATTCTGCCCTAAAAATGCTAGCCCACGCCACAGGTTCCTGCTGGCGTGTTGGCTTTCAATAGCTTTGGCATGGTTTTGTTTACTGAGTTTTTGGCCATTGGCTTGAATTGCCAAGGGCACATGGCCGAATTGCGGTAGTGGTGCGCCTAATAGCTCAAAGAAAAATAGCTGCCTGCCGGTTACCTCTAGCAAGTCGCTGCCGCGAATAATATGGGTGATACCCTGGGCTATATCATCGACTACTACGGCCAGTTGATAGGCGTAAAAGCGATCGCGCCGCTGCAGGATTTGATCGCCCGCTTGGCTGCGTAAATGTTGGCTTTGTCGCCCCTGAATTAAATCGTCAAATTGGATCTGCTCTGCGGTAACGCGATCTGGCAGGTCGTAAAGCTTCAGTCGCACCGAACAGGTTTGTTCTGGGTTTGGCTGGCGGTTGCGGCAGCGGCCATCGTAAATACCGCCCATGGCTGTTAAATCTTGCCGCGAGCAGCTGCAGCGATAGGCTAACCCTGCATTTAATAGGGCATCAAGGCAGGCTTGATAGGCATGGCTGCGCTGGCTTTGATAGATGACGTCGCCATCCCACTGCAAACCGTGATCTTCCAAACTTTGTAGGATTGCGCTGGCGGCACCGGCTTGTTCACGCGGCGGGTCGAGATCTTCCATGCGCACTCGCCACAGTCCGCCATTGGCTTTGGCATCCAAATAACTGGCAAGCGCACTGACCAGCGAACCAAAATGTAATGGGCCGGTAGGTGAGGGGGCAAAACGGCCGATATAGCCTGAGGGGGTGCTGCCGTCGGGTAAACGAGCGGGGGTGAGGGTGATAGGTGTGACTGACATGATGAAAGAGGCGAGCGCTGCCCGCCTCGATCAAATCGGCATTAACCGCCGACTTGTTTTTCTTTGATTTCCGCGAGGGTTTTGCAATCCACGCAGAGGGTAGCGGTTGGGCGCGCCTCAAGGCGACGAATACCAATCTCTACGCCGCAGGCATCGCAGTAGCCGTAATCATCGTTTTCGATCAGCTCCAAGGTGCTGTCGATTTTCTTGATCAACTTGCGCTCGCGGTCGCGGGTGCGCAGTTCAAGGCTGAACTCTTCTTCCTGGCTGGCGCGGTCGGCGGGGTCGGGAAAGTTAGCCGCTTCGTCCTTCATGTGGGTTACTGTGCGGTCTACTTCTTCCATCAGCTCTGAGCGCCAGTTGAGCAGCAGTTGTCTAAAGTGCTGCTTTTGACCTTCGCTCATATAATCTTCGCCTTTTTTCTCCACATAAGGAGTAAAAGGGCGCAGTGCAAATGTTTCAGTAGAGGGTGTTTTTTTCGCCATAGTAGCGCCTCGCAAGACTTCCTGGATCGGCAATAATCTGCACCAGCGGGTGGGCAGAATTAGAAGGGGGAGCAAGCTATCAGATAACAAATGCGAGTGCTAGCGTTTTTTCGCGCGCCTGTTAGCGGATTGCTTCTATATTGTCCAAACTGTATTCAATCCTGTCTCAAGCAAAAACTATAGCCCCAAATTGGCGCGTTTGTGCTTCAATTTGCCATGAATTTGTCATCTGCGAGTGCCTTGTCGACTATGTCCCGGTTTTATCCTGCGCTGCTACTCAAACGTTACAAGCGTTTTTTGGCTGATATTCGTCTAGCTGATGGGACGGAGTTGACCATCCATTGCCCCAATACCGGTTCAATGAAAAATTGTCTGGTGCCCGAAAGCCCCTGCTGGTATTCGGTGAGCGATAGCAAAACCCGCAAATACCCGCAAACCCTGGAGGTGGTGACTGCGCCTGGTGGGCATCTGGCAGGGATCAACACCGCGCGTACCAATGAGCTGGTTGAGCAAGCGCTGCGCGCAGACGTGATTGCCGAATTGCGTGGTTATCAAACGCTGCGGCGCGAGGTGGTGTATGGCAGCGAAAAATCGCGCATCGATTTTCTCTTAAGTGAAAATAGTGGCGATGTACGTCTCTGTTATCTGGAAGTCAAAAACGTGACCCTGATGGAAGCAGAGGGTAAAGGTTTTTTCCCCGATGCGGTCAGTGAGCGCGGCAGTAAACATTTGCGTGAATTAATAGCGATGGTTGAACAGGGGCATAGAGCGGTGTTGTTGTTTTGTGTGCAGCACACGGGGATTCAATCGGTGCGCGCGGCGGCGCATATTGATAAGACTTATGCAGACACTTTAGCGCTTGCGCGTGCTGCCGGTGTGGAGGTTATCGCCTATGCTGCCAGCATCAATCCAGCGCAGCATAGGATTGCGCTGGATCGAAGCTTGCGGGTTTTGTCGTGAGGTTTTGTCGCGTTATTTTGTGGCGGGT
>CAXAVL010000175.1:0-9748 GCA_963971905.1 uncultured Cellvibrio sp.
TGCATCACACCGGCAATTTGGCGGCGGTAATCGGTAACTTGTTTGATGGGGCGGTCGTCAATCAGAATCTCACCTTGTGTGGGTTGTAATAATCCCATCAGGCATTTAAGCAAAGTCGTTTTGCCGCAGCCGCTAGGGCCGGTAATAGCGACGGTTTCGCCAGGCTCGATAATGAAATTTAAATTTTGAAAGGATGGCCCCTCAGTTTCGCCATATTGGAAACTGAGGTTTCGCACTTCAATCTTTCCTGCGAGCGGTTGCGAGGATGATTGGGTTTGTAACAATTCATCCGCTTCTTCCGTTTCGGTAAAAACAATATCGGATAATCGATCCAAATGCAGTCCGAGCATTTTCAGCTCAATCCATGTGGCAATCAGTGTATCCATAGATCCGACAAATCGATTTTTGTAACTGAGAAACGCATAGAGCATGCCGACCGAAAAAATATTTCCCATAACGGCGGTGGCTGCAAAATAGATTACCAGCAAATTTTCAAAACCAAACAGCAAACGGTTTATGGTGTCGTAGCCAATATTCCAGCGTGTGATTCGTATGCCTTGGTTAATTGTGTCGGCTAGACGATTCTGCCATTGGCTCTGGCGATCATTTTCACGTTGGAAAAGTTTGATTGTTTGGATGGCGCGCACTGATTCCATGAAATGGGTATCGTGCTTGGCTTGGGCATTAATTTGCTCTTCAGTCAAAAGACGTAAGGGGCGATAAAGAGCAAAGCGCAAGGCAGCGTAGAGAAGTACCACAATGAGTACTAAGAAGGTGAGTTTGACACTGTAAAAAAACATTACGGTCAATGTAATGATTGCCATAATGCCATCTACCACAGCTGCTACGAGGCTAGTGGTAAGCAGTTCGCGCACATTTTGCAACGAACCAAAACGTGAAACCACGTCGCCCATATGACGCGTTGAAAAGTAACTCATGGGTAGACGAATCAGGTGGCGAAATAGATTGGCCGCCATTTGGATATTCAAACGGCTGGACAAATAAAGCATGACCCACTGGCGGAGTACATGAGTGCCTGTTTCTATGAGTAGCAGCAGCCCGAAACCCAGCGCCAGAACTATTAAAAGATTGTCATCGTTTCTGAGAATTACGTCATCGACTACAGTTTGCATGTAGTAAGGACTGA
Source organism: uncultured Cellvibrio sp. (assembly GCA_963971905.1). Lineage (GTDB taxonomy): Bacteria > Pseudomonadota > Gammaproteobacteria > Pseudomonadales > Cellvibrionaceae > Cellvibrio. Next base: position 1,148 of record CAXAVL010000175.1, read on the forward strand.
TAACGGCAAATACTTGCAGCAGCAGGGACAGCGCAAGTATTTGTAGCAGGCTACGTTTTAAACCGCTGATTCGCGTCCAAAAGTGTTGTAATCCTAAGCGTTTTCTTGTGTCTACGACCTCGAACTTATTGGTGGGAGTAAGTTCAAGGGCGATACCGGTGAAGTGCTTGTCGAATTCTTCTTTTGTTAATGTTCTTTCGCCATTGGCTGGGTCGTGAATAATCGCTTTGTTGCGCTTCACTGACTTTAAAACTACAAAGTGATTTAGATCCCAATGCAGTATGCAAGGCAACTGGAGACCGCCAACAGAATCTGAATCCAGTTTTAGCGCGCGACCGGCCAAATGCAATCGCGCAGCCATATCAATGAGGTTTTTAAGATTGGTGCCGTGGCTGGATATTTGAATCCGCTGTCTGAGGTGAGCGAGGTCGGTTTCATAGCCATGGAAACTGGCAACCATGGCCAGACAAGCTAGGCCACATTCAGCTGATTCCGTTTGATGAATAACCGGCAGGCGGCGAGATCCACTGAAATTGAGCAGTTGATCTGGTCGCGTCGTACTTTGTGCAGATGAGGGCGTCATTACAAGCGCCCTTTCAAGCTGTAGATGGGTTCCAGCAGCCATTGCCACAACCGTCGCTCGGCAAGTTCCACATCTGCGGTAAGAGTCATTCCCGATCTTAATGGAATGGCTTGGCCGTAGGCACTTACCCCTTGTTCATACAGGCGAGCTTCAATGCGATAAACGGGTTCCTGAAGGGTGATTGGCGCGTTTGGTAGCTCTCCTGGTAATAAAGCAGTTTTAGCTACGCTCTCAATTTCTCCTTGATAGAGTCCAAATTTCTGGTAGGGGAAAGCGTCATAGCGAATATCTAGATGTTGCCCCGCTGCTATAAATCCAGCTGACCTGACAGGTACTAATAAGTGAGCCACAAGTGGGCTGTTGTTGTCAGCGAGAGTGAGCAAGGGCATTGGGTTTGTCGATGAGACAAACTGCCCTTCGCGAGCTTGAAGATTGTTGACGACGCCTGCTCGTGTAGCAGTAACAATGTGAGCACGCTGGCCTTGCAGTTGTGCAATTTGTTGGGCAAGTTCACTTAGGCGCGATTGCAATTGATCCAAACTATTTGCCGAATCTTTTGGGAGCAATTGAAGGTCCGTGAGTCGTTGAGACAGTAAATCTTTCTGATTACCGATTTCACGGAGCAGGGCTTGTCTATCGCTACGCACAGATAATTCTTGGGAAAGTACCTGATCGAGTTCCAAGCGTGAAATGTGCCCTTGTTCAATTTTGGGGCGATAGCGTTCTAATTGATTCTTTATGAGTGTATGGCGCGCATCTAGCGTGGCCAGTTGTTCGTCCATCAGGCTCAAGTTATGTTTGATTGATTCGACCTGCCTTTGCAAACTATTTTCACGATCTTGTTGGCTAAGGTCAGCACGCTCTATTTGTTCTGTAAGCAGATTGCGTTGGCTCTCATATTCCTCCAGGAGGCGATTTTCAAGGTTGCCGCCGTCGGCCAATATTCTGTCACCATTGATTATTATCAGTGGCTGACCTGCTTGTACCTTGTCTCCTTCCTTTATAAGAATTTGTTTGATCTGGCCGGACGTCTCGGGATACAGCCTTACAACACCGGCAGAGGGCTCCAGCCAACCAACCACAGTTTCTTTGCGTGCATAGGTGCTGGTTGCGAGCCATATACCCACCGCTACAAGCCAAACCAATAAAAAAGTAATCAGTATTGAATGACTGATGCGTGGAAGTAGCAAGACGTCACCGTGCAAACGATCTATTTTTTGCTCGATAACTTGCGTGCGAAAAAGCGGTGATTTGGCAGGAGAGCACTCCATGTTCATATAACGTTTCCACCTATTTCAGTCGTAGATATTGATTCAATAACCACAAACCGCAACAGCAAAATAGTTGCAGTGAATGTTTGGGGAAATATGGAGGAGCGTAAACAATTTCCATGAAATTTATGGCGGTGATGTTCTATAGCATCCTGTCTGAAAATTCCTTCGGTCATACATGCCCTTGCATCGTCCAAACGCATTCAAAGAAAATGCGTTGATCTATTTGTCTAGTCGAGCGGCATGAAATCATTAAGTGACAGCGCTGTCAAATGGATTTTTATACTTTTTGATATAAGTATATTTTTTTAAAAGGGGACGCTATAAAAGTCCTTCTCTGGTTTTAAATATGAATTTTTTTTAAGCGAAGTGAGGGGGGATGACATTAGTTGCGAGTTATTGCTCTAGTTTTTAGATGGGCAGGGTATGGCAGAAGTTTTGTTGACAACGTTGTATTTTTTAATGATAGAAACTTAGGTGAATTTTTCGTTTGATGCTCGCCGCGTAGTAACTTCTGTTTAAAGTATTGCTAGACTTGTATGAGCGTCAAATAGTTACTGTACGCGATAATGATTTTTAGATTACGCCATCACCATATTTTCTGAATAAAGTGACTTTGTGATGATTTTGTCTGTTCTTTGCAGAGGGAAAATCTATGTATCTGATTGCAGCTTTTGGATTGGTAATGATGTTATTTGGATTTGCTATGGTGTGGAATCTCAGTTCTCTTTCTGCGGGAATAATTACATTTAGCGAAAAGCCCTATTTCCATATGTTTGAGATTGTGAGTCGAATAGTAGCAGGGTTTATTTTTTATTGTTTATGCTGACGACACAGTTTCTCCGGTGGCAATTTTTTACCATCAGTTGCGGATTAACATTGGTCGGTACTGGGTTGGTATTCATACGTCCACGCCTGCACACAAAATGTGCAGTATGGTCGGCATACGAGTTTAGGGATAAGTTTCGTTTGATTGGTGTTATCTCTATACCTTTATATTTATCGCTAATGTATGTTGCCGTGAGGGGAAGTTGTGTTCTCCCTCTTTGATGAACTGTTTTAGGTGCGGATTTTCCCGGAGAGAAATAAGTCAGATTGGCGTACTTAACTTATTGTTTGATAAAGGATATTGGTTTATTTGGTTTTTCATCCTTCAGTGTTTCGAATCTGTCGCAAAAATTAAGCTAAGCTTAGGTTAACAATTTTTCTAGTTCCTCCTGCCTTTACGGGTGCTTCACGTGCTTAGAACCCCATAATGTTCACACAGAAAGCTCAAGCATTTCCTAATCGCCGTGCTACCGATCAGCATACATTGGTCGAGATGCAGCTTGCGGCTTTGGCCTACCAAAATCTTCCCGCCATGCTCGGTGTAAATATTGCCGCTACGCTCGGAGTGGCATTTTTATTATATGCCGATGGTGTTAGCTATCTTCCGGTTTGGTTGGCATTGGTATTTGTACTAAGTGGGTTGCGATTGCTGTGCTGGTTTTTCTTTCAGCGCTATTGTGCAAATGAGAGTCGTGAGCAGGCTAAGGTGGGTGGCTGGGTGTTGCTTTATACTTTGGGGCTTCACTCTGCCGCTTTGATATGGGTGGCAATGGTTTTTATCACCTTTCAATTGGCCACCTCAGAGGCAAAATTTACTGTCATAGTCATTATCTCTGCATTGGCCGGTGGCGCTACAGGTATCACAGCGCCGTTGAAATATGCGGGCCGAATTTACATCACAATTTTGTTGTTATTTACCTCGGTGATTATTTATTGGGTGGCTAGCGAACACTGGGTGTTCTCTGTGCTGGGGTTGGTTTTTTGGGTCGCAATGATTATCAGTCACCGAAATAATCATTATGTGTTGTTAAAAAGCTTGACGCTGCAAATGGAAAACAAACAACTGATTAATAATTTGCAACATTTAAATGCAGAGCTTGAGTTGCGTGTTCAACAGCGAACCAGTGCGCTTGAGCGCATTGCACACAATGATGCACTGACCGGCTTACCTAATCGGCTTGGGTTAATTGATTGGATGGAGAAAAAACTGCATGCCGATAACCCACAAGAAGCCGCCATTTTATTTCTGGATTTAGATCGATTTAAACAAATTAATGATGCTTTAGGGCATGAGGTTGGCGATCAGGTGCTGCGTATGATTGCCTATCGTTTTAACGAGGTTTGTCCTGATGATGCTATTCTCGCGCGTTGGGGAGGCGATGAATTTTTACTGGTTACTGCGCAGGCTGATAACACGCGTGAGCGTGCTGAAACACTGGCAAGACAGCTTATAGATGCTGCGATCGCCCCGCTTTGTATTCGCGATGAATCACTGGGTGTAGGCCTGAGTGTTGGCATGGCGTACTTCCCGACCGATGCGATAAATTTTCAAGATATTATTCATGCAGCCGATTTAACGGTTGCAGAAGTGAAGCGCAGTGGTCGCGGAAATAGTCTCATTTATAACGATATTTATGCTGAGACCCAGAAACGGCGTTTTGATCTTGGTCGCGCTTTATCTGACGCTATTAAACAAAATGAATTAACACTTGCTTATCAACCCATCGTTAATGCGCTCACTAATGAGGTTGAAACCTTGGAGGTGTTGTCGCGCTGGCATCATCCCTCCCTGGGGGTGATAGACCCATGTGAATTTATCTATTTGGCGGAAGAGACGGATCGTATTGTCGCGCTAGGAGATTGGGTTTTATATCAATCCTGCAGTAAGGCGCGTGAGTGGCGCCGGCAAGACTCCGCGATTAAGTTGGCGATCAATGTCTCTATTAAGCAGTTGCTTGCGCAAAATTTTTCGGGGCGTGTAATCAGTATCTTGCAGGAGACCGCGTTCCCGCCGGATGCATTGATTTTGGAAGTGACTGAGAGTTTATTTGGTGAGGCGCATTTAGATACGACCTTGGTGACGGTAACACAGCTGCGCAGTTTTGGAGTTGAGGTTTATATTGATGACTTTGGTACTGGCTATTCATCGCTTTCGCGCCTGCATGAATTTCCGGTTACAGGAATTAAAATTGATCGCTCGTTTACTGCGCAGCTCGACAAACAAGGTTTGGTGATTATCGAAAGCGCAATGTTAATTGCACAGAAGATGGGTTTGAAAGTAGTTGTGGAAGGGGTCGAGTCCGCAGCGCAGTTTGATAAGCTACTTAAGTTAGGGATCGTCTCTATGCAGGGATATTATTTGGGGCGCCCGTCACCCGTACCTGCTATTCGTTCGTCGAAACAATAAAAAAGCGAACCCCGCCGGTGTTCGCTTAAAGTTCATTTGCTATTCAGCGTTATTTTTCCCTGCCGATTATTAATAATTACTCACATTTTTGCGGGCGATTTAATGATGCCTGCTCTGACAGTAGCGGTGGGTCGTCGCGGCGCATGGAGCGCAGGGCTTCTCCGGCGACGATAATGGCGCAGATAAGCAAACCGCTGTAGATGAACATGATGTAACTGTAATCCACGGTGTAATTCCATGGGCGCGCAATGCCGAGATAGCAGGCGAACAGCCAGGAAACAGATGAGACTGCACCGGTTAAGACTACCAATATTTGTTCAATTCCCGACACGGACAAAAATCCGCGTGCGCAAGTAACGCGCGGGAAGCTGAAATAATGCAGTGCAATGCCATTCAGTGTTAATACCGCCACCACGGTAAATTTGGCCCAGAGTTTTTCATTCATTAAATACTGTGCCGGGTTATCTAAATAGCCGATCAGCACTAATGAGAGGCCGCTAATCCACAGCGTGATCAATGCAATAAACATGATACTGGCTGATTTGGTCAGGTCTTTGATCGCCGCTGCCGGAAGTGCCTTTCCGCGCGTTTTAGCCAAGGCTAAATCCTGTATCAGCAAAATACCGATAGCAACACAAGCGGCAAGTAAATGAGCGTAGACGATTAAAGTTTTCATAATAGAAACCTTTTTTTAAAGACGAATTTTTTTGGTTTTTTGTTTTTCTGTGCAGCATCGTATAGCGCGAGGAAAACCCGGCTTGCGCCGGGTTTTTTTATGCGCTTAACTCCAGCTACTAGAATATCCCTGCAATAGTTTGTGAGCCCCAGCTGCGGTACAAACTTCCATTTGCGCCCTGATTTGCTTGCAGCGCTAAACCAACGGTTTGGAACAGTGCCGTTTGACCAGCGCCACCGGCATTAACGACTTTGCCGCCTTTCACTCCAGCACCCGCCACCAGCATTGGGCAGTTGCTGCCACTGTGCGCATCTACGTTACCCATATCCGATACTTGAGTAACAATGGTGGAGGTGAGTAGATTCTCTGCCTGCAACTTATCCAGCAACTGCGCAGTCAGCGACATCTGATACGCCACATCATTATCGTAGTAACCGCGGTAGCCTGGGTTGCCTTGGTTGTGATGCGAGTCATGTGACGGACGTGGGCGATGAGCACCGGTGGTATCAACAATCATTGCACCATCGAGTACGTGGTTGTGATCGTCATTACCAAACGCTAGAGATACCGATGAGGTCAGGTTACATTTCAGTGCCAGCACGGCGATTTCGCTCATGACCCTGGACGTTGCATCAAATCCAGTGGCGGCTTTCTCCGGCGGACGTGGACAAGAACCGGTGTTGCCACCGGTAGTAACGATCTTGGACTCTAGCTCTCTAATCGCATTTAAGTGGCTATCCAGTTTTTGTAACTCGTGCTGGCCTAATTTAGTTTTCAAATCATTGATCGCGGTCGCATGGTAATCGACCAATGATTTGCGCGGCGGAACAGTGCCAGTACCAGTGCCACCACCGCCACCCGCAAACAAAATATCCAATGCGGCTGCCGGGCTGGTGATCGTTGGAATGCCAGAGCTGTCGCGCGACAGTTCAGATCCCGCATGTGTACCCAGGTTTAACCATTTAACCGGTGAGCTTGAGTTAGCACTCAATACTTTGCCGAGGTTGACGTCGATACTCTGTTTACCCCAAGGGTTCGCTTCATTGAAACGACAAAACATCACCCCATGGCCGCCCTGGAACATGGTGGCGTTGGAGATTAAGGCAACCCGACCAGCAGAATAATGGCTCTGCAGCGGCGCAGATTGGATGGGTAAGGTGGCGCCTGTTGGAACCCATTTGGCCGGGGTGCAGCCGCCGGGCATAAACACCGCAACGTGTTTGGTGGCGGTTCCGGATTGCGCTTCTGCTACCCGCGCCATCATCACACCGGCAAGCAAGCTGGACGCTTGAATCGTGCCCATGGCGATACCCGAGCGTTGTACAACGCGCAGGAAGTTCCGGCGCTCTTGATCAAAACAATCTTTAGATCTCATTTTTTTGACTCCAATTCGTTAACTGGGAGAATGGAGCGCGCCTTAGCGCGCCCACTCCTGCCGGTAGATCACAGAATCCAACGCCGGAATTTCCTGCAGCATCGCGCGTGGACCGCTAGTGTTCAGCACATTGGTCAGCTTCTCGATATTGCAGCGATAGGCACTGCGCTCTGCGAGCGACATGTTGTAGGGCACTTCACGAGTCGCGTCCCGGTCGATCAGGAAGGTAGTCGCTACACCGCTGCTGAAACTGACCAGCTGAGTCGCCAAACAGGTTTTCGCCTGCTGGGATACCAGTGGCTGCTCAACCATTATTCGAGCCAGGTCTTTGGCGCCGTTAAAGGTGATTTCAGGTGAATAAATCACGCGGTTTGGGTCGTTGGCGAATTGCAATTTTTGGTAGGGCGAGAAGAAAGTCGCTTGCGCATTAATTGGGTTGCCGCGCAAATCGGTAGTGCGAACACGGCCGGTTGCATCGAAGTTCTCCATACCGCCACCCAATGGGTTGATGATTTCCAGGTGACAGTTAGAGCAGGGTTGATTTTCGGTAATCTTCGCCACCGCCATACGCTCAGTGGTGGTGGGCGCAGCCAAGAACGCCGCGTGTGCTTCACCTAACGCATCGCGATCCAATGAGGTACCAGCTGGTGGCTCAGGGATATCCTGACACATCATCTTGCGCCGTACGGCGACCGCACGAGTAATCAAATTGGCATCGTTATCACGCGCATAACGCGACATAAAGGCACCCGAGGTTAAGATACCGCCACGGTCACTGGTGTTGACGCGCACAAAGCCATCGGCATCAGCCGTACCGCTGTACGCCAAGCCATAGTGGTTTGCCAAACGTTGATTCACATGGGTGAACGTGGGGTTATACAGGGTGGTAAAGGTAGAGTTGGATTCCAGCATTGCGGCAGAGAAGTTTTTACTCAGCTCGTTCTGCATGTCACCCGCCAAGGTTGCAAAATTAGCCACGCCTACTTTGCCTTGAGTAGCCAGAGTCTCGGTGCCCAACCAACGGTTCACCAGTTGGCCCAGCAATACTTTGGTGGTGGCTGAATTCAATAGCGTAGCGGCCTGTTGGCGTACACCGGCAACCGTATTCAAATTGCCGTTGGCCGCTGCAGTCATCAAGGTCGCATTCGGAGTCGTACCGGTGAAGGTATAACTCAGATAGGTCGCCATCTCGTAGCCATTCAACTTGTAGGTGGTGCCGCTGGTTAAGTCACCCACTTCCGAGCGATACAAGTATTGGGGGGCTGACAACATGGTCGCCAATGCCACTGTCATACCTTCGGTTACGGTGCGGCCACCAGTGGTGCCGCGCGCTAGCGCTTGGTAGCTAGTTTGTTCAGCACTGGTCAATGGGCGACGGAAAATACGTGGCGCCAAATCACTTACCAACTTATCCGCACAAGCGGTTGAAGGTGTACAGGCCAGTACCGAATTCCAGCGGGT
>CAXAVL010000176.1:0-9629 GCA_963971905.1 uncultured Cellvibrio sp.
CGCCGCTGCACAGCGCATTGGCATTCACAAAACCGGAACGGGTCGGGTTGAAGTTGAAATTGCATTGCCTGGTGATGCTGCACCTATTCCGCGCCGCGCCGATAACAAAACACCTGTGCATGTTGAGTCTGCATTGCCTGAGGGTACTTATTTGCAAGTCGGCGCGTTTAGCCAAAAAACATCAGCACAACAATTTGCGGCAAGTGTGGGCAGTAATTTGACTTATCCGGTCACTATTCATTCGGTTGCACAACCTAAACAAGTGCATCGTGTCCGTGTCGGCCCGTTTAAAGATGCAAAAAGTTTACAGAATGCGCGGGATCAATTGACACGCATTAAAATTTTTCAAGCGCACGTGGTGTATCAGTAGCCTAATACTAGTAGCGGCTGAGGTTCAAGTTTGATTCACGCCGCTACTTTATTGTTACAATTCGCCTACTCAAACTTCCTTTTTCATTTCGTTTTACAGAGTGTTAATCGCCATGATTAAAAAATTATTTGCCTGCATGTTGCTGGCCAGTTCCGGTTTAACCTTTGCCCAGCAATCGGGAGCTCCCATTCCCTCCGCTGTGTTGCCCACTCCTACGCCTGGCCAAGTTGTCGAACAAAAACCCATAGTTATTCCTGCAGCGCCACAGTTAGCCGCAACTGGTTTTATTTTAGTTGATGCCACTACCGGCAATATTGTTGCTGAAAATAATTCCGAAGAGCGTCTGCCACCTGCCAGTCTGACTAAAATGATGACCAGTTATTTGGTGGTCGATGAAATTGAGAAAGGGCGCATTACTGAAGACGCCATGGTAAATATCAGCGTAAAGGCCTGGAAGATGGGCGGTTCGCGCATGTATATCAGAGAGGGTACACAAGTTTCCGTTATTGATTTGTTGCGCGGTGTGATCATTCAATCAGGTAACGATGCGTCCGTTGCCCTCGCAGAATATGTTTCGGGTAATGAGGATGCATTTGTCGATGCAATGAATCAAAAAGCCGCGCAGTTAGGTATGACCAATACACACTTTGAAAACTCTACTGGCTGGCCTGCAGAAGGGCATTTAACTACGGCAAAAGATTTAGCGGTGCTTGCGCGTGCGATTATCAATGATCACCCCTCGCATTATCCGCTGTACGCGGAAAAATATTTTTTCTATAACAATATCCGTCAGCCTAATCGCAATTTATTGTTGAACCGCGACGAGACTGTCGATGGCTTAAAAACCGGTCACACAGAAGCTGGCTATTGTTTGGTGGCGTCATCCAAACGTGAAAATACCCGTTTTATTGCGGTGGTAATGGGCACTGCCAGTGAAAGCGCTCGCGCGGCAGAAACACAAAAACTATTGGCCTACGGTTTCCGCTATTTCCAAACCACTCCGCTGTATCAAGCCGGGCAACAAGTGAGTACAGCGCGGGTATGGGCGGGTACCACGCAAGAGGTTACGCTGGGTATTCCCAATAATATTGTGCTTACCTTACCTAAAGGTCGCGAGCAGTCACTACAAGCCAATATGCATATCAATGAAGTAATTAAAGCGCCGATTGCTGTAGGTCAGGAGTTAGGTAATCTTACAGTGGAGTTGGATGGCCAGTTATTAGTGAACACACCTATTGTCGCGTTACAGGCAGTAGAAGAAGCTGGATTTTTTGCCCGTTTACTCGATAACTTGAAACTATTCTTTCGCAATTTATTTAGTTGATCGTTAGAATCAAACCACTGGCTATTGCCCTGTTGCAGTGCTCAGAGTAATAGCCGGAACATTTACTATAACAATTTAAGGAGTAATGTGTGTCTACTAATCCCTACCAAACCCCAGAAGGTCAATTGACGACCGATGATCAAGCTGTTGGCGAGATCAAATTTTTCTCTCCCGCTTCCCGTATTAACCGCCTGCGCTATTGGGCGCATTCCATGCTGTTCACCTTCGCGATGCTGGGTGTATTTCTCGCGATTGGTTTGGTTGCTTCATTAGTGTCGAGTGTTGTGGGGATTGTACTCGCCGCTATCGCTTATATCGCAATGATCGTTTTCAGTTTTATTCTGATGATTCAGCGTTTGCATGATTTGAATAAAACCGGTTGGCTGTCACTGTTATGCCTGATTCCGTTCGCCAACATTTATTTGTTGGTGATTTTAATATTCTTTAAGGGAACTGAAGGGCGCAACAATTATGGTTTGCAAACCCCGCCGAATAAAACCTGGCATTGGGTGCTAGCGCTGTCTATGCCCGTATTGGTTGCAATTATCGGTATTCTCGCTGCCATTGCATTGCCGGCCTACCAAGATTATGTGACTCGCGCTCAAGGTTTTGACTCCTCTTACAACTCGCAGGATACAGATGCTTATCCTACAGAATATACAGAAGATGGTGCAGTTGAAGATACTATGTATAGTGATGAGGCCCTGGAAGATGGCATTTCTTATGAAACGCCAGAAGAAATTATCGAAGATGACGCTGCGCTAGAAGCCGATGTGATTGAGGATGCTGATTCAGAAACGCTGCAATAAGTTCTCTCTGAATCACACCCATAAGGCAGCTTCGGCTGCCTTATTTTTTTGCCACTGATTTAAATTACAAAACCCCCGCACTTTTAATTTCCAAATACGCATTGGAAATACGCACGGCCAATTCATTAGCGGTGCAGTCAATGGCATATACACCGGAGGCGATTAATTTGCGATGGGATTCGCGGCGCTCATGCAGAAAGCGGCGGACACCGGCGTAGTTTAGTGAGTCATCAAAGGTGTGCACCGGGGTGTCGTTGAGTTGATCGAGGATTTGTTCGCGGATATTGGCGACCATTACCAAATGGCGTTTTTTTAACAGATTGACGGCGAGCAATAGTTCGCTGTTGTCTTCATCGCGTGAATTGGTGACTAAAATGATCAGCGAACGTTTGGGCTGTAAGATCGCAAGTTTTTCGGCGGCAGAAATATAATCGGCAGTGGATTGGTTTGCGTGCAGATCATAAATACCATTGAGTAATACTTTGACTCGCTCCACCCCTTTTTGCGGCGGAATCCAGCGGTGTTTATTATTGGCTTCGCCGCCAAAACTCATTAGGCTAACACTATCGCCCTGACGCAAGGCGATGTAGCTTACTAATAACATGGAATTGAGCGCGTGATCAAAGTGACTGAGCTCATCGTCTTTGGTACGCATGCGGCGGCCGCTGTCGATCATCAATACAATTTGTTGGTCGCGTTCGTCTTGATAATCCCGCGCAATTAATTTTTGGCGACGCGATGTCGCTTTCCAATCCAATTGACGCAAACTATCGCCTTGGCGATATTCTCGTAGCTGATGAAACTCCATGCCCGCACCGCGCCGCTGTTTTTTCTTGATGCCAATTTGGCTGGTATGGTTTTCTGTTGCCAAAATGGCGTAGTTGGCAATCGCCACAAAATCCGGAAACACTTTGGCTTCAGTTAGGTCGCCTGCCCAGTAGCGAATATTCCATAATTTCAGCGGGCTGGAAAATTGAATGTGGGTTTTATTGAGTTGCAAGCTGCCGCGCACCAGTGGGCGCAATGAATAGTGGCTGCTGCTGATTTGGTTGGGTTGCAATTCAATTTGCAGCGGCAGCTGATCATAATTGGCATTGCTCGGTACACCATCAAAAATACTGATCTTAAGTGGTTCGGTAAATTGATGGCGAATTCGCAGTTTTACCTCGGTCCACTTATCAACCGCGAGATTACCCGGTAATTCGCGGGTAATTTCCACAGGTGGTAAGCGGCGCGATAAGAGCCAATCCAGCAGAGCGATAACCACCAGGGCAATGAATATCGCCTGCGGCAAATAAGCCGCCGCGCTCCAGTTAAAATAATGAGCACTAAAGGCGTTGATAAACACCAGCGCGGCGAGCAGCGCAAAGGCAATGATCAAACGGGTGCTGGGAATCCATTGTCGTTTCATGCTTGTGTGAATCACTTGTGTGTTGTTATGGATCCCCGCTGCGCGAGGATGACGACTCCCTACTTAATATATCCGTCGTCACTCTCGTGTAGCGGGAGTCCAGTTTTTAATTTTTCTCGTGCCCAAACTCCGCTGGGGGCGAGATGGTTGATGGATATCAATGTCTCGGTGCTTCAACCTGCAACAAAATATTGTGCAAGATCCGCTCGGCAGCAATACCTTCAATCGCCAATTCCGGTGATAACAAAATCCGGTGGCGCAGTGCCGGGATAAACATTTTTTTCACATCGTCCGGTGTGACAAACGAATTGTTATTGAGCAGCGCATAAGCGCGTGCGGCGGAGAGCAAGGCGATACACGCGCGCGGGCCAGCGCCACGGGAAATACCCGACCAGCTGCGTGTGGCGCGCACCAGTTTCACCACGTATTGCAAAATTTGCTCATCCACGGTGATTTGCTCGGCAATTTTTTGCAGGCTCAATACGTGAGCCGGTTTTAATAGGGTGCGGATATGTTCCAAACCAAAACCGCCTTGAGCTTGTGAGCAGACTTGGCGCAACATTAATTGCTCATCGCTCTCACTCGGGTAGTCAATAATTACCTTCAACATAAAACGGTCTAGCTCTGCCTCGGGCAGCGGGTAAGTCCCTTCCTGTTCGATGGGGTTTTGTGTCGCCAGTACCATAAAGGGATCGCCGGTTTTGAACGATTCGCCTTCAATGGTGATTTGCCCTTCTTGCATTACTTCTAACAATGCCGCTTGGGTTTTGGCGGGTGCGCGGTTGATCTCATCGGCGAGCAATAAATTGGTGAATGCAGGGCCTTTGCGAATTTCAAATTCTTGTTTGGCCATATTAAACATGGCGTGGCCAGTGACATCGCTCGGCATTAAATCGGGGGTGAACTGCACGCGGGAAAATTGCCCGCCGAAACATTTGGCGAGGCTGCGTACCAACAGAGTTTTACCCAACCCGGGTACACCTTCAATTAGTACGTGGCCGCGTGCGATTAGCGCAATTAATATCTGCTCGATCACTGCATCCTGACCGATCAATACTTTTTTAATTTCGTTTAATAAATTATTGGCAACGGTGCTCGCTTGCTGCAGCCGGTTTTGCAAACTTTCATCTGTGTCCGTTGTTTTATTGATTTCAATACTCTCGTTGGTGCTAGTTGGCTCAGTCATACTTGACTCCTGAAAGCTGCTTTCTAATGGTTTGCAAATGTGCAATCGCTGCGGCAAATTCCTGGGGATGATGCAGTGCGTCAGCGAAGAGTGCTTGTTTAATATCGGCTTGGGCGATGCCCGTCAATTGATGTAAAAATTCCATGCGCTGATCGCCCGCAGGTTGATTCAAGTTGGGATGCTGTTCATCAAGCCGATCAAGAATTTCTTTGCGTAACAAATTTAATAATTGCGGGTGCTGCTGTTTGCGCCAGACCAGCATAGCACTGGCATAAATATGTTCGGCCAAACTGCGGCGCCCGGTTTGTTCAACTACTAATACAGGGCCAAAGCGCAGACTGTTCGCCCAGAGCCATAAAATCAATGCGATGATGCCGGCACTTACCCCGTAACTGGCATTGCGCCATAAAATGCTGGCAAGCGATGGTGCATCCTGATTAATTAAAAACCATACCCGCCCTTCATGATTAATCAATCGCCAGAGTCCATAAGCGTGATCGTGGCAGTCGATGCGTTGGTTGGACCAAATATGATTGTCACTCATAATCGTGACCGAGCCGTCACCTATGTCGAAATAGAGTAAGTGCTCGTGTGTTTCATCGTAGTAACCATCATCTTCTGATTCGCTTTCATCTGTATAACTTTCTGCGTCTTCATCAGTAGCATTATCGCGTGCGACGTAATCGTAATAGATAAATTGACGGCCGCGACTGAAGTCAAAGTTGAGCGGTTTTTCCTCGCTGGCAAAGGTGATGGGCGTGGGTGTCTCTTTTAAGGCGCAGCGATAATAATTTTCCGGCTTCTCCTCTTTCTTTAGTTTCTTTTTTTTCGGTTTTTTTTGTTTGTCGATTTGGTTTTTATCGCTGCCCGATTTTTCATCAGGTTCTTCATTTTTATCCTTATCTTCTTCGTCAAAACCATCGGCCAGTTTTTTTAGAAGATTGCGAGTGTCAGCATCCTTTTCTTCTGGTTGCAGCTCGATATTAAAATCATTCAGCAGTAAATCTTCTTCACTGGTGTGGGTGCCGATAAACGGGTTTTGTGTTGAGGTGATAAGGGTGCCGCCATTTTCGACCCACTCGTACAGTGAATCGTAACGCTCCTGAGTGAGTGTTTTGTTGCCGTTGATAATGACCAGCGTATCCTGTGCGCCGAGTTTAAGGTTGCGCCAGGAATGTTTGTCGAGCAGGCTCAGGTTTTTTACCGTAGTGGCTTGCACCCCCTGCTTGCGCAGAAAAATTTCCGCGGCGAGAAAATCATTTTGGATAGCCTCTTTGGAGTAGCCCAAATCGATTTCTTTTTCTTCCCACACCAGTGTGGTGTACCACCAATAACCCAAACCTATCAGCAGTGCGATTAGCGCGCTGATAATTAATCCGCGCTGTACAGGCGTTAATGATTTCTCAGTGTCACTTATTTTACTGCTCGCTTTATTACTCACTGCGCCGCTCCTTGTGCTGCGGTGTGGCCTTGTTGCAGCCAGCAACTATTCCATTTAGCACACAAATACTGTGCCTTTTCTGCTGTGGGTAATAAATGGCCATAGGCTAGTCGCTGCCACTCGCGGGTCAGCGCCGCAAAATAGGTAACGCGGGTTTGTGCTGCGCTATTGCTGGCAAAATGTTTGTGCATTAATTCCGCGCATTCTTGTTCGGTGTGGCCATCGTGGATATCGACACCGCTGTGAATCATATGAAATAAACTGGCGCGATAGAGCAGGGCCAGTGCTGCGCGTACATCGCCCGCGTTTAATAAACGCAGCGCGTTGCCGCTGATATCTTCTGGCAGAGATTCGCGGGTGACATCCATGCCAAACAAGGTGACTGGTTTGGTTTTGGGGGCGGGTGTTGGGGTGATGCGTACAAACTGCGCCGTCAACCAATGGCGATAGCGATAAAAAACAAAACCGATCAGCGCCGCGACACCGATCCACAATAGAATTTCCAGTAGACTGGCGGCGGCGACAAAACCTTCAAAGGTATCCAAAAAGTTAAATATTTTTTTCCAGAAGGTGGCTGCTTCATCATCTTCCTCTTCTTCTGGTTTATCGAATTTCAGTGTGCGCTGCATTTCTTTGCGGCTAAATTCGGATTGTTGCAGAACGGCTTTAATAGACTCCTGTGTCTGGTGGCGATCCAACTCAGTGTATTCACCCAGTGGTTGGTCGATAATCGCCTCGCCGCTGTACGCTTCTGTCGCGCTAGAATTTTCCATGGTGGGAAGTTGATCTTCTGCATAAACACTGCGCTGGGCATCGCTGGCAAACACGCCGAGTCCAAGCGTGAGAGCCAACACAAACGCAGAGAGTAAATTTGTGCTGCTGCGTTTATTGGCGATGCGACGGAAGGCAATATCAATATCCCATGCTTCCAATTTAATGCGGCGATTTAAATAGAGCGCAAAACCACAGGCGACATAAAAGGGTGCGGTGAGGCTGAGGGCGCAATACCAAATCAATAATTGCAGCAGGTGAAGTTGCGCCGATTCCTGATCAAAAAAAAGATTGGCCCATTCGATATCAATTTCGCGCGGAATGAATGCCCAGATAAAACTGATCATGCCGACCCATAAACATACTTCCAGCGCAAAACCCATAAACGTGAGCCAGCTGGCGGGCGATGAATCTTCCCGGTGCAATACGCCTAAACGATCCTGACGGCGTGCGCCACTTAATCCTTCCAGTTGTAACACGGGTAAATCCATGCAGCGGGTTGGACTTAATCTTCTCCAGGTCAGGCTGGCAAAAATTTGTTTCAGTGCAAGCGATGGAAATAATTTAAATGTGCTGCGTGTATTCGGTAGCGCGTTAAATACAGCGTGGCTGAGGATGTGTAAGAGTGGCCTCTCCAGCACCGGTTTTAACCACCAGATAAAAATCACACCTGCCCAAAACCAATTGCCGGGCAGCAGCAGTGTCATGGCAAAAAAAGGAAAGCTAACCAACAGCCAGATTTTCATCATCGGCAGCCACCAGCGTTTGGCCATTAACAAACCTAAATCTACCGCCTCCCAGGCACTGCGCGGGCGAATTTCGATGGTGACCTGATCCAGATTCATCTTTGGCCTCGCTCACCGCGCAGCCCGCGCCCGCTAAATACCAAATAACCAATCACCAACGCCCACAAAAATCCGCCAACTAAATATTTTTGCCAGGGCATAAGAATATTGTTGGATGACCAAAAGGCTTCAATAAAGGCGGCAATCACCAGCATGATGATGACGCCGTAGACGAGTTTGATCGCGATAACGCCAGCGCGCCGCAATGATTCTTTGCGGGTGAGGTTGCCCGGTGCCAGCAGTGCGTGGCCGAGTTTTAAACCTGCAGCGCCAGCGATACAAATGGCGGTTAATTCAAAACTGCCATGCCCGACCACAAAGGTAAAAAAAGTTTGAGTAAATTCTGCGTTGGTTAAATGCCCGGCGACGGCGCCCATCAGCAAGCCGTTGTAGACGAGAAAAAAAATCGAGCCGACACCAAACAAAATTCCTGAGGCAAACGTGCGAAAGGCAACGCTGATATTGTTGCTGATGTAAAAACCAAACATCTCCACATTGGTATCGGATTCACGCGCGCTGCCAAGCGTTCGGTTTTCCGGGTCGTACATGCTTTCAAATGAACTTACTTGTTCGGGGGCGGTGACGGTATAGACCAAATCCGGCTGCCACAAAATCGCTAAAAACATCAGCAGTCCGGGCACATACAGCAGGGCTGTCGCCCACCAAATATAACGCTGTTGCTCGCGCACCAAACGCGGAAATCCCGCCACAATAAAACTGGTGAACTGCAGCATAAACGGCTGTTTGCGGCGATACAGCTGCTGGTGGCCGCGCACGACTAAATCGCCGAGTTTATCGACCAAATGGCTGGAGTAGTGGCGATCTTTTGCGAGCGCATGAAAATGGCACAGACGGCGATAGCGGCTGGCAAAACTCGCAAGCTCGCCGCCCTTGAGGCGACCATCGGGTTTTTCCAGCTCGATAATTTCCAGCTCCATGACATGCCAGAGCGGTTGGTAGAGTTGTTCAAATTGTCCTTGTTTCATCCTGTGCCTACTGCTTGCCGACCATGGTGTTGGCCATTTGTTTGATGGCGATCACCGGATCTTTGCTACCGATAACGGGCAACAGAATCGTCGCCAATTCACTTTGGCGCTCGGCCGATAAATATTGACTGCGCTCCGCAAACGCAAGTAACGCGCGCTGTTCGTCGGTAGAAAAATCGGCGGGAACCGGCAATTGGCCACGCACTTCAAAACTGGGTTCGCGTGCGGGCGGCGCCTCGTAAATCACCATGCTGCCGGCGGCCAAATCGCCCAAGCGTTTAAATTGGCGATTGCACAGGCTGGCGATAATACCGGTGAGGTAGAGCATGGGGAGGAAATCGACAAAACGTAAAAGGTTGCGCAGCAGAGACGGGCCAAAGGAAATGGGTGTGCCATCGTCATTGACTACGCGGATGCCCATCCACTTTTTACCGGGCGTGCGCCCTTGGCGACTGACTTCAAAATAGACGGGATAAAACCATTCGA
>CAXAVL010000177.1:0-9612 GCA_963971905.1 uncultured Cellvibrio sp.
TTAAAGCTCAGGTTCACGCTGGTGGCCGCGGTAAAGCGGGCGGCGTAAAACTGGTTAAGAGCAAAGAAGATATTCGCGCTTTCGCTGAAAAGTGGTTAGGCAAGAATCTGGTGACTTACCAGACTGATGAAAAAGGCCAGCCAGTAAGCCGCATTTTAGTTGAGACTTGCACCGATATCGCCAAAGAATTGTACTTGGGTGCGGTGGTTGATCGCTCTAGCCGTCGCATCGTGTTTATGGCCTCTACCGAAGGTGGTGTAGAGATCGAGAAAGTAGCACACGATACTCCAGAAAAGATTTTAAAAGTTGCTGTTGATCCGCTGGTTGGCGCGCAGCCTTTCCAGGGGCGCGATCTGGCTTTCAAACTCGGTTTGGAAGGCAAGCAAATCAATCAATTCGTAAAGATTTTCTTGGGTCTTGCGCAATTGTTCAAAGAAAAAGATTTAGCTCTGTTGGAAGTTAACCCATTGGTTATTACTCCAGCTGGCGACTTGCACTGCCTGGATGCCAAATTGGTAATCGACGGCAACGCTCTGTACCGTCATCCAGAATTGAAAGCAATGCAAGATCCATCACAAGAAGATGCGCGTGAAGCTCATGCCGCAGCGTGGGAATTGAACTACGTTGCACTCGGTGGTGATATCGGTTGTATGGTTAACGGCGCTGGTTTGGCGATGGGAACCATGGACATTGTTAAATTGCACGGTGGTCAACCGGCTAACTTCCTCGATGTAGGCGGCGGTGCAACTAAAGAGCGCGTTGTTGAAGCATTCAAAATTATTTTGTCTGATGACGCTGTTAAAGCCGTATTCATCAACATCTTTGGCGGTATCGTACGTTGCGACATGATCGCAGAAGGCGTAATTGGTGCGGTTAAAGAAGTAGGCGTAAAAGTTCCTGTTGTTGTTCGTTTGCAAGGTAACAACGCTGAGATTGGCGCTAAAGTGCTGACCGAAAGCGGCCTGAACATTATCGCTGATACCGACTTGACTGGCGCTGCCAAGAAAGTAGTTGCAGCTGCTGCGAATCAATAAGGGGTGACACATGAGCGTTTTAATTAACAAAGATACCAAAGTAATTTGTCAGGGTTTTACCGGTGCGCAAGGTACTTTCCATTCTGAGCAAGCGATTGCTTACGGCACCAAAATGGTTGGTGGTGTAACTCCAGGTAAAGGTGGTCAAACTCACCTTGGCCTGCCAGTGTTTAACACTGTTGCTGAAGCGGTAGAAGCGACTGGTGCGACTGCATCAGTTATCTATGTTCCGGCTCCTTTCTGTAAAGATTCCATCCTTGAAGCAGCTAACGGCGGCATCAAGTTGATCGTGTGTATTACTGAAGGTATCCCAACTCTCGATATGCTTGACGCAAAAGTGAAGTGTGACGAGTTGGGTGTGCGCCTGATTGGCCCTAACTGCCCAGGTGTTATCACTCCGGGTGAGTGCAAAATCGGCATTATGCCAGGCCACATCCACAAGCCAGGTAAAGTAGGTATCGTTTCACGTTCCGGTACTTTGACTTACGAAGCAGTTAAGCAAACTACTGACTACGGTTTTGGTCAATCTACTTGTGTAGGTATTGGTGGTGACCCGATCCCAGGTTCTAACTTCATCGACATTTTGAAGTTGTTCCAAGCTGACCCTCAAACTGAAGCGATCGTAATGATCGGTGAAATCGGTGGTTCTGCGGAAGAAGAAGCGGCTGCTTATATCAAGGCAAACGTGACTAAACCTGTTGTGTCTTACATCACTGGTGTAACTGCACCTGCTGGTAAGCGTATGGGTCACGCTGGTGCGATTATTTCTGGCGGTAAAGGTACTGCTGACGAGAAATTTGCTGCACTGGAAGATGCTGGTGTTAAAACCGTTAAGAGCTTGGCCGATATCGGTAAAGCCCTGAAGGAAATCACTGGCTGGTAATTAATTTACTTGCTTAGTGTTTTCGAAAAGGCGATCTTCGGATCGCCTTTTTTATTGCAGCGGTTATTAAAAAACATCCTAAACTCAAAAGAGCTTTCACAACAGATACCTAATCAGATGTTAGAAATCACCGAATACACGAAATTCCTCATCGGCCTATTGGCGATTGTCGATCCACTCGGCGCTATCCCTGTTTTTATCGCACTCACTGTGCATCAAAAAAAGGAGCAACAATACAAAACGGCACGGCTTACGGTTGTTTCAGTATTTTTTGCGTTGATGGTGGCGCTGTTATTTGGTGAATGGATTTTATGGGCATTTGGAATCAGTATCGATGCCTTCCGTTGTGCCGGTGGTGTGATACTGCTATTGATGGGGTTGGGGATGCTGCAATCGCGCGGGCACACCACCGCTGAGATAGAGGCCGCGCAAGATGAAACCATCGCGCTGGTGCCGCTCACTATGCCTCTGTTGGCCGGGCCAGGTGCTATGAGTGCGGTGATTGTTTATGCTCACCAGTCCAGTTCAGTTGTACATTATTTGGCGATTACCCTTTGTATCCTGCTCGTCAGCCTTTCGCTGTTGCTCTGCTTCAAATTTTTGCCTTGGTTCAGTCAACATCTCAGTAAACGCAGTATTGTTATGTCTACGCGGATTATGGGGCTGTTGCTGGTCGCGATAGCGGTAGAGTTTATAGCGGGTGGAATAAAAGGAATGTTCCCGCAACTTGTTGCTTGAGGGGGGGATACTGGCGCAAGGATAATAAGTGTTAATCGACTATAACTAAGTAATCACGATGCTTATTATCTGTTGTGATATTGGATGTCTGCGTTTACAAATATTATAAGTAATTGTCGGCAAACGGTTTTCGGTCGTAAAATCCATAACAATAGAGACTGACTATGCGCATAATCAACCCAAGTTTTTCCCGTTGTATTTTCATTCTGATTTCGTTGCTTTTATCGTTGCGCTTATTTGCGGCAGAACCTGCACCTGAACAAATCCATAAAACCATGAAGACAGCCAGCCAGTTTATGTTGGAAAAGGCGAGTTATCGTGGTGGTTTTGTATGGTCTTATTTACCAGACTTTTCCCGCCAGTGGGGTGAGTTAGAGGCGCGGCGGTCGATGATCTGGATGCAGCCGCCAGGGACCGCAAGCGTGGGGCATCTTTTTTTGGATGCCTACCATGCTACAGGTGATGAATTCTATTACACGGCTGCTGAGCGGGTCGCAGGAGCGATTATCTATGCTCAGCATCCCAGTGGTGGCTGGAATTACGTAGCTGACTTCAATGGTGAGGCATCGCTCAAGGATTGGTATGCGACTATCGGGAAAAGCGCTTGGCGGCTAGAGGAGTTCCAGCACTATTACGGCAATGCGACCTTTGATGATGTGGGCACGGCAGAGGCGGCAAAATTCCTCTTGCGTTTATATATAGAAAAACTGGATCCCAAATATCGCCCGGCACTGACTAAAGCAATCGACTTTATGCTGGATAGCCAATATCCGATAGGCGGCTGGCCCCAGCGTTTTCCGTTGATGCACGATCATCCTGCAAAGGATCATGCTGACTATTCTTCATTCATTACCTTTAACGATGATGTCGCTGCAGAAAATATCGATTTCTTACTGATGTGCTATCAAGTTTTGGGAGAGGCGCGGGTGCGCGAGCCTGTTATCCGTGCGATGAACAGTTTTTTGGTGACGCAGATGGGGCAGCCGCAACCCGGTTGGGCGCTGCAATACACCCTTGAACTCGTACCTGCAGGTGCTCGTTCCTATGAACCAAAATCGCTGCATACGCCAACCACGGCAGAGAATATCCAGCAACTCATCAAGTTCTACCGCATGACAGGGGAAACAAAGTTTCTCGCGCCGATCCCCGCCGCATTAGATTGGCTGGAGAGCCTGCAGTTCGCGACTCACAAGCCGGAATACGAGGGTCGTAGCCATCCGTCGTTTATTGAGTTGGGCACTAATAAGCCCCTATTTACCCACAGGCGCGGTGCGAATGTGAGCAATGGTGAATATTATGTGGATTACACGCCGGGCAATATGCTCGCGCATTACAAATCAGCCAGCATCATTAATGTGGCCAAGTTACGTGCCGATTATCAAGATGCGCTAGCGCTTACGCCGGATCAGGCGACGGCAAACTCACCTTTGAAAGTGATGGGTGATATTGTGCTTCCCCGGTATTTCACCTTAGACAAAGTCAGCGTTTCTGATTTAAATTTTCGCGCACAAAAAAAGCCTGCGGCAAAAGGTTTGGCAGAGCAAGCTGCGGCCTTGGTCGCGGAGCTCAATCAGCAGGGCTACTGGCCTACGCCACTGTATTACACCACCAATCCCTATAAGGGGGCCGCGCCAATCACCAGAGCGACTAATGACTATGCTGCTACTATGGTCGGCGATGAATGGGATACATCGCCCTATCCGGTGAATAATCCCGTGAAGGGGATTTCAACGGGGGCTTACATCAAAAATATGGGTGTACTTATTCAATATCTGCAACAACAGTCAGCACAATAGAAAAGGTTGTTGCTGATTAATTTCTGCTCATAATGGCGCGATGCTTTATTTTTCACCCAAAATGTGGAAAATTGCGCGCCATTTTTCATTTTCGCCATAGAGAGTGACCCAATACCCAGCATTATTGGGCCGTTGTTTTTTATCGCGAGAAAGCCGTTAACAATGCAGGACGAAATTATGAACAACTCAGAGCAACCAACGACATGGTCTGCGCGTAAATCCGCTGATCTTTATGGTATCGATGAGTGGAGTACCGGTTATTTTGGTGTTTCGCCAAAAGGTGAGGTGGTCGTTCGTGCACCTACAGCTGCAGGCGAAGTCAGTGTATCGCTGATGGACATAGTCGATGGTTTGCAGCAGCGCGGCTTGCAAATGCCGGTGTTGTTGCGGCTTGAAAACATCCTTGATTCCCGCATCAGTATTTTGAATGACTCGTTTGCTCAGGCCATTGAAGCGAGTGGTTATCGCGGTCAATACCGCGGCGCATTTCCGATCAAAGTAAATCAGCAAAGCCATGTGATTGCCGAAATTGCTCGTTTTGGCGAGCGCTATAACCACGGCTTGGAAGCGGGCAGCAAAGCAGAATTAATGATTGCAATGGCGACCTTAACTAATCGCGATAGCTTGATTATCTGCAATGGTTACAAAGATGCCGAATTTATTTCGTTGGGATTGGAAGCGCGTAAATTAGGTTTCAAATGTTTTTTTGTATTGGAAACTTTGAGCGAGTTGCAGTCGGTAATCGATCGCAGCCGCGCGATGAATGTTGAACCTTTGATTGGCGTACGTTTGAAATTATCCACCAAAGTTGAAGGGCATTGGAGTGAAGACAGCGGTGACCGCAGTCTGTTCGGTTTAAATACTAATGAATTGGTGGCGGTAATTGATACATTGCGCGATGCCAATTTATTGCACTGTTTTCAATTGCTGCATTTTCATTTGGGCTCGCAAATTCCGAATATTCGTAGTATTCGTGCCGGAGTATTGGAAGCTTGCCGTTATTATATTGAATTAGTCGGCGAGGGCGCGCCGTTGGGCTATTTGGATTTAGGTGGCGGCCTTGCGATTGATTACGACGGCACTTGCAGTACCAACGGTCACAGCCGTAACTACTCGGTAAAAGAATATTGTATCGATGTGGTAGAAGCGATTCAGGAAAGCCTCGATGCCCACCAGATACCTCACCCGATTATAGTCACTGAATCCGGTCGCGCGACTGTCGCGCATACATCGGTGCTGTTATTTAATATTCTCGATGTTACCCATTTTGAGCCTACATCTATGCCGGAGTCCTTGCCGGTTGGTTGCCATGAGATGATTGAAAACCTTTGGCACACTTTATCGGTTATTAAGGCTGTCGGTTTGCAGGAATCCTACAATGATGTGATTTACTATCGCGATAAAATTCGCGATTTGTTTCACTCGGGCGATATTAATCTGCGTCATCGCGTATTGGGCGAAAATATTTATTTGGCGGCGCTGCAAAAAATTGCATCACTCTTGCCAACCATGAAACGTATTCCGGCTGAATTGGAAAGCTTGCCACAATTGTTGGCCGATATTTATTACGGTAATTTCAGCATCTTTCAATCTTTGCCCGACGCTTGGGCGATTGAGCAAATATTTCCGGTAATGCCCATTCATCGCCTCAATGAAGAACCTACTCGACAAGCGGTTATCGCAGATCTAACTTGTGATTGCGATGGGAAGTTACAAAAATTTGCCACGTCCGAAGGTGAGTCTACTACTTTACCGCTACACCCAATTGTTGCTGGCGATGAGTATTATCTCGGTGTGTTTTTGGTGGGTGCTTATCAGGAAACATTGGGTGACTTGCACAATTTATTTGGCGATACCAATGTCGCAAGTGTGCGAGTTAACGTCGATGGAAGCATAGATTTCGTACACGAACTGCATGGCGATAGCATTGCCGATGTATTGAGCTACGTGGAATACAAACCCAACTCACTCTACGAACAATTCCGCCAAACGGCTGAACAAGCAGTGCGCGATAACATCATCACTATTGCCGATCGGCAGCAAATGTTAGCGGCTTACTCTGAAGGGTTGCGCGGCTATACCTATTTCGAGAAATGATTTTTAACACTTCTGTGGCTGCCAGTGCGCAGGTATAACATTTTTTATTTTAGTGGAGGCCTGTTATGGCAAAAGTATTAATTATCGGTGCCGGTGGTGTCAGCGGTGTTGTGGTGCATAAGTGCGCACAATTGCCGGAAGTCTTTTCAGAAATTGTATTGGCAAGCCGTACCGAAGCAAAATGTAAAGCCATTGCCGCACAATTAAATCGTCCCATTAAAACCGCACAAGTCGATGCCGACAATGTGCCCGAATTGGTTGCGCTGATTAATGCAGAAGAACCTGATTTGGTAATCAATGTCGCTCTGCCATACCAAGATCTCACCATTATGGATGCCTGTTTAGAGGCCGGTGTGGATTATTTGGATACCGCCAATTACGAGCCGTTGGATACCGCCAAATTTGAATACTCCTGGCAGTGGGCTTATCAGGATAAATTTAAAAATGCTGGTTTAACCGCACTCTTGGGTTCAGGTTTTGATCCAGGTGTCACCAATGTCTATACCGCTTATTTGAAAAAACATTATTTCGATGAGATTCACTATCTGGATATTATCGATTGCAACGCTGGTGATCACGGTTTGCCATTTGCAACCAACTTTAATCCGGAAATTAATATTCGCGAAGTCACTGCTAATGGTCGCTATTGGGAAAATGGCAACTGGGTTGAAACTCCACCTTTATCGGTTAATCAGGTATTTGATTTTCCCGCTGAGATCGGCCCCAAAAAAATCTACATGATGTACCACGAAGAATTAGAGTCGTTGGTAAAACACTTTCCAGAAATTAAACGCGCGCGTTTTTGGATGACGTTTTCCGACAATTATCTAAAACACTTGGAAGTGTTGGGCAATGTGGGCATGACGGGTATTGAGCCAGTCATGTTTGAAGGGCGTGAAATAGTGCCGCTGCAATTTTTAAAAGCACTGCTGCCTGACCCTGCAAGCCTTGGCCCATTAACCAAAGGCAAAACTTGTATTGGTTGTTTTGCTCAGGGTGTGAAAGATGGCAAACCAGTGGCGATGTTTGTGTACAACGTGTGCGACCATCAAGAGTGTTATCGCGAAGTAAAATCCCAGGCGATTTCCTACACCACCGGTGTTCCGGCGATGATCGGTGCAAAAATGATTTTGGAAGGCAAGTGGAAAAAACCGGGCGTGTGGAATATGGAGCAATACGATCCTGATCCGTTTATGGAGGATTTGAATAAATACGGTCTGCCTTGGCAAGTTGTCGCGGTTGATCCGAGTGCGCTTAAAAACTGAGTGTACTGCGTAGGTTGGGCAGCTATGCCCAACATCGTAGATATTAAATAGATTTGTTGGGCATGGCTGCCCAACCTACATGGTTAATTAAATGAACAAACGTGAATACTTCACTCACTTTAATCCTACCCGTGTGCCATCCCCTTGTTTTGTGATCGACAAAGCAGCGCTGGAAGATAATTTAACCATCCTCAATCGCGTGCAGCGTGAAAGCGGTGCAAAAGTGTTGGGTGCTTTAAAAGCATTTTCCTGCTGGGGCCTCGCACCTTTATTTCGTCAGTATTTGTCGGGAACCTGTGCGAGTGGATTGCACGAGGCACGTTTAGGGCGGGAAGAATTTGGCGGTGAAGTGCATTGTTATTCAGCGGCTTATAAAGAGGCAGACTTAATTGAAATTTTAAAAATTGCCGACCATGTTTTGTTTAATTCTTTTTCGCAGTGGTCGCGGTTTAAATCCTTAGCGCTGGCGGCACAACAAACTCGCCCTCAATTGCATTTTGGTATTCGTATCAACCCAGAGCACTCCGAAGGTGAAGTGGCCTTGTACGACCCCTGTGCGCCTTGTTCACGCATGGGTGTGCCAATTGCACAATTTGAGCAAGCGTTAGCGAATGATCTTGATATTTTAGATGGCATTAGCGGTTTGCATTTTCACACACTTTGCCAGCAAGACTTGCCACCTTTGCAGCGTACCTTGGCGGCAGTAGAAGAAAAGTTTGGCCAGTATTTTTCGCGTATTCAATGGATTAATTTTGGCGGTGGTCACCATATCAGTCGTGAAAATTATCAAGTGGATGAATTAATCCAAACGGTTAAGTCGTTTATGGCGCGTCATCAATTGCAAGTGTATTTGGAGCCGGGTGAAGCGGTTGCCATTCGCAGTGGTGTGTTAGTGGCTGAAGTGTTGGATATCACTTGGAACACTATGGCACAGGCGATTTTAGATACTTCCGCCACGTGCCATATGCCCGATGTATTAGAAATGCCGTACCGCGCTGATATTTTAGGTGCAGGCATGCCGAACGAATTTGCTCATACCTATCGTTTGGGTGGCATGACCTGTTTGGCTGGCGATGTGATTGGCGATTATTCTTTTACGCAACCTTTGCAAATTGGTCAGCGTTTGATGTTTGATGATATGGCACATTACACCATGGTCAAAACAACCACATTTAACGGCATTAATTTGCCTGCCATTGCGATTTGGGATTCACGTACCGATGAGCTAAATGTTATTCGTGAATTCGGCTACGCTGATTTCAAACAGCGCCTCTCTTAAATGTAGGGGCGCTGCTTGCTGCGCCCAATTTCTCTCATCTAATGTCCTTTCAGGCTTTTTGTTTATGCAAAAAAAATCTTCCCACATTGGTTTGGTCAACCCTAAAAACCCCGTCAATGTTGGCATGATTATGCGCGCTGCCGGTTGTTACGAAGCGGATACCGTATTTTACAGCGGTGTACGTTTTGCTCGTGCGCAAAAATTTGCAGCGGATACCAAAGATGCCAGCAGTAAAATTGCCTTGGTTGAAGTTGAAAATTTATTGGATGATATTCCGGATGGTGCATCCCTGGTGGCGGTGGAATTAATCGAAGGCGCAACGCCATTGATGGATTTTGTTCACCCGGATAACGCCTATTATATTTTTGGCCCGGAAGATGGCTCGATCAAAAAGGAGCTATTGGATTACTGCCAGCACGTTGTTTACATCCCTACCATTGGCTGCATGAATCTTGCTGCCACTGTGCATGTGGTGCTCTATGATCGCATGGCAAAATCGGGCAGGGCAGTAATAGATGAG
>CAXAVL010000178.1:0-9529 GCA_963971905.1 uncultured Cellvibrio sp.
ACGATTGTTATGAAAACCCGATTCTCACCGCAGAACATGCCCCTATCTTTTGGCGCTACGACCTCAACGAAAAAACCAATCCGTATTTAATGGAGCGTCAGGGAATTAATGCCGCGTTTAATTCGGGAGCCATGCTGTGGAATGGCAAATATATTTTGGCAGTACGCGTTGAAGGTGTGGATCGCAAATCTTTTTTTGCAATTGCTGAAAGCCCGAACGGTATCGACAATTTCCGCTTTTGGGATTACCCCATCACCCTGCCGGAGACTGATCGCCCCGACACCAATGTTTACGATATGCGTTTAACCCAGCATGAAGATGGATATATCTACGGTTTATTTTGCACCGAGCGCAAAGATTTAAACAGCCCTGAGGATACCTCTGCGGCTGAAGCGCAATGCGGTATAGCGCGCACCAAAGATTTAATTAACTGGGAGCGTTTGCCGGATTTAATTACCTATTCCGGTCAGCAGCGCAATGTGGTTTTGCACTCTGAATTTATCGATGGCAAATACGGTTTGTTCACTCGTCCGCAAGATGGATTTATCAGTGTCGGTGCGGGCGGTGGTATCGGTTGGGGGTTGGTGGATGATATGACCCGCGCTGAAGTAAAAGCGGAAGTGATTGTGGATGGCAAGGTCTACCACACCATCAAAGAAGTTAAGAACGGTCAGGGGCCGGCGCCGATCAAAACCGCCGAAGGCTGGTTGAATTTGGCCCACGGCGTGCGCAATACCGCTGCTGGTTTGCGTTACGTGCTCTACATGTTCATGACTGAATTGGAGCGCCCATGGGTAGTCACCCATCGTCCGGCGGGTCACTTTATTGCACCCCATGGCGCTGAGCGGGTGGGCGATGTTTCCAATGTGGCTTTTTCCAATGGTTGGATTGCCAATGAAAAAAATGAAGTATTTATTTATTACGCCTCATCAGACACACGTATGCATGTGGCGACATCTACGGTCGAGAAATTAATTGATTATTGCAAAAATACCCCGGAGGACGGTTTGCGCTCAGCGGCATCGGTTGCGGTGCGCAATGAATTGATCAGCGCAAATTTACAAGTATTAAAGGAGTTGGTGTAACCCATGAAGGTTGCCAGTATTCCGCCGCGTTTTATGCCGCTGCAACAAGAATTCCGCGCTGAATTAATCGCTATTGCGGATTGGTGGGCGGCGCATACGGTTGACCATGAGCTAGGTGGTTTTTACGGCGAAATTGATGCGCACAATAAACCGGCTAAAAATGCGAGCAAAGGGATTATTTTAAATGCGCGTATTTTGTGGTTTTTTAGCGAAGTTGCGCAGGAGGTAGATAATCCCGATTATCGCGCCTGCGCAACGCGCGCCTATGATTATGTTATTTCGAATTTCTTCGATAGCGAACACGGTGGAGTGTATTGGGAACTGGATGCGGCTGCGGCTCCCATCAATACAAAAAAACAAGTTTATGCTCAGGCATTTACGATTTATGCGCTCTGCGCTTACTACCAGCTCACCGGCAATGCACAAGCGCTCGCTCGTGCATTGGAATGTTTCACTCTGGTGGAGCAATACGCAATTGATCGCGTGCACGAAGGTTATCTTGAAGCGTTCACTCGCGACTGGGGGCTGATTGAGGATTTGCGCCTTAGCGATAAAGATTTAAATTATCCCAAATCGCAAAATACCCATCTGCATATCCTTGAAGCCTATACCACGCTGCATCAAGCGTGCCCTGAACCTGAAGTTAAAGCTGCGCTTAAATACAATATTGAGATGTTTGATAAATATATGATCGATAGAACTACGCACCACCTGCGCATGTTTATGGATCTGCAGTGGAACGATTTTTCGCCGGGTTATACCTATGGTCACGACATCGAAGCCAGTTGGTTAATTGCCAAAGCGCTGGAATCTTTAGGTGATGATGCTTACACCGCTAAATTGACACCAACCTTAATTCGCATTGCGCAGGTAACGGTTGATGAAGCGATTGGTGCAGAAGGGCAGGTGATTGACTCCTACGACTTTGCTACAGGCCGCACTAATGCGGATGCCGTCTGGTGGGTGCAGGCGGAAGCCTTGGTTGGTTTTCTTTACGCCTACACCACTAGCGGCGATGCACAATTTTATCGCGCAGCACAAAATGTATGGCAATTTATCAAGGCTTATCAAATTGATCATCAGCAGGGCGAATGGTTTTGGTTGTCGCAATTACAAAATCAGAATCTCGATCCTTACTATAAAGTAGGCTTTTGGAAATGCCCTTATCACAATGGTCGCGCCATGATGGAGGCGATGCGCTATCTGCAAAAAATGGTGTAGTCGCAACAATAATAGGTTTCAGATTGGGGAATTTTTCGATGAAAAAAATAATCACATTGTTGGCCGCACTTACAGCGAGTTTATTGTTGCTTGCGTGTGCGAACCAAAAAACTTCGCCAGCTGCGCAGGATTTTGTGCAAGTCTCCGGTGTTCAGTTTAAAAAAAATGGCAAACCTTATTTTGTCGCCGGCACCAATATGTGGTATGCCGCTTATTTGGGTTCCCCGGGCAAGGTTGGCGATCGCGCACGCCTTGCGCAAGAATTAGATAAGCTCAAATCTATTGGCGTGAATAATTTACGTGTATTGGCTGTGTCGGAAAAAAGTGAGATTAACTCCGCAGTAAAACCCGCAACCACTAATGGCTTTGGCAATTACGATGAAAGTCTATTGCAAGGTTTGGATTATTTATTGGTTGAACTGGCCAAACGCGATATGACAGTGGTGTTGTATTTCAATAACTTTTGGCAGTGGTCGGGCGGCATGACCCAATACATGAGTTGGATTGACGGGCAGCCAGTGCAAGATCCGAATGTCACCAATGAGTGGGAAGCGTTTATGGCGAAATCTGCCAGCTTTTACCAAAGTGAAAAAGCGCAGCAGGAATATCGCAACACCATCAAAAAAATTATCACTCGTGTTAACACCATAAACGGTAAAGCCTATCTGGATGACGCCACCATCATGTCTTGGCAGCTGGCTAATGAGCCGCGTCCGGGAAATTCAAAAACCACTGCTGCAGAAAAACAAGTTTATCTGGATTGGATTAACGGCACAGCTGCCTTTATCAAAAGCCTCGATCCCCATCACTTGGTCAGCACCGGTAGTGAAGGTGAAATGGGCTCGGCTAATGATGCGGAATTATTTACGCGCGCTCACGCATTATCTGATATCGACTATGTGACCTACCATATGTGGATTCGAAACTGGAGTTGGTTTGATAAAACCAAACCGGCAGAGACATGGCCATCAGCTTGGCAAAAAGCGCAGGATTATATGGCCGCACATATCGCTATCGCACAATCACTCAATAAACCGATTGTATTGGAAGAATTTGGTTTGGATC
Source organism: uncultured Cellvibrio sp. (assembly GCA_963971905.1). Lineage (GTDB taxonomy): Bacteria > Pseudomonadota > Gammaproteobacteria > Pseudomonadales > Cellvibrionaceae > Cellvibrio. The sequence continues at coordinate 3,372 of CAXAVL010000178.1, forward strand.
GCGATATGGGTGCGTACAGCATTAATTCTACTACTGAATATCGCGATAAATATTACCGCGAAGTCTTTGCACTTTTATTGGCGAATATGCAAAAAGGTGAAGCAAGTGCGGGCTATAATTTTTGGGCGTGGAATGGTGCAGGTCGCACTACACGTAGCAATTATTGGTGGCAGGAAGGCGATGACTTTATGGGCGATCCACCACAAGAAGAACAGGGTATGTATGGTGTGTATGATACAGACACATCGACTATCGCTATCATCAAGGCATTTAATGAAAGTATTCACGGGTTGATGAAAAAATAAATTTTACGCAAGCGTAAAAAACTGCAATGCAGATTGCAGTTTTTTTTGCAGATCGTTTAATTTATATGATTAGTAGGATTCATAAATATAATCACGACAAGGTCTGTACTAACACTACAGCTGCAAGGGTAAATCTTATGACTAAAAAACAATTTCTCGGTTGGGGTTTTATCGCTGTCTTACTTATGTGGGGTGGTAATAGCTATGCACAAAAATTTGATCAGCTGGCTAAAACGCCGCAACTGGGTTGGAACAGTTGGAATACCTTTGGCTGCGATGTGAATGAAAAAATGATTCGCGAAATGGCCGATGCGATGGTGTCATCAGGTATGAAAGATGCGGGTTATGAATATATTAATATCGACGATTGCTGGCACGGCGAGCGCGACAAACAAGGTTTTATCCAAGTCGATAAAAAACATTTCCCCTCGGGCATGAAAGCGCTGGCGGACTATGTGCATTCCAAAGGTTTAAAAATTGGGCTTTATTCCGATGCGGGCAATACTACTTGCGCCGGTCGCCGCGGCAGTCGCGGTCATGAATATCAAGATGCAGTCACTTACGCGAGTTGGGGCATAGATTATTTAAAATACGATTGGTGCGACACCCAGGATATTAATCCCAAAGCGGCCTATTCGACCATGCGCGATGCACTCTATACCGCAGGTCGCCCGGTGTTATTTAGTATTTGCGAGTGGGGCGATAACAAACCCTGGGAGTGGGCGACCGATGTCGGTCACTCTTGGCGCACCACTGGCGATATTTATCCCTGCTGGAATTGCGAGCACAACCATGGTTCATGGTCGTCATGGGGTGTGTTACCGATCCTCGATAAACAAGTTGGTTTGCGCAAATATGCAGGCCCTGGTCACTGGAATGATATGGATATGATGGAAGTGGGCAATGGCATGAGCGAAGAAGAAGACCGCTCACACTTTTCGCTCTGGGCGATTATGGCCTCGCCGCTGATTGCCGGGAATGATCTGCGCAGCATGAGTGACGCCACCAAAAAAATCCTCACCAATAAAGATATGCTGGCGATCAATCAAGACAAGCTTGGTGTGCAAGCAATGAAATGGATTGATGAAGGCGAGATAGAAATTTTTGTAAAACCCTTGGAAAAAGGCGAGTACGCTTTCCTGTTTTTAAATCGCGCGGATCAGGCTCAGGACTACACGCTGGACTGGTCGTTTCATTATATGAAAGATGATATTTCTAAACATGAAGTTTTCTTCGACAAGAAAAAATTCAACTGGCGCGATATCTGGAGAGGAAATAGCGGCACTACCACAGAAAAACTGGCGCTCAATATTCCCGCTCACGGTGTAAGAGTGCTGCGTTTAACTCCGCGCTAATCTTTGCCCTGTACTTTCTGTTTAAGGCCAGCGCAAGCTGGCTTTTTTGTTTTTGTATTCTCTTGGGCTTGGGGTATATAGTAGCCCCTTGCCACCATTCAAGGGAGAATCCAGGTGCAGTTGTTTGCCTACAATCAAATTGGTCGGCCCGATGAGTTATTAATCTGGGTCGGCATAGTGGAGGCCTATCCTCCCCCTGCAGTGAACTTTGAGATTCATGGTCAGCCGGTTGCTGCGCAGCTATTGCCGCCCGGATTTGAGCCGCTTGGCGACGAGGTTTGTGATGCGCGCGGCAATCCGCTGAACCATCGCGCGCTATTCAAATTGCAATGGCCTGCAACCACCGAGCGATTCCAAATCACGGTGCGTGTTCCCGGCACGGATGCGACAACCATACTTACCAGTCGTCGTCCGCCGGAGAAATTGCCCGCCAAGGCCGCTGAAAGTTTTAATCTGTTGTTATCTTCTTGCTACTACCAACCCAATGATAAAAGTGCTGCACTCGCCGATTTTATTAGAGCGATAAAACCTTCGCCGGATTTTACCCTGCTCGCAGGCGATCAGGTTTATCTTGATTTACCCTCACAACAAAACTTGCCCGACAATAAAAAACGCCTCGCGCAGGTGTTGGGGAAAAAATATCAAGTCAATTGGTTTTCAACTCCTTTGCAGCAGCCGGGGCTTGCACAGGTACTGAGTCATGGACCAGTGCTCTGCGTGCCCGACGATCACGAATTCTGGAATAATTTTCCGCTCTACCAAGTACAGTTGGGTAATACCCACGACGAAGACGACCGCGCGAATTGGAAAAATATTGCACAGCGTTTGTATGAGCGCTACCAAATGTCGCCTGCACAAGCGGCGGGTTTTTTCCGGCAAGATGTTGATCCGCTTAGCATGTTATTTCTCGATGGTCGCACCCAGCGCGATGCAGGCGGCAAACAAATGTTTAATGCTGCTACGCAGTCAGCAATTAAACGTTGGGCGAATGATTTGCTGGCGCGCAAAAAAAATAATCAAGCGGCAGTGGGTTTATTAAGTTCCGGTCAAGCACTCTTGATGGAGAAGCCAGGCCGCTGGGCGCGCAAATTTGCCGATATGGAAATGCCCAATTACGATGATTTTCCCGTATTAACCAATGCCCTAGCGCAACTCTTTGCGGCAGAAGTTCCGGTGCTTTACATTACCGGCGATGTGCACTGGGGACGAATAGTTGAAGGTGTTAGCCCTCGCGGCAAAACGCTGTTTTATGAAGTGATTGCATCGCCCTCGCGTTTGATTGATACAGTGGGCAGCGATCAGTTAAACACGGTAAAAAATATTTTCCGCAAAGAGCCCAAGCCGTTTCCGAAACATCCATCTGCGCCGGATGATCTTGCCGGTATAAAACTGGGTAACCTGCGGTTGGATACCAAACACCGGCAGCAGGGCGATCATGTGGCTATGTTGCGTTTTCATGCTATTCCCGGCGGGCTTGAATTCAGTGTCGATTACATCTGCACCGATGCCGATGCGCAAAAGCGGCGCGAACATTCATCAACCCAAGGTCCGTTTAAATTATTAAGTTTTTAACAAAGACCATTTCAGACATTTGTTGAGGAAAGGATAATGATCAAACAAACACTCTCGTCCCAGTCGCTAATCAAAAGTGATATTTATGCAATGGAGCGCATTAAGCGCGAACCCAATCTGGAATGGCTGAAACGCGCCTATGAAAGTTTTGCGTTAGACAATCTTACCGATTGGAGCTTTATTGTATTGGCCGGTGGCAAAGACGTTGCTTCATTTCGTATTCGTATTGCGCAATCGCATCTGCGTGGCGATATGCTGCCGTCTTATTGGTCTGAGTGCGCGCTGTTTAAAATTCAGCAGGGCGATTTCGCCACAGCCAGCTTTTGCAATCTCCCGTTATTTCAACCTGCCGCCGCCACTTACGCGCCCACGCGTAATGGTGTAATTGAAATGCCCTTCAATAAACTGCCCACGCAAAAAGATTATCCCAACCTCGCGCTGCTGGCGATTCCAGTGCCGCAAGAAAAAATTCTAGCCGCGCTGGCCGATTATAAAAAAGCCCGCGTCAGTTACGATGCCGTCGCCAATATTTTACCCTGGCTGGCTTTTGTGTGGGGCGCAGGCAATGCCTCGAACCCCTTAATGCAACAAATCGGTTTTCCCTCCGCGATGATGCTCAGCCAAATTTTTAGCGCAAACGGATTTGATTTGGCACCCGGCGTCAACGCCAATTTGTCAGCTCCCGAAACCTTCTGGAGCGGCGCAAAACACTGGCAGGACTATTACAGCAAAACCCAAGAAAATGGCCTACTACCCAAAATGCGTTTTGTCATCAATCATATGTATGAGATTGATGAGAGTTGATGTTGGGTGTGAGGAATCAACCAAAACCAAAACCAAAACCCGCAAGCAATGCAGTCTATTCTTGGCTTTATATTGATTAGGTCAATATTGAGTTTCTAATAGATGGACGGTATCTTCTATTAGATAAGTTGTTAGGTAACCATGAAAATTTATCTTAGTTGTTATAAGTGTGATGACCGAAGGAAATATCCTTCAACGGTATTGGATAATGGAATTTATCAGTTGGTGTGTGATAGTGGTCATAAGGTTTCTATTTGTGTGCAGCAAACTAAATTTGAGCAATTCTATGAAATAAGCTTGAATGCCTTAATAGATGGATGCTACCGTGATGCTGTTGTCTCGGTGAATGCTGCAATTGAGCGGTTGTACGAATTCTATATAAAATTTGTTATGGAAAAAAATAATAGTTTTGATGTTTTTGGTGATGCTTGGAAGCGTGTTTCCTCTCAGTCGGAACGACAGCTAGGTGCATATGTCTTTTTGTATTCCTTAGAAAATAATAGGCTTCCTCCTTTGCTATCTACTTCGATGGTAACTTTTAGAAATAACATCGTACATAAAGGAGAGTTTCCTACATTAGATAAAACGATTGAATTCTGTAAATCCGCCACAGACGTGATAATCCCGGTTTTGAAAGAAATGAAAAGTGAATGGGATGTTTACAGGGTGGTTTTTAATAGAGATATGAGCGAAAAGTATGAGGGGCAACCATTATCAGATAATGTACAACTTGTATCGTCCGTCTCTTACCTAGCGCTAATCGAACATGGTTCAAATTTTGATAATGTGCGTGATTCTGTTGCCGATATGCGAACTATTTATAGCAAGCAGCTGTGGTGAAAATTAATTTCTGGAGATTTATTTTGCCGGCTTGCTGCGCGACTTTTATTTACAGGTAAAGGTCGAGTTAGGCTCCCTTTTTTTGATTTTTTCGGGCAACAGCACTTCTTAGAGAGTCTACTCACGAAATACGGCTGAGTCGTTTTTAAATAAGGGCAATAAATGCGCAGTTATATACTTGTTGATGTCAATATTAACGATATGCAAAGGTTCAAGGAATATGCCACTAGAATTCCAGAGTTGATCGAAAAACACGGTGGAAGATATATCGTAAAAGGCGCGGAGCCAAAGGTTATTCGGAGCGGTGACCGGATTCCTCAGTATGTTGTGGTGATTGAATTTCCTTCAGTTGAAAATGCGGATAATTTTATAAAGGAAAGGGAGAGTTTGGGCTTGACTGAGTTGTTTAATCAATCAACCGAGGGGCGCATTTTAAGCGTTGAGGGATGTATTTAGTACAAAGATTATTTTTTACTAAATATTTAACTGGCTTATCAGGGGCGTGAAAATGAATCCAATTCTCAGGGCAGTTGTCATTGTTGTTTGTTTTTTTGCCGCTATAGGGTGCTATGTTTTTGGTATTCCTGTGGGTGGTGTTGCTTTTCTGGTGGCGGGGATTATTTTCGAAGCTATGTTTTGGCTGGGAATATTTGGCAAATGGAAGAAATAAAAAAGCGAGCCGGAAAACGTGGCTCGCTCAATAAAAAGTCTGTGGCATTACGATAATAAATTTTCTCTTTCAGTTATCACTGCTCTTCACTTTCTTTCAGTACCAATTCCAAGCGATTATTGTTTTGTGCGATTTGATTCCATTCACCGGCGTTTACGATGGGAATGCGCTCGGGGTAGGGGTCTGTTCCGGGGGCGGCGGTGATGGCGATTTGTAGTGTGGCATTTACACTCCGAGTCAGGTTGCCAAGAATCATGGTCACTTCGCGGGTGTAGTCATCCAGTAAACGCCCGATAGTATAAATCTCACTGGAGAGCATGCAGTCGCCGAGAGTTTTATTGGCGGGGGCGAGTTGCGCCATGCCCATGTTATCGACAACTACGCAAAAATCCCCGACATAAATATTTACTGTTGCAGTGCCTTTAAAACCGTTACTGGCGAGGCGGTGCAAGAGTTCGTGCAGGCGCAATAAGGGTTTGGCGTCGATGGTATTTTGATGAAACGCCAAGGCGCCGGTTTGATTAAACGTCCAGGCGAGATCGTTGAGCAAATCATTATTGGGTACAGATAAAGATGCGATGGGTTGATTAATTCTGGCGTTGATAGCGGCGG
>CAXAVL010000179.1:0-9497 GCA_963971905.1 uncultured Cellvibrio sp.
TGTATCAGTCGTCATATCGTTAGTAATCAAAGCCTTGCCCAGTGCATCTTTAAAAGGCCCGAGCGGACTGTCGCCCACTGCGACCCCAATCGCAAAACCGGGCTTGGTGTCATTGTGGCGCGCGGTGATATACCAATAGAACTTGCCGTCGCGCTCAATAATCTGGCTCGCCCAGGCATCGCCTTTAGCCCATTTGAAATCTTTTACATGCAGGCGCGGACCATGGGATTCCCAATTGACCATGTCATCTGAGGAGTAGACCAACCAATCGTGCATCTCAAAAAATTTAGTGTTGTCTTTCGCTTCGTCATGCCCTGCATAGAGGTAGACCTTGCCGTTATGCACCATGGCCGCTGGGTCAGCGGTAAACACATCGGTAAAAATCGGGTTGGCGGCCTGCGCGCTTGCTGCAACAGCCGCTAAAGTCAGGACTAGGGGTTTGATTAAGCTTCGCATCTATACCTCTCTTATTCTCATCAACCAGCGTATACGCTGGGGTTGATTTATATTGATATTATAATACAATTAAATCAAGTCTTAACCGCGAAAAGTTTTATCAGTGTGTGCCGATAGTGATGAATTATCCGTAAACCTGCGTAATTTGCATTGCTTCGGCCTAACGACACTCTTTATATTGTATGACTTTAAGAATAATTAACAGGCATGATGAGCACCATGCCCAAATCTAACAAGTAGCCCTACCCTCGAGGACGCCCTATGAGAACCCTGTTTAAAACCCTCACGCTCGCCGCCGCTATCGGAATCAGCGCCACCGCCAATGCACTCACTGTGGGTTTCGCCCAAGTGGGTTCTGAATCCGGCTGGCGCACCAGCTTTTCTGAATCAGTAAAGGCAGAGGCGGAAAAACGCGGCATCACCCTGAAATTTTCTGATGCCCAGCAAAAACAGGAAAATCAAATTAAGGCGGTTCGAAGTTTTATCGCGCAGCGCGTGGATGCCATTTTAATTGCACCAGTAGTGGAAACCGGTTGGCAGCCGGTGTTGATGGAGGCCAAACGCGCGCGCATTCCAGTAGTGATTCTGGATCGCAACGTATCCGTTACCGATCAATCCCTCTACCTCACCCGTATCGCACCGGATTTTGAATTGGAGGGCCAACGCGCAGCAAATTGGCTTACCGAAAAAACCCAAGGCAAGTGCTCGATTCTGGAACTGCAAGGCACTGTTGGATCAAGTGCTGCCATCGGCCGCATGAAGGGTTTTAACGAGACCATCGCAAAATTTCCTGAAACCAAAATTGTTCGCAGCCAAACTGCCGAATTTACCCGGTCTAAAGGTAAAGAGGTAATGGAAACCATGCTTAAGGCGGCCGGTGGCGGCAAAGATGTTTGCGCAGTTTGGGCGCATAACGATGAAATGGCGCTGGGTGCAATTCAAGCTGTGCGCGAAGCGGGTTTGCAGCCGGGTAAAGATATTTTAATTGTATCGGTTGATGCAGTTGACGATGCGCTGAAAGCGATTGTCGCAGGCGATATTAATGTCTCGGTAGAGTTAAGCCCGCATCTTGGCGGCCCTGCGTTTGATGTGATCAATGAATTCCGCGGCGGCAAAAAAGATTTTGATAAATGGATCAAGATGGGCGGTGCTGTTTTTACGCAAGAAAATGCGGCAGAAGAATTGGCGAAGCGTGGAGCTAAGTAATTTCTTGCACAAGGACACTAGCGAATAGGGTTGTGCGACTCGCCGTCAATACATCCATGTAGGCTCGGGCACAGCATCCATGCTGTGCACGGTCGCCCAACCCTATTCGCTAGCATCCCGAAAGAATGTGCTAACTCCTAAAACAAAGCGATTTTTAAAAATGAATACGACTCCTGTTTTACAACTCAAGGGAATCCATAAAATATTTCCCAGCGTCCACGCTTTAAAGGGTGTTGATTTCAATTTATACGCGGGAGAAATTCACGCATTACTTGGTGAAAATGGCGCGGGTAAATCAACACTGATCAAAGTGATGACCGGTGTTTACCAGCGCGATGGCGGTAAGATTTTATTAGAAGGAAAACCAATCATCCCCGGCAACACCGGCGACGCACAGGATCTCGGTATTAGCACTGTGTATCAGGAAGTAAACCTGTTGCCCAATCTCACGGTTGCGCAAAATATTTACCTCGGTCGCGAGCCCCGCCGTTTCGGTTTAATCAACTGGAATAAAGTAAATCGCGACGCGCAGGAATTATTAAAAGGTTACGATCTGGATATAGACGTCACACTGCCGCTCTCACGTTACTCGATTGCGGTGCAGCAATTAATCGCCATCGCACGCGGCGTGGATATGTCTGCAAAAGTATTGATTCTCGATGAACCCACCGCGAGCCTCGATGCCGATGAAGTGCAATCACTGTTTCGTATCATGCGCGATTTAAAAGCGCGCGGCATCGGCATCGCGTTTGTGACGCACTTTCTCGATCAAGTCTATGCGGTATGTGATCGCATTACCGTATTGCGCAGCGCGCAACTAGTCGGTGAATTTGAAACCGTCACCTTGTCGCGCAGCGAACTAATTGGCCATATGCTCGGCAAAGAGCTGGCCGAATTGGGCGAACACAAACCGCAAAGCAAATCCGAATGTGGCGATGCCTTGTTAGACGTTTCCGGAATCGCTCGCGCCGCTACTTTGTCGCCTACTGATATTCAAGTCTGCAAAGGTGAAGTGGTTGGCCTTGCCGGTTTACTCGGTTCCGGTCGCACGGAACTGTGCCGCTTGCTGTTTGGTGTTGATAAAAAACACGGCGGCACAGTGATGTTTAATGGCAAAGCCGTCAACTTTTCATCCCCGCGCGACGCAATTGATGCAGGCATAGGGCTATGCCCGGAAGACCGCAAACACGATGGCATTCTCGGCCAATTGTCTATTCGTGAAAATATGATTCTCGCCCGCCAAATCAAACAAGGCTGGTGGAAATTTATTTCGCGCAAAGAACAAGAGGCTATCGCCAATCAATACGTAAAAGAATTGAGTATTGCGACCTCCGATATTGAAAAACCCATTGAACAATTGAGCGGCGGCAATCAACAGAAAGTTATTCTGGCGCGCTGGCTCGCGGCAAATCCATCGCTGTTAATTCTCGACGAACCTACACGCGGAATTGATATTGGCGCGCATGCCGAAATTATTCGCCTGATCCGCAAACTCTGCGATCAGGGTTTGGCGCTAGTGGTGGCATCGTCCGAACTGGAAGAATTGGTCGCCTTTAGCAGCAAGGTGATTGTATTGCGCGACCGCAATAAAGTTGCCGAGTTGGAAGGCAGCGATATTAATCCGCAGCGCATTATGCAGGCGATTGCAGCGAGTTAATTAACTTCAAGCCACCTGCAGAACCACTGAAGAAAAATTAATAAAGAGAAGTTTATGAACCTAAGCAAAAATCCAAACCTGCGCCGCTACTTGTGGCCCTGCGCCGGTTTGCTGTTGTTATTGATTATCAACGCCATCATCGCTCCGGAATTTTTTCATATTGAATTTAAAGACGGTCGCTTTTACGGCAGTGTCATTGATGTATTAAATCGCGCAGCACCGGTTGCGTTACTCGCCATAGGCATGGCGCTAGTGATTGCAACCGGCGGAGTGGATTTATCGGTTGGCTCGATCATGGCTATCGCCGGTGCGGCCAGTGCCTATTACATAACCAAGGGTGTAGATAATCTCGCAATCATAATCGGAGCCGGTTTAGTGGCCGGATTGATAGCCGGTGCTATCAATGGTTTTCTCGTCGGTTATATGAGTATTCAACCCATTGTTGCCACGCTAATTTTAATGGTTGCCGGGCGCGGCATTGCGCAGTTAATGAATGAAGGTCAGATAGTCACGTTTGATCACGCGAGCTTTGCCTTTTTAGGCACCGGCAATTTTCTCGGTCTGCCCTTCCCCGTGGTGCTGGTAATTATTACTTTTATTATTGTGCAATTATTAACGCGCAAAACCGCATTGGGTTTATACATTGAAGCAGTGGGTGCAAATCCATCGGCAAGCCATTACATGGGGCTGAATGCAAAAGCAATTAAAATGAGCGTGTATTGTGTTGCCGGTTTGTGCGCAGCACTTGCCGGTATGATTGCCGCCGCCGACATTAAAGGCTCCGATGCTAATAACGCCGGTTTGTGGTTAGAGCTGGATGCGATTCTCGCGGTAGTCATTGGTGGTGCATCACTAATGGGCGGGCGCTTTTCAATTTTTCTTGCAGTGATCGGCGCACTGATTATTCAAACACTCAGCGTCACTATTATCCTCAGCGGTATCCCACCGAAATTTAATCTGCTGATCAAAGCCAGCGCAATTATCATCGTACTCCTAATGCAATCTCCTCGCTTTCAACAACAATTAAGCCAGTTAAATTTCTGGAGCAAAAAGAACAAGGAGATTAACCGTGCTTAATCCAAAATTTATTCCACTCGCCGTCACCTGCTGTTTATTTTTTCTATTGTTCGGCATTGGCGCCGTGCAATTTGAAGGCTTTGGTAGCTCGCGGGTATTGTTTAATTTGCTCAGCGATAATGCCTTTTTAATTATTGCCGCTGTTGGGATGACCTTTGTGATTCTATCGGGCGGCATCGATTTATCGGTCGGCGCAGTTATCGCATTAACTGGCGTAGTGTGCAGCGTATTAATAAGCCAATATCAATGGCATCCGCTGGTGGTATTTCCCGTGGTATTAATTGGCGGCACAGCGTTTGGCGCAATCATGGGCGCGATTATTCACTACTACCAAATGCAACCGTTTATTGTCACACTCGCAGGAATGTTTTTTGCGCGCGGTTTGGCGAGTGTGATCAGCGAAGAATCGATTCCCATCGAACACGAGTTTTATAATCAAGTCGCCGCATTTGGTTTTATGCTCCCCGGCGATGCCTGGGTCGGCACATCAACGATCATTTGTTTGTTGGTATTAGTCGCCGCCATTATCGTCGCTCACTACACCCGCTTCGGCGGCCGCGTTTACGCCGTGGGTGGCGATGCAAATTCCGCTGCACTCATGGGCATCCCACTCGCACAAACCACCATTCGCATCTACGCCATCAGCGCCTTCCTCGCCACGCTTGCAGGTATCGTCTACTCTTTCTACACCTTCTCCGGCTATTCCCTCGCCGCCGTCGGCGTAGAGCTGGACGCAATCGCCGCAGTTGTTATAGGCGGCACACTATTAACCGGCGGCTACGGCTACATGTTCGGCACCCTCATGGGCGTGCTGATTATGGGTGTAGTACAAACCTATATTTCATTTGACGGAACGCTAAGCAGCTGGTGGACAAAAATTGTGATTGGATTATTACTCTTTTGTTTTATCGCATTACAGCAGTTGTTGGTGCGAAGTAAACCGAGATAATCATTTCAGGGCGGGATTGCTCACAACCCGCCCTGCTTCTTTTCATTCCTCGATTCCTTCTATTCCTCCCTTCTACCTCCGTTACAAATCACTGCACCTACCCAGAAGTTAGGCAAGATAATTGACTTCACCAAAGCAAAACAGGTAGTTTTGCGCAACTCCGTTTATAATGTTGTATCGATACCTCGCCAAGTCTATTTAGGAACAAATAGATCGCCACCGAACAAAGCTTTTCCTCATGAATCACTTTCAAACAGCGGAGAATAGCGTCGCTATACCACAAGGAACATATCACCATGCAATTAAATAAGCATGTTGGTCTCATGGCTGAATATAATCTAAGCATGAACCAGAAAATTTACGCTGCGGCGGAAAAGTTATCCCCAGGTCAGCTGTATGAAAACTCTGATGCGTTTTTTGGTTCCGTATTTTGCACCCTGAATCATATTGCTGTTGGTGACACTATATGGTTAAAACGACTGTCCACTACAATGCATTCACATGCCGCGTTGGCACCAATTTGTGAGCTGCCAGTTCCAGAGTCGCTAGATTCAGTCCTTTTTGAAAGCCTTTCTGAATTAAAAGTTCGCCGTGACCTGCTCGATAACGCCTTTATAAATCTGGGAAACTCGATATCAGATGTGGAGCTGGCTTCATCCGTTAACTATAAAAACTTGAAAGGTGAATCTTTTTCTAAAAATCTGTTTAGCTTATTAATGCATGTGTTTAATCATCAAACACACCATAGGGGTCAAGTTACTACATTGCTCTCACAGTTTGGTTTTGATTATGGAGCGACAGATCTTGTATTACTTATTCCAAACACATAGAAATCACGCAAATTAAAAGGAAACACAATGAAAGGAAGTTGCCTATGCGGCAGTATTGTTTATGAAGTAGAAGAGTTTGCTTCTGAAATAATGCACTGCGCCTGTAAAACTTGCAGAAAAGCACACGCCGCTGCTTTCAATACTGCTGCTGCGGTTGAAACAAGCAAATTCAAATGGCTCAACGGTGAGGACTTATTAAAATTCTATGAATCCTCACCCGGAAAATATAGGTATTTTTGCGGAAATTGCGGAAGCCAGCTTATTAAGAAAATCGAGGGCAGGAATCAAATAGTTCTGAGAGTAGGAACACTGGATGATGACCCCAAAAAAATCCCGCAGACTTTTATATGGGCATCACATTCAGTTCCTTGGCTATCTCACGAAACACAACTTAAAGTATTTTCGGAGAGCGAAATAAAATAGATCTCCAACAATTGCTGCGGCAAAAAACTACTATTACCGTTAAAAAATAGAACTACTATTAACTACGCCCTAAGGAAGTTACCGCTGATGTACCAACTCTTCTACTACCCCCGCAACGCCAGTTTCGCACCGCATATGCTGCTAGCTGAAATGCAATTGGATTATGAGTTGGTTCTGGTTGACCGGAAAACTGAAGCACAAAAGAATACCGAGTATTTAAAATTAAATCCCACCGGCAGAATTCCCACCTTGGTTTTTGAGGGTGAAGCGATTTATGAAAGTGCGGCAATCTGTTTATTTCTGTGTGAACAGCATCCTGAAAAGAATCTGATTCCCACGCAAGGTACAATTGCGCGGGCAAAATTTTACCAGTGGTTATTTTATTTAAATGCATCATTGCAACCGGAACTGATGGTGTATTTTTATCCGCAAAAACATACCTGCGATGAATCGGGTAACGCAGCGATAAAACAAGCGCAGCAACAGCGTATTGAAGAGATGCTTTCGCTGCTCGATAACGAACTGGAAAATAAAAAATATTTATTGGGCGACAACATTAGCGCCTGCGATTTTGTGCTGTTTATGTTGTTGCATTGGGGCAGCGGATTGGATCGGCCACCGCTATCATTCCCGCATTTAGGCCGATTTTTACATGACATGGCCAAGCGAAAATCGGTAAGACAAGTTTGTACGGCAGAAGGAACCTCGCTGGATAGTTATCAATAAAAAAGGCATTTATCCACTTTTTTCGCCATGTTAGATTCCCCCCAGCGTAGGCCTGGTGGACTCATACGCAGCACTCAGCAACGAGCATTAGCCCCGGCACTTAATTGGGCAAGTTACCCTTTGTGACCTATACTCTGATTTTATCTCCACTCCTCCCACATATTTAACAGTCGACCGGACAAAGTAATGACTTCAGATAAACACTGCGGCCCTCAGGGTTGTGTGGAATGTACCAATGGCGAAGGGTTGGACTTTGAATTCACCATGGCGTTTCAACCGATTGTTAACGTCAATACCCAGAAGATTTTTGCCCATGAGGCATTAGTCAGAGGCCTTAATAATGAAGGTGCTGGCCATGTTTTCAGCCATGTAAATGACGGTAATCGCTATAGATTTGATCAGGCCTGCCGAACCACCGCAATTAAATTGGCGGCCGAGCTTGGTATGAAACCGCTTCTGAGTATTAATTTTATGCCTAACGCGGTTTATCGCCCTGAATTGTGTATTCGCACCACCCTATCCGCTGCCGAACGGTACGGATTTCCAATAGAGCAAATTATTTTTGAAATTACCGAAAGCGAAAAAGTAGAAGACCTTGGCCATCTACGTGAAATTGTTGAGTACTACCACAAACGCGGCTTTAAAACGGCAATCGATGATTTTGGTGCAGGCTATTCAGGCTTAAACCTACTTGCTGAAATTCAAACGGATATCATCAAGCTGGATATGGCGCTGATTCGCAACATTGATACGCGCAGAGCCAACCAAGCTATTGTAAAAGGCATTATTCAAGTATGTGAAGATTTGGGTTCCGTCGTCATCGCCGAAGGAGTTGAAACCTACGAAGAACTCACCGCGCTACGCTCTTTAGGGATCGAATTGATACAGGGATTCTACCTTGCCAAACCCAGCTTTCAATCACTTGCAGAAATTTCACCTGGTGCAATTATATCCCCCGAAAATTAATGATAGTTTTTCACGATATAAAAAATATCACACTGGCAATTTAAATCTTATCGGACAGCGCCATTTTTCTGCGTGTCTGAGGCTAGCTAAACGTCATACTCCTGAAGAGGGTATGCTGGTATCAAACCATTAAAAAAAACAAAACTTAGTATAACCACCCACTACAGCGGCACCGACTGGATGTTATTTGCAAAGAGCTAGAGACTTTTCCATAAAGGAGAGCTGGTTGAAATTTTTTGCACACTTATGTTGCGTTATTAGTGGTTTACTATTAGCGCTCCTTAGCCATGCCGGTAATACTATTACCGCCGCAGTGGACGAGGACATTATTGCGGACTACCAATTATTTGCCGGCGAGCGCGACCCACTATCCATTAATTATTATGGCGGCCTAGGTGCGCGCCGCGATGTGATTGAAATTGTGCTGCTGCAACAAGCGTTACACCTGGGGGGATTTGAAGGGAAAGTGGTGCTGCGCCCGGAAAATAGTTATTTGCGGGTTTTAAAATTAATACAAGATGGCCAAGTGCCCATCTCCGGCGCACTGATGTGGCGCGATGATATAAAACCCTATGCTAAAGCCTTATTTAAAACCCAAGCGCTAGTGCATGAAGGTGAATTTATTGCCGGACTTTATACTCGCGCAAGCAACACTCGCGCCCTTGCTGCGACAACACCGGAACAAATTCAGCACCTAAGCGCCGCGTCTAACGATCACTGGCAAGCTGATATCGCGACACTAAAATCACTGGGAATTAAAAAAATTTATTACGCAACTTATTGGGTACAAATAGTACGCATGGTAGTTGCTGGCCGCGCCGACATAACGTTAGCACCGTTTCAAAGTAATCCCGACATGAAAGTGCAAGTCGATAATCTGGAACTAATTCCGATCCCTGGTGTAAAAGTTACCCTGCCCGGCAGCCGCCATTGGCCCGTCAGTAAAAAACACCCGCGCGGACAGGAAATATTTGCTGCATTGGAAAAAGGTATAGCGCTGCTGGAGCAACAAAATATTATTCAGCGCGCCTACGAAGAGTGTGGTTTTTTTCATCCACAGGTAAAAACCTGGACTTTATTAAATGCTTCCGAGAATTCCCCGCAACTAAAACCTCAGTCTACGTCCTCCTCCAGCAATTCATTACACATTAATCCTTAACAAGATCGTACCGGCTAGTTATTCTTATCACATTCATTTTTCCGATAA
>CAXAVL010000180.1:0-9414 GCA_963971905.1 uncultured Cellvibrio sp.
AATTTAGTGGGGTCGCGCAAGTACTGCACCAGCTCTTGCACTTCTTCCTTGGCTTCATCGACACCAGCCACATCGGCAAAGGTGGTTTTGATTTGGTCTTCACCAAGCAGGCGCGCTTTGCTTTTACCAAAGCTCATGGGGCCACCCTTACCACCTGCACCACCCTGCATCTGACGCATAAAGAACCAGAATACGGCGATAATGATCAAGATCGGGAAGCTGGCCACCAGTAGCTGATTAAGTAAGCTTGGCTGTTCAATTTCGCGCCCTTTGATCACCACATTGTGGTTATAAAGATCGTCAATTAACTTGGGGTCTTGAACCTGTGGGCGAATAGTCTTGAAGGTAGAGTTGTCTCTGTTAACACCCTCAATAACCAAACCATCGATAGTCACTTCCTGCACTCGATCATCGCGCACACTGGAAATAAAATCGGAATAATTGAGCGTGTTGCTAGCCGATTGCTTGTTAAAGCCCTCAAAAACACTGAAGAGGACAACGGCAATGACCAGCCAGAGCACGAGATTCTTGGTTATATCGTTCAAGGAAAATTCCTCACAGTTACATCAAATTGTTAATGGCCAGCAACTAAAATGCCCGATCTATAAACAGGGAAAGGCAGATACTTACACATTCGTCAGCTTAAATCGTCGATTTTTTCACAGCTTAACGCCCTATAACACCCAATCGAACCTTATAGGCGACCATTTATCATCTCGGTATACGAACGCTCAGGATACCTTAGACTAGCGGCCAGACAAAACTATCTATGCCGTTCATTTGGGGGCTCAGTGCACATATTGCAAGTGCAGACAGGTAAAACCGCCCCGAATAGACAATAAAATCAAGCGATACGGGGCCCAGTTTGTGGCAAATCCAAACCTCGACACACAGAATGGAGTAGAATGCCGGCCATTATTTCTTCCATTCGTTAAGGTAAGTTTATGCCGATTAACCCAGAGCGTAAAAAACAATTTCGTACCATAGGCCACAAGCTTAATCCCATCGTCACTATTGCAGGCAATGGTTTGAGCGATGGGGTTCTTGCTGAACTCAATCGCGCACTGGACGACCATGAGCTGATCAAGGTGAAACTGGCTATTGCCGAGCGCGAAGAGCGCAAAGAAGTTGTCGCAGAGCTTGTTGCCCTGCCCAATGTTGAACTGATTCAGGAAATTGGCAAAGTAGTTTTACTCTATCGTTACAATAAAAGAGCCAACCCAAAACTGTCTAATATCCAGCGCTAATCGATACATCTCATTTAAGCGCCCATAAAAAAACCGCCATGTTCAATGGCGGTTTTTTTATGGGAGATGCTCACTACATCGACTAGATATGTTCAACCTTATCGATTTCGTAATCCACATCGCCACCAGGTGCTCTAACCACAACTACATCACCCTCCTCTTTACCCACCAACGCGCGCGCGATAGGTGAGTTCACCGAGATCTTATTGGCTTTCACATCAGCCTCATCGTCACCCACAATTTGATAGGTAACAGATTGATCGGTATCCAAGTTGATGATAGTAACCGTAGTGCCAAAAATCACTTTGCCGGTATGAGGAATCTTGGTCACATCAATGATTTGCGCATTGCTGAGTTTGCCCTCGATTTCCTGAATGCGACCTTCACAGAAACTCTGCTGCTCGCGCGCAGCAGAGTATTCGGCGTTTTCTTTCAAATCGCCATGGGCACGCGCCTCGGCAATCGCGTTGACGATGCGCGGGCGCTGTACTTTTTTCAGGTCTTCCAATTCCAGCGCTAATTTTTCAGCGCCTTGATTCGTCATGGGGAACTTAGTACTCATGGACAATCCTTATTTATTCAGTCGCAGATGTAAATCCTGCAAGCGGCGAACTTCAATATGTTGACCCTGTTTCAGCGCCATACAAACTGCCTGACTGGCAGCCAGTGTGGTGTTGTAATAAACACGGTGATTTTCGGCACTGCGACGAATCGATGATGAATCACGCGTAGCCTGACGCCCCTCTACAGTATTAAGGATTAAGTCGATCTCATCGTTCTTGATCATATCCACAATATGCGGGCGACCTTCTTGAACCTTGTTGACAACTTGCACACTCAAGCCAGCAGATTCCAATACTGCAGCAGTGCCGCGTGTTGCTACCAATTTAAAGCCGAGTTCGGCAAGATCTTTACCAACACCCACAATGCCATCTTTATCCATATCCCGCACACTCAGGAACGCGGTGCCGGTTTCAGGAATGCGGTTGCTAGCGCCCAGTTGTGATTTGCCATAGGCTTCACCGAAGGTATCGCCCACACCCATCACTTCACCGGTGGATTTCATTTCTGGCCCGAGGATCGGGTCAACTGCCGGGAATTTATTGAATGGGAATACCGCCTCTTTCACACTGAAATAGGTTGGGATAATTTCTTTGGTGAAGCCCTGCTGCGCCAATGACATGCCCGCCTGACAGCGCGCAGCCACTTTTGCCAAAGAAACACCAATACACTTGGAAACAAACGGCACAGTACGCGATGCACGCGGGTTCACTTCGATAACGTAAATCTTGCCATCTTGATAAGCGAGTTGGGTGTTCATCAAACCGATCACACCCAATTCAATTGCCATTTGTTTAACTTGCTCGCGCATTGCATCTTGCACATCCGCTGGCAGCGAGTAAGGCGGCAGTGAGCAAGCTGAGTCACCTGAGTGAACACCACACTGTTCAATATGCTGCATGATGCCGCCGATCACTACTTGCTGACCGTCAGACACAGAATCAATATCCACTTCAATCGCGTTATTGAGGAAGTGATCGAGCAATACCGGTGCATCTTCCGATACTTGTACTGCGGTGCGCATGTAGGTGCGCAACTCTTCTTCTTTATAAACGATTTCCATTGCGCGGCCACCCAACACATAGGACGGGCGAACCACTAATGGATAGCCAACCTTGTCAGCGGCGAGTAATGCTTCTTCAAGCGAACGCACAATCGCGTTAGGCGGCTGCAACAGACCCAATTTGTGGATCATTTGTTGGAAGCGCTCGCGGTCTTCGGCTTTGTCGATTGCATCCGGGCTGGTACCGATAATCGGTACACCTTCGGCTTCCAGCGCGCGCGCCAACTTCAGCGGCGTCTGGCCACCGAACTGCACAATCACACCAACCGGTTTTTCTTTGTGGACAATTTCCAATACATCTTCAAGTGTTACTGGCTCGAAGAACAAACGGTCAGAAGTGTCGTAGTCGGTTGAAACGGTTTCAGGGTTACAGTTAACCATAATGGTTTCGTAACCGTCTTCGCGCATCGCCAGTGCCGCATGTACACAGCAGTAATCGAATTCGATACCCTGACCGATACGGTTTGGACCACCACCGATAACCAGAATTTTTTTCTTATCGCTCGGATTCGCTTCGCACTCTTCTTCGTAAGTCGAATACATGTACGCCGTTGAGGTAGCAAATTCCGCGGCACAAGTATCCACACGCTTATAGACCGGACGAATACTTAAACCTTGACGATAGTGACGCACTTCTTTTTCGGTTGCACCGAGCAAGAGCGCTAAACGCTTATCGGAAAAACCTTTGCGCTTGAGCTGGAATAATTTGTCTGCATCCAAATCAGTTAATGATTTACCGCGCAGCGACAATTCCAAATCAATCAGTTCTTTAACTTGCACCAAGAACCAAGGATCAATTTTAGAGAGATTAAAGGCATCGTTAACACTCATGCCCATACGGAAAGCATCGCCGACATACCAGATACGCTCAGCGCCAGCGGTAGTCAATTCGCGGCGAACTTTTGCGGCGCCTTCTTCGGTAGTGAAATCCACTTTGGATTCAAAACCGGCAGAGCCAACTTCCAAACCGCGCAGGGCTTTTTGTAAGGATTCCTGGAAGGTGCGACCGATTGCCATCACCTCACCTACGGACTTCATTTGTGTAGTTAAACGCGCATCGGCATCGCCAAACTTTTCAAAGGTGAAGCGCGGTACTTTTGTTACCACGTAATCGATTGATGGTTCAAACGAAGCCGGTGTTGCACCGCCGGTAATTTCGTTTTGCAATTCATCTAGGGTATAACCCACGGCCAATTTCGCGGCGATTTTTGCAATCGGGAAACCGGTAGCTTTTGAAGCCAGTGCCGATGAACGCGATACACGCGGATTCATCTCGATCACCACCATACGGCCATCAACCGGGTTCACCGCAAATTGCACGTTAGAACCACCAGTTTCCACGCCGATTTCACGCAATACCGCAATCGATGCATTACGCATGATTTGGTATTCCTTGTCGGTCAGGGTTTGCGCTGGCGCAACAGTAATCGAGTCGCCAGTGTGAACACCCATCGGATCAAAGTTTTCAATCGAACAGACGATGATGCAGTTGTCGTTTTTATCGCGCACCACTTCCATCTCATACTCTTTCCAACCGAGCAGAGATTCGTCGATCAACAATTCATTGGTAGGCGAAAGATCCAAACCGCGGGTACAAATTTCTTCAAACTCATCCCAGTTGTAAGCGATGCCGCCACCTGAACCACCCATAGTGAATGACGGGCGGATAATGCAGGGAAAGCCAAATTCTTTTGGCGCTTCTTTGGCTTCTTCCAAACTGTGAACGATTTTTGCGCGGGCGCAGGAGAGGCCGATACGCTTCATCGCCTGATCAAACAGGTTGCGGTCTTCCGCCATGTTGATGGCTTCTTCTTTCGCGCCGATCAACTCCACATTGTATTTTTCCAGCACACCGTTTTTGGCCAGTGCCAAGGCGCAGTTCAATGCGGTTTGCCCACCCATGGTGGGCAGGATTACATCGGGGCGCTCTTTTTCGATGATCTTGGCAACGGTTTGCCATTCAATCGGTTCGATATAGGTTGCATCCGCCATGGCCGGGTCGGTCATGATAGTCGCTGGGTTAGAGTTAACCAGAATGACGCGGTAACCCTCTTCACGCAGGGCCTTACAGGCTTGGGCGCCAGAGTAGTCAAACTCACAGGCCTGACCGATTACAATCGGGCCAGCGCCGAGAATCAAAATACTGTTTATGTCTGTACGTTTTGGCATGTCGGCTCCGATTAAGACTTGCGGGCTTGCATCAATTCAATAAAGTGGTCAAACAGGACATCGGCCTCATGTGGGCCTGGGCTCGCTTCGGGGTGCCCCTGGAAACTGAACGCAGGTTTATCCGTGCGGTGAATTCCCTGTAAAGAACCATCGAACAGCGACTTATGTGTCGCCTTAAGATTGGCGGGCAAGCTGGATTCTTCAACCGCAAAACCGTGGTTTTGCGCGGTGATCATGACGCGCTTGGTGTCCAGATCCTGTACCGGATGGTTGCCACCGTGGTGGCCAAACTTCATCTTGATAGTCTTGGCACCCGAGGCTAGCGCCAAGAGTTGGTGACCGAGGCAAATACCAAATACAGGGATGTCGGTTTCCAAAATCGCTTTAATTGCTTCGATGGCATAGGTGCAAGGCTCAGGGTCGCCAGGGCCATTGGAGAGGAAAACACCGTCTGGATTCATTGCCAATACATCAGCTGCGGGCGTTTTTGCAGGCACGACTATCAATTCGCAGTCGCGATCCGCGAGCATGCGCAAAATATTGCGTTTAACACCGTAGTCGTAGGCCACTACTTTGAATTTTTTCGCACCGGTTAAGGTTTGGTGACCTTCACCTAGCGCCCAGGTACTTTCATTCCACTGATAGGATTCACTCACGGTGACTTCTTTGGCGAGGTCCAGACCTTTTAATCCGCCAAAGGCCTTAGCAGCAGCAAGCGCCTTGGCTTCATCTATGTCATCTCCCGCCATCAGGCAGCCATTTTGGGCACCCTTATCGCGCAGGATTCGAGTCAAGCGGCGAGTATCTATATCGGCAATGCCAATCACATTGCGCGCTTTAAGGTAATCCGAAAGGCTTTCTTGATTGCGGAAACTGCTCGCTAACAGCGGAAGATCGCGAATCACCAAACCGGTTGCCCAGATGCGCTCGCATTCTTCATCTTCGCTATTAGTGCCGGTATTACCGATGTGGGGGTAAGTGAGGGTAACAATTTGCTGTGCGTAGGATGGATCGGTAAGGATTTCCTGATAACCGGTGATTGCGGTATTAAATACCACCTCACCTACCGATAAACCTTCAGCACCAATTGCGGTACCACGGAAAACACTACCGTCGGCAAGAACCAAAATGGCCTTCTTCGGGGCAGGAAGGGATTCCTGAGTAGTCAAAACAACCTCCTGAGCTGGTTGGGTTTTGGCTTGGAGAACACCGGCAGTCACAAACCCTGCGGGATACCCTTAAAGCAAGCTAATAAATCGTTGTAGGTTCGTCATCCAAATCGCACAGACGTTCAGTTTTTTCAGGCTCAAAAAAACGGTCGCATTGACACTTATAAAGTGGACAGCGCGATAAGTTATTGAGTACAAAGGCAAAATTGATCTGACTGTAAAACGTTTGGTTGTAAAAAAGCGAGATGAAACTCTGATCTCATCTCGCCTTTTTATGTTCTTGTGCGAACCGTTTTGTATTCTTGTGCAGAGCCGTTTCAGGCGGCCGCAATCTGACCGCGAATTCTACGGGAGTCGCCCGCGACTGTCCAATGGATATTGCCCTAATTCAGCTCGTCATTAGCTTTTGCGAAATAACTTTGCAACCAAGGTTACTACTGCCAACACCAATGCCCCAATTACCACCCCGACGCCAGCATTGAATAGTGACGATGTAAGCCAGCCCACCGGCTCAGTTGCAACAGCAATATGCTCAATCGCGTGATGAATAACAGGAATGTTGTGCGTCACAATACCGCCACCCACCATAAACATAGCCGCAGTACCGACAACAGAGAGTAGTTTCATTAGACGTGGCGCAGCAGCCAATAATATATTGCCGAAAAATTGAGCGACAGAGCTTGATTTTTCGCACAGATGCAGGCCTATATCATCCAACTTTACGATTAAGGCTACAAAACCGTAGACACCTACCGTCATAAGCACCGCAATAGTGACCACCACTGTAGCTTGCTGCGCAAAAGTCGCCGCCGCTACCGAGCCAAGTGCAATCACAATAATTTCAGCTGAGAGAATAAAATCTGTGCGTATGGCGCCTGTGATTTTTTCTTTTTCAAACGCAACCATATCGACTTCAGGATTGGCTACCGCTGCAATTAATTCGCGGTGATGAGCGGTATCTTCAGCGTTGGAGTGAAGATATTTGTGTGCAAGTTTTTCAAACCCCTCAAAGCATAAATAGGCGCCACCGACCATCAACAGGGGAACAATTAACCAGGGAATAAATGCGCTAATCAGTAATGCGGCTGGAACCAGAATGACTTTATTCAGCATCGAACCTTTGGCAACCGCCCAGACTACGGGCAATTCACGCTCGGCGCGTACACCGGCAACTTGCTGCGCGTTGAGAGCTAAATCATCGCCCAATACACCCGCCGTTTTTTTTGCGGCCACTTTCGTCATGACCGCCACGTCATCAAGCACAGTGGCGATATCATCAATCAACATTAATAAACTGGAGCCAGCCATCATCAAATCCCTGCATGTTTTTGAAAATAATTAACGCAAGCCCAAAACGTCCTGCATATCAAACAATCCAGTCTTTTGCTGCTGCAACCAGACCGCCGCACGCACGGCGCCATTGGCGAATGCCAAACGGCTGGAAGCTTTGTGGGTAATTTCCACGCGCTCGCCATCGGCCATAAACATCACCGTGTGGTCGCCCACTACATCGCCGCCGCGCACAGTAGCGAAACCAATGGTATCGCGCGGGCGCGCACCGATTTGCCCTTCGCGGCCATACACGGCCACTTTTTCCAAATCGCGCTCCAGCGCATTTGCCAGCACTTCGCCCATGCGCACCGCGGTGCCTGAAGGTGAATCTACCTTATGACGGTGATGGGCCTCATAGACTTCTACATCGTATTCATCGCCTAGTACACGCGCGGCGAGATCCAATAATTTAAAACACAAATTCACGCCGGTAGAAAAGTTCGCTGAGAGCAATAAAGGTATCTGCGTTTGATACACGAGCAGCTCAGTTTTTTCACTTGCGCTAAAACCGGTAGTGCCAATCACTATAGGTTTATTGTGCGCGGCGCAAATTTTTACGTGATCGAGTGTTGCCTGCGGTGAACTGAAATCAATTAACACATCGAACTGATCAATCACTGCGGCGATGTTATCGACCAGTGTGATACCAAGTTTGCCCACATTGCCCAGCTCACCGGCATCGACACCAATCAGTGAGCTGCCGGCGCGCACAGTTGCGGCACCCAATGTAGTTTGTGGATTTTTTTGCGTAGCTTCAATCAGTGCTTTGCCCATACGGCCAGCCGCACCGGCGATTGCTATTCTTGTCATGATCTTCATCTCAAAAAAGTGCGGAAATTATTCGTCGTCTTCACTGTTAAACAAGTGGCCGAGTTTACCCTTTTTAGTTTCAAGGTATTTGGCATTGTGGGGATTGCGACCGGTTTGATGCGGGATGCGTTCCACCACATTAATGCCCATATCCTGCAACGCTTTTACTTTGCGCGGATTATTGGTAAGCAGTTTCAATGCTTTGATATCGAGATGTTCAAGCATGGGCTTAAGAATCGAGTAATCGCGCATGTCTGCGCCAAAACCTAATTGTTCATTGGCCTCAACTGTATCGGCACCTTGGTCTTGCAGATTGTAGGCCTTGATTTTATTCAGCAACCCAATGCCGCGCCCTTCCTGACGCAAGTAAAATATAACGCCGCGCCCTACCACCGAAATTTTGTGCATGGCCGCTTGCAATTGCGGGCCGCAGTCGCAGCGCATACTGAATAGTGCATCACCGGTCAAACACTCGGAATGTACGCGAGCAAGCAATGGCTCTCCATCACTCAAATCCCCCATCGTCAGCACCACGTGCTCTTTATCCGTTTCATCATCACTGAAACCGTGCATGGTGAACATGCCAAATGGAGTAGGTAATTTGGTAGATTCCACAAAACGAATAGTCACGACTACCTCACAAAAAACGCAATCAACTGCAGGACTAGCAGCGCATAAATTCCAGCGAGCACATCATCGATCATAATGCCGAAACCGCCGTGAACTTTTTTATCCAGCCAATTAATTGGCCAGGGTTTTACAATATCGAACAAGCGAAATAGTACGAAGCCAATCAGGATCCAGATCCAACCGGCGGGCGCCATAAACATGGTAATCCAGAAGCCGACAAATTCATCCCATACAATGCCGCCATGATCATGCACCCCCAAGGCTTTAGATGAGCGATCACACCAGAGCACACCCAATGCAAAGGTAACCAATAGCCAACTTAAATACACCGGCCAGGATAAATGTTGCAGCAGTAAAAAAAAGGGAATAGCGGCAAGTGTGCCGAAGGTGCCCGGCGCTTTGGGAGCAAGGCCGCTACCAAATCCAAATGCAA
>CAXAVL010000181.1:0-9351 GCA_963971905.1 uncultured Cellvibrio sp.
CGTTAGTGGCTTCATTGTGATGTAAATGTGCCGCGCGCAGCGCTTCGGGCATGCCGCCAATAAAACTAATGTCGCCATCTGTGCTGGATGAAACTGGTACGCCATCTTGTAAAAAACGTGCGATCTGTTTGGTTTCACTATTGGTTGCTTCACCGAGCATGCCGTAGTGCGCGGGTGAGTGACAAATATTCACGCCGGTTGCAATTAACCGCTGATATTCCGTTTCACTGGCGTAAGCTGTGTGTACGGCTAGCAGGCGATCTGTTAATAACCCCAAGTGATCGAAACGTTCGATGGGGCTGCGGCCAAAGACGCGCATCACCGCTTCGCGTTCATTGCGCAGCGGAGCTAGATGAGTGGCATAGGGCGATTGAAATTGATGGGCGATATCGCGCAGCGCAATTAATTGTTCATCGGAACTGCCGAATGCACCCATGACGGATGGCATGCCGCCAATTAAACCCGAAACGTGATCATTCCAGGTTTCCATTAGCGCGAGCCAATCATTGGCTTGTTCTTGTGTGTCGGCAATTTTTTTAAATTCGGGTGAATTGGCGGGAATCATAATATCGGCGCCCCAGCGGCTCACGCGAATGCGCATACCTAAATCCAACGCGGCTTGCGCCAGTGCATCGGCGGTATTGGCGGAGCCCAGATCGCCCAGTGCGGTAGTGCCTGCACGCAATTGCGTCCACATGCTCCAGCGAGCAATCGCGACGGCTTCACCCGGTGTTAAACGTTTTCCCACTCCGGCAATAAAACCAAACATGCTGCTCAGTGCTTCAATATTGCCACCGCGCGAATAGGGTGATGGTTCCAAATTGGAATCATCGGGTTGCTCAACGTTGGGAGCGACAAAACTTTCATGCCAGTGCGGATTTACAAAACCCGGCACTACTAATTTTCCCTCGGCATTGATCCAGCGGTCATAAATCGGCGGTTCAGTTTGCTGGTCGCCTAGCGCTAGAATTTTTCCATCGCCCACTAACACCCAGCCATTGGGGATGACGCGGTTGTTTGCATCGGCGGTATATATAAAACCGCCTTTAATTAAATAGCGCTCGTTTGAATGGCGGCGCTGTTGCGGTTTGGTTAAATCGTCAATGCTAATGTTGGTGTGGGTTGCTTGGTCTGTGCGCGCGGTTGCTAGCGCCGAACTCGGTGGTTTTGTCAGTGTTTGATCCAAAAAACTGGCCAGCGGGTTGATACCTTGATGAAAAAAACAGGAGCAAGTCATGTCACTACTCCTGTTATGCCGGGGTTGCCAATGATGTAAATACGCCATCCGTTTGCATGGCGAGCAATGACTCTTTTACCGCATTGATGGTGAAATCAATTTGTGCTTCGGTGTGAACCGCGCAAATAAAATTGACCTCGCGACGCAACAACACACCGCGCCTGGCCATTTGTGCGAGAAATTTTTCGGCAATTTTGGCGTGCTCCTGCGGATTGTTGGCAAACAAAAACATGGGGATTGGATCATAGCCTACCACTTGTAAAGGCGTGCCCAGATTGGCGGAGATTTGGTTTACGCCATTTTTTAAGCGCAGTCCCAGTGCGGCAATTTTTTCAATGTAATCGCTACGTTGGTATTCTTTTAATACTGCATCGCACACTTCCAGCGATAGCATTTCACCGCCAAAGGTGGTGGATACTTGCAGCTTTTCCATTTCCGCCATGTATTTGGTTGGCCCCGCCACAGCCGATAACGGCATGCCCGCAGCAATGCCTTTAGAGAGCGAAACCAGATCCGCCGCTACGCCAAAAAATTCCTGTGCACCGCCCAATGCCAAACGAAAGCCGGTTACCACTTCATCCATTACCAGCAACACATTATTAGCTGTGCAAGCGGTGCGAATTTTTTCCATAAATTCCGCAGTTAAGGTGCGGTTGTAAGGCACTGATAAAACCACTGCTGCCAATACAGTGTTGTGCGATGCAATTAAATCCAGAATGGGTTGTTCATCTGCCGGCGTAAATAACGGCATACGATGGGTAAGTTGTTGAATGAATTTGGGCACACCGGGTGTATCAAATTGATATTGGTCGTGCCAGCCGTTGTAACCCACGGTGACGATCTGCTCTTTACCGGTAATAAAACGCGCGAGACGCACGGCTGCGGAGTTGGCATCTGCACCGGTTTTAAAAAAGCGAACCATTTCCGCGCCGGGAATCATTTGTGTCAGGGTTTCTGCGGTGCGCACTTCTACTGGCGTTGGCAGTGAGTGAATTAATCCTTTGGTCAAATTTTCCGTAATTGCTTTCACCACCACCGGGTGATTGTGCCCCAAGGTGTTGGCCGCCAGGCCGCAAATAAAATCGATATATTGGTTGCCGTCGATATCGGTAACCAATGCACCTTCACCCTGTTCGATATAAACCGGGAAGTGGCCAGGGGCAAATTGCTCGGGTTTTTTCATCATTGACTGGGTAAAACCGGCCACCAGTTGTTGGCTTTTGGCGGAGAGTGCCAAGGATTTTTCGAGATTTAATGTTGTGTTAATAATAGGGAGTTCTTTTGCCATGATAAGCCTCGTTAAAAATTATCGATAAAAATAGAGTTTGTTAATCAGCAGCTACTATCAATTACTTCCTGTTAAACGCGCGTGCTACAAACCAAGGGTCGCACCACCATCCACCAAGATATTTTCCAAGGTGATATGAGCTGCTTGATCGGAGAGTAAAAATAAAATGCTGTGCGCTATGGTTTGGGGGGTGGCGATTTGTTGCAGGGGAATGCCCAAGCGATAATTTTCCAGCGAGCCTTTAATCACCTGTGCTGCGCCGGTTTCGTCGCGCCATAATTGGCGTTGCATTTGCGTATCGGTGGAACCGGGTGAAACCAGATTGCAGCGAATATTGTGTTGCGCTAATTCCAGGCCTAAACATTTAATCATTTGCGATAAGGCCGCCTTGGAGGCCGCGTAAGCTCCCATATTGGCGCGCGGTGTACTGGCCGCATTGGAACTCACCGCGACTATGGCACCGCGCTGGCGCATCTGCATATTCCTTGCAACGGCGCGACACAAATTAAATGCGCCGGTGGTGTTTACGGCAAAACACTGTTGCCATTGTTGGTCGCTGGTTTCCAACAGAGAATTCATTTGCAAAACACCGGCAATACTGGCTAGGTAATCAATCTCGCCGAGTTGCTGCTCTATTTGCGCAACCAATTCGTTAACCGCAGTGGCATTGGTAACATCCAAATGCACGGGAAAATAATTCTCTGCTATTTTTTCGGGTGAATCATTTGCCGATACTAGATTGCCGGTAAATTGAATATCGGCAGCAACCACTCTCGCGCCCAGCGGTAATATCGCGTCCACTACCGCCTTGCCAATGCCTTGCGCTGCACCAGTGACCAGTACAATTTTGTTATTAAATTCTGCAAAATAATTCACGAAGTTTTCCTTGGGGTCGCCTTAATGGGGTTAATAGACTTCATCCATAATTCGGTGGCGCTCTTGATGATAGGTTTCTTCATCTTGCCCACGGCGCCAGTAGGGAATGGCGTAAAGATTTTTTTTAGTTAAGCCATAGCTCGCGCGCAAGTAATCGCGAATGGAAACTACCGCAAGATTTTCTCCAGCAATAAATGCCGAGATTGAACTCACACCAAGCGGCGGTGCGACCTGTTTAAATGCCTCTACTAATCGCTCGCGCTGTGGTTCGCGCACTAACCATTGAATATGCATATTGGCCGGATGAATTAATTTCAATTCATTAGCTGCAAGATTTGTTTCAATAAAAACACAGCCTCGTGCATTGGCTGGCAGTGTTTCCAGGAGTGCGGCGATGGCGGGCAGGGCAGTCATATCGCCCGCTAATAAATGCCAGTCTGCAGCGGCCAATAGAGGATCGGGTCCGCCGGGGCCAGCGATACCCAGATAATCACCCACTTGCGCATTAGCGGCCCAGTGTGCGGCAGGACCAGATTCCTCTCCTTCACCATGCAGCACAAATTCGACATCCAACTCGTTGCTATCCGGGCGATAGGCGCGCACGGAATAGGTGCGGGTAATGGGGCGCTCTGCGGCTGTCGGCCACTGAATTCCCTGTGCAGTTAATTGCGGCAGCTGCGGTTGTTGTTGATGCGCGCGCGGTAAAAAAATTTTGATGTGGGCGCCCTGACTCTGCAGGGGAAAACCGAGCAGGTTTTCGCCACCCAAGGTAATGCGCTGTAAATGCGGTGCAACAGGTTGGCTGCGTACAACTTGTAACAGCCGTGGCGGGGTGCGTGCGGGTTTTTCACTCATAGCACTTGCTCCTTTGTGGTTGGTCTCGCCTGTGTGTTAAGCACAGGAGATTGTTCAAATATTGCTAAGGGTTTTGCCGCGGCAAACCAGCCGCGCGCTGCAGCATAGGTAAAGTAACGATTAAATAAGGCTTGATTGATAACCGGTAGCTGCAGATTTAATTCGGCGGCGGCCTGATCAAATTTTTGGTGATGGATATAAGGTGTGAGTGGCAGGCCTTGCTGATCCCCTGTATCTTGGGCAGCCAGGTTTTGCAAAAAAAATTCGGCGATAGGCTGGTGTTGCGCATGACCGAATTTTTTTATTTCTGCACACCAGTGTGCGAGCGGAATAACTGCAAACGCTTGTCCGGCTTGTGCCAACCATTGATAGACTTGGCGAATTGCCACATTGTTAGCCGGAGCCAAATTCAGTACGCCAGTGTTGGGGTGTTGCAAACTGTGCTGCACAATAAATTGTGCGAGTGTGTCTACCGGTGTCCAGGGTTCTTCAAACCCCAACTCCGGCAAGATGCCAAGCGGTAAACCTGCTTGCAAAATACTCCACACCAAATCTTTTTGATTGACATAGGCTGAATCCTGCGCGCCAGTCACTCGCGCCAGGCGATACACATTAATCGCATAACCTTTTTCGCGCGCTATAGCGGCCATTTGTTCGGCCACCCATTTGCTTTGCTGATAGCCATCGCGCAACAAAGGATGTTGCGGGACAAAATCTTCTGGCAGTTGTGGGCGGGTGCTGGTGGGATCTTGATTCGCCAGAGCAACAGTGGAAATTAAATGAAACGGGATTTGTTTAATGCTGGCGAGTTGGATTAACTCACGGGTACACAGGGCATTGGCTGCGCGCAGGGATTGGTAGTCGCGCATAACACTGGTGTTGGCTGCGTTGTGAATAATGACATCTACTGCATTGGCCAGCCGTAAAAAATCCGCTTCTGTTAAACCTAAACGTGGCTGTTCCAAATCAGCTATTTGAAGATGAATGTTGTCAGCGAGTTCGTCACCCTGTTCATTGAGCACCTGTTGGTGTAATAGTTGGATTTTGCACGCTTCTAGCAAGCGGCGGCGGGCACTGGTTTGGTCTGCTGCGCGTACTAAACAAATAATTTTGTTGCCGGTTTTCACCAGTTGCGCCAGCAACTGCGCGCCTACAAAACCTGTTGCACCGGTCAAGAGTATGCAGGGGCTGGTGCTGGCAAGTTTGCGCAAAGGTGGATTGGTGGCGTGTTGATTTGCAGCGGGTAAATTGCGGGAAAAATCAGCGCAATCTTGCGCCATAAGTTGATGGCTTTGGTTTGATAGCGCATCAGCATCGTAAGTGTTTGTCGACTCATTTAATAAAACATCGAGCGCCTGAATACTGGGATGTTGAAACAACCAAGCCACTGGGATATCGCGCTGCAATTTTGCACTCAAACGATTCGCTACCTGGATACATTGCAGGGATTGTCCACCCAAGGCAAAAAAGTCGTCATCCAACTGAATATTGTGTTGCCCCAGTACCTCCTGCCAGATAGTGCGAATAATGTTTTGCTGGGCAGTAAATACCTGCGCAGTGGGTGCTTCAGTTTGATTTGACTCGGCATTCAGTAGCGCGACGGATTGTTCTTGCAGCGCTGTGCGATTGATTTTGCCGGATGCATTTTTAGCTAGCTGTTGATGGTAGATAACAGCGCTGGGCAACATGGGGGCAGGTAACAGGTGTTTTAGTTGGCTGCGCAATTGTTTGATCTTGTCTGCATGAATATTACTTGCCGTGCAATCACCTTCCAAACAATCACCTTCTGAACAATTACTTACCAAATGATCACTCACCACATGCGCGACCAGCGTTTTTTCTTGGTGCCCTTTGGCAATTGCCACTACAGCAGCCTCGCGCACGCCGTTTAATTTTATTAACGCGGCTTCAATTTCCAGCGGATCAATACGGTAACCGCTGATTTTTATTTGATCGTCCAAGCGGCCAATAAATTCAACCTGATTGTGCACATTAATTTTTACCCGGTCACCGGTGCGGTAGGCGCGCAATGTTTTTTCTTGCCAGGGCAACGCCAGTAGAATAAAAGCGGACACGTTTTTTTCGGGCAAATGCAAATAGCCATCGGCTAAACCGCCGGTGAGTTCATTTTCCGTTGCGCTTGCAGGCAGACCAGTTAATAGTAGTTCGCCCTCTTCACCTTTAGGCAGTAGCTGTAAGTTTTCATCTACCACTGCGAGTGCGCGGCCACTCAAGGGTGAGCCAATTGTAATGGGCAAGTTTTGGTTAAGCTGTTCTGCGCTGCATAGGTTTACACAGGTGGCGATCACCGTTGCTTCGCTGGGGCCATAGGTATTAAACAATGCAACACTTTCCCCAAAACAGGCGCGCCACTGGGCTACACGTTCGGGCATAACCGCTTCACCGCCAATAATAATGGCGCGCAGCTGCTCGGGTAGGGCGAGGGCTAAATGTTTGCAGGCAAATGCCAACTCATGCCAAAACGCAGTGGGTAAATCCAGCAGTGTTATTTGCCATTGCGCACATTGTTGTAAAAAAATCGGCATGGATTCCAGCATCGCGCTGTTGCGCAATACCAAGCGCGCGCCTTGGCTGAGGGTGACAAATATTTCTTCAATGCAGGCATCGAAATGCAAGGGCGCAAATTGCAGAACCCGATCTTGCCGCTGAATCTGGTAAGAATCCTGATTGCTGGCGACAAATTCAGCCAAAGCTTGGTGACCTATGACAACACCCTTGGGCGTTCCGGTTGAGCCTGAGGTGTAAATTAAATAAGCCGGTGCATGTGTCTGCGCGCATTTGTTTTGCGTCGCTCTTTGCCATAGTGGATGAAATTGTTCGCTTGCCAGCGGCTGTTGGGTTTTGCGCAAATAAGGCAGGCTGACCAGTTTGCTATCGGTGTGGGTGAGTAGTTCACTGAAATCCGGCGTTATTTTTTCAACGATTACCAGCGCCGGTTGCGCATTGGCAATGATCAGCGCGTTGCGTGTTTGGGGCGCTTCCGGATCGAGAAATACAAAGGTGCAATCCAACAGCCAACACGCAAGAGCTGCGCTAATAGCCTCGGTACTGCGCGGCAATATCAAGGCAATCACACAATGGGGCACAACACCCATATCGGCAATGCTGATTGCCACGCTAGCGCTGTGTGCGGCGAGTTGCTGATAAGTTAATGTTTCGTCGTCTTGCTGCAGTGCAATTGCCGCTGGCTGCGCACATATCTGCTGATAAATACTGTGCAATATCGAATGGGTGGGGGCGGCGAGAAATTTTCCTTCAAGCCAGGACAGTTGTTGTATATCTACGCTGAGTGCCGCATCTGGATTTTGCAGAATCTGGTGTAATTGCGCGTGAAATTCTTGCTGGATCTGATTCAACTTTGTTTTAGTGTAGCGATTGGGATTTGCATCCAGATCAAAGCGAAGACAACTTTCTGGTGCGCACTTGTTTGCAATTAATTTGTTTTCCAATACAAACGCAAACGATATATCTTCCACTGGTCCAGCGGATAGATTGTGTGCATGCGCTTGTAATCCGCTAAAACCCAAGGGGCGATCAAAGGGCATGATATTAACTACCGGGCCAAATAATTTTTGTGTGCTGCCAATGCCTAAATCGTGTTTAAGTTGTTCATAGCGATAGCGCTGGTGTGGGCGCGATTTTTTGAGTTGCTGGCTAATGGCCTGTGCCAGCGCTGTAGTTGTGGTTATTCCCTTCAGGTTAATCGGCAGGGGAATAATGTTCATTACCATGGCGGGAATACGCAAACTGGCAGAGCCCATGCGGTTCATCACTGGAATGCCCAGTGTTATGGTTGCAGCTGCTGTTTGGCGATAGAGCAATTGTGCAACGCAGGCCAAGAGAAAATCTGACCAGGTTAGGCCTAAGGGCGCAGCTAGTTGTTGCAGCTGGGCTAATTGTTCGGCGCTGATATAACTACTATTGCGTAAATGTGTATTAGCCGGTGCTGCGCTAGCGCGAGAAAAACTGGCAGTGCCAAATGATGAGCGCATCTCATCGACTTTGATATTTTTTCGGTTAAGGGCATCGCGCCAATAAGCTCGATCTTTTGCAAGCGCGGGCGATTGCTGATAGACGCTATTTTCTGCTTCAATTAATTCAAAACATTTTAGTTGTTGTTCAATCTTAATTGCAGATTGACTCGTTTTGTTGGCGAGCAATTCCGAATAGCGTTCCGCTAGCTGTTGCGTGAGTAACGCAAAGGCAAAACCATCGCAGGCGATATGGTGAATACGCTGGTACCACAGGTGATGATTTTCTCCGAGCTTTAACAACGCCTGCTTAAATAACGGCCCCTGTTGTAGGTCTACTGGCACTGCTAAATCCTGCTGCATCCAGGCCTGCGCTGCATCCATGGCCGATTCATCGCGGCCATCTACTCCATGTTGACTGAAATCCAGTTGTTCCGGCTGGGCGATATTGTCTACGTGGCTGAATTGATTAAACGTTTGTTGTGGTCCGTTTTCAGTTTGTTTAAATCTCAATTGCAAACTGATGCTGTTTGCTATCACTTCATTTAACGCTTGTTGAAAACAGCTTATGTTTAACGCGCCGCGCAATTCAATTGCTTCAGCGGCATTGTAGCGCGGGCTGGCAATATCCATTTGCTGCCCGAGCCAAATACCCAGTTGTGCATCGGTAACTGGCCGCTGCCATTCGCGCGTCATTATGCAGTTTCCTTCAGTGCTGTTTGCGCTCCAGCATTAACCGCTGCGTTGCTTTTTTCTTGTGTCAATTGCCACCACTCATTGAGGGTGGTTTTTTCGGCGAGATCGATAAACTGTATCTGCGCGCCCATGCTGCGCCATTGCTCCAACAGCGACATAAGGCGAATGGAATCCAGTCCCTGATAACTCAAGTTTTCATCGGGATCTATTTCATCCGGCGTCAGCATTAATATCTGTGCAATATCGGCTTGCATGCGCTCGCGGGTTAAGCCTGCTGCGCTCGGTGTGAGCTGAGGCAGAATATTTTCCAGCGAGGTGATGTAGCCACAGCGTTGCGCAATATAATTCAGTGCCATCTGGTGATCGGCTAGTGAAAAATCGGCGACTGCATCGGCCACTAGCGTTGG
>CAXAVL010000182.1:0-9309 GCA_963971905.1 uncultured Cellvibrio sp.
CGCGACTCCTCAATAATAGACCCAAAGTGTGAAATCGGATCATGGGAGATTCAAATACACACGCATAGATTTGAAATAAAAAAAGCGCACAACTTTCGTTGTGCGCTTTTCCCAGCGTCTTAGAACTTAGAACTGGCCTTTCAACAACAGCGCTACACGTCTATCGTTAACAAACCATGACCGACCAGCCTCCAGCCCTTTTCCATCAAGCATCATGACGGTTTCGGTTTGCGTATTCAACAGATTGGTAAACTGCAAACCCACTGTCAAATTATCGTTAAGCTTGTAGAACGCAGAGCCGTCAAGGAAGCCCGCGTCTTCATTCCACAAAGGATAGCGGCTGATTACATCGCGAGTTGTTAACAAGTAGCGTGAACGCCAGTTGTATGCCAAGCGCAATGAAATTGCGTCTTTATCGTACATGCCCACGATATTGAACGTGTCTTTCGATTGCCCCTGCAACGGTAAGCCGGAAAGGTCTATACGCGCACCGGTATCTATGTCACCACCGTCATCCAAATCAAGGCTGCCAGAGTTGGGGATTGCTTTGGAATCGATATAGCTATAGGTAACTTGCAAACCTAGACCATCAAAAGGAGCTGGCAGCATGTCATAGAATTGTTGATACGCAAGCTCAAACCCTTCCAACTCGCCTTCACCATTATTGATAGTACCCTCCACTGTCGCGGTCTGCGTTATACCCGAAGTTGGGTTGGTATAAACGCGATCAAACGCACCGTTCACAAAGAAGTTACTCAAATCTTTCTTGAACAACGACAATGTCAAAGAACCAACGTCGGCAAAATACCACTCCAGAGAAGCGTCGTACTGTTTAGACTCCATCGGATTCAAATAAGGGTTGCCAGAACTCCCCGCCCAAGTATTAATAGTGCCGCCGACAAGCGTCGTTGATGGAGGTGTTACCGACGTATCGGTCAACACAGCTCGAGTAGTTTCGAACGCCCGCAGACTGGTAGTGTTACGCACCAAGTCCATGTCAGGCATTGCGATTGCCTTTGAAGCACCAAAGCGCACTAAAAGGTCATCAGTTAACTCCACTTTCAAGTTAAAACTCGGCAACCAGACATCGTAGTCATGCACGGAGTCCTCGACAGATGCTCCATTGTTACCAAAACCAAGCTCGGTTTCAGAAAGGAAGTTACCGATGTCACCCGCGTATTTTGTTGCAGCATCATAATCCGACTTGATGAATGTATTATCATACGAACGACGAGCTGATATCTCCGCAGGAGTTGGATTGGCACTCAACGCAGGAGGATTGTAATCTGGATTACTCGCGGCGGCAGCTAACAATTCATTTCTTTTTCCGTCGAGATAGGCTAGATGCGCTGAAGTGTTTCGTGGGTCTGGAGCGCCTGCAGGCGGTAACTCACGTGGAAGCACGTCAGGGTACTGTACCGAACCGGTAGCCACACGCTCAAAGTTTACGTAGCGCAAACCAAAATTTCCGTCGAATCGATAGGCATGATCTTCGGAGCCAAAATCGACACGAACGTAGGCAGCTTGGTTGGTTTCTTCAGTAATAAAGACTTCAGAAGGCAAGAAATAGGAACCATTGACGGTACCAGGGCGATCAGAAGCATTCTCCCAAAGATTACCACTACCACCTGTTGGCAACTTGCGCTGCTCTTTTACGATGGACTTAACCAACGCGTCGGAAGGGTGAAGCATTGTATTTCCAGGAATATTAATGACGCCGCCACCATGGAAGTCTGACCAATCTACCGCTTCCCACTGACCATTTAGCTCAGAGACGATTGGAGAGTCTATCCAACCTATTTGATCATAGGGTGAAGCCCAAATGGGTGCCAGTTGCCCCCAGTTGTACGTTGTAGAGCGAACAGTTTGTTCGCGATTTGCATAACGTATGCCCGATCTAACCGACTTTATGAGCCCAGCATCATCATCGAAGGTATAAATGCCATCTAACCGAGCTGCTTTAGAGTCACCTTCTGAGCGCTCGTAGTGGTCCATCGCCGATTGCCACCAGTAAGAAGTGGGATCTTGGAACCAATTTGAATCGCCGGCTGGGTCATTTGAGAAGCCTGGCAGCGCCTTACCACCAACCGACACACCTGCACCCGCAACACCATATGAGCCAGTACCCTCACTACCTTCTACAACCAGCGCATTGCCATCTACGGCCATATTATTATCGCGGATACCGTGCCACGGTTCGATCAACGTGAGGCGAGGTGTACTACCTGACACATCAAAATCCTGAATGGCGTGCGTTGCCATCATTACAGTCACATCATCATCTTCAGTATTGGCTTTGATGTATTGCAAATCCAAGCTCAATTCGAATTTATCGCTTGGCGTCCATTTGAAGTTAGTAGCAAAATCATCGATTACTGTGCGAGTGCTCTTGTAACGGTTATCGGCCTGAAAACGAGAGCCAAACTGCGCAACGGCAGGATTAGCCCAGCTTGCTGCGTGTGGCAAACGCAATGCTTCAGGATTATCCGGATCAGCAGAACGCCACCCGCCGTCACTGAAACGACCATCTTGAGTGATCACACCGCCTTGAAATAAGCCATCATCATTGAATTCGTATTCAGTTCCTTGCAGTGGAAGCGCTTGACGACGCTCATAGCCTGACTGGTATTTAATTGCGTTCTCTGTCCAAGCCAACTCAGCGTCTGAACGCATGAATTGCACTGTGGCAAGGAAAGTATCTTCCGGGTTTTCCCATTGAAGCGCAGTAGCAATACCTTGGCGGTCACGGTCATCGAATTTCATTGTCGCGTTCGAGCCTTGAGGCATCCAAACCGAACGGCCGGCTTCAGCAAAACGCTCAGCTCCAGCTATGTCATTTGGACCGGCATGACCGGCGCCTGGTGCAGACAAAGCACGCGGATAATCGGTGTAATCATCCCGGTACTCGACGTAAGCATCAGACTGGATGCCGTGTGAAATACCTTTCAAAGATGACTTTGATGCGTTGATCAAAAAGCCAAACTCACCCGCATCTGTTTCCCAGCGATCACTAAAAAGACCTGAGAACGTAGGGGTCCACTCTTCAGCTATATCGCCATAGGAATAGTCGACATTAAAAGCTACTACGCGATCACTAGAATCGAAAGGCTTACGGGTAATTAAATTAACCGTACCGCCGATCCCACCTTCTACCATATCGGCAGATTGGTTTTTGAATACCTGAACACCAGCCATCAACTCCGGAGGAACGTCTTGAAAACTTAATCCACGCCCAGAGTTAGCAGTAAAAGAGTCGCGACCATTAAATTCAGAGCGAGTTGCACTCATACCGCGAATTACAGCGCCCGAACCTTCAACACCAAAGTGATCAGGGTCATTTGCAGCAGCAAACCGCTCAATTGAAACGCCAGGAATACGTTGCATCGCCTCCAAGACACTGCGATCAGGCAACGAACCTATATCTTCTGCAGAAATCGCGTCTACGAACGTATCAGAATTACGCTTTATATCTTGTGCATTTTGAAGGTTTGCACGAACACCAGTTACAACGACCTCCTCAACATTGGCGTCTCTATTTGCATTCGAATCCTGCGCAAAAGACGGAGCACTCAATGCCATGATGCACATCGCCAACATGGACTTTTTAAATTTAACTGCTTGCTGTAGTGGATCTTTTTGATTCTTATGGAAAACCATAGCCAACCCCTTGTTTAATATTATGATCAGGTGATTTTTATCGCGCCTCATATGCCATGTCAGGCAATAAGGACTTATTGAGTTTGTATCAAGAGTTTCATTAGTCAAATCATCTTGCATTTATGTAGCCGAAAAGTAGCAAGATATTACATCCTACTCCTATATCCACGTATATGTCTATATGACTATAAGGTGATTGGGTGCTTTTTTGATTTATCTTTTCGCAAATTGACAGCGCTATCAATTGAGATGCTATATATCAATTATCTGTGATCAATGGTTTCGCAAATAAAAAAGCCCACTGCGATGAGCGGGCCTTAAAACGATGAAAACAATGATTCTTACGCCAAAAATGGATGACGCAACACTATAGTTTCAACTCGATCAGGGCCAGTCGAGACAATATCGATTGGCGCCTTAATCAGCACTTCCAAGCGGCTAATATAGGCGCGGGCGTTAGCAGGCAATTCAGCCAAGGTTTGAGCACCCACGGTAGATTCTTTCCAACCAGGCATTTCTTCATAGATTGGCTTGATGCCAGCCCAACCATCCGCATCGTAAGGCATACCAACAATTGGATTGCCTTTGGCATCTTGATAACCAATACAAATTTTCACGGTTTCCAAACCATCGAGCACATCAAGTTTGGTAAGGCAAATACCCGTAACACTGTTGATGCGATTGGCATGACGAACAGCTACCGCATCAAACCAACCACAACGACGCTTGCGCCCGGTGGTGGCGCCAAACTCATGGCCTTTTTTGCCCAAATACTCACCAATCTCACAACCCAACTCAGTAGGAAACGGACCTGAACCAACACGGGTGGTATAGGCTTTGGTGATACCGAGAACATAATCGAGATAAAGCGGACCAAAACCTGAACCCGTGGCAGTACCACCAGCAGTGGTATTGGACGAGGTCACAAAGGGATAGGTGCCATGATCGATGTCCAGCAGTGAACCTTGCGCACCTTCGAATAGAATACTTTCACCATTCTCACGCGCAGTGTGAAGAAACTCAGTTACATCAGCCATCATCGGCAATAATTGCTCAGCCCAAAGCTTGCAGTCTGCCATCACCTTATCAAAATCAACTGCCTCTACTTTGAAATAATTAGTCAGTACAAAGTTGTGGTAGCTGAGAATTTCTTTGAGCTTAATAGCAAAGCTATTCAAATTAACCAGATCACCCAAGCGCAAACCACGACGCGCAACCTTGTCTTCGTAGGCTGGGCCAATACCACGGCCAGTAGTGCCGATTTTGGCATCGCCACGCGCCAGTTCACGCGCCTGATCCAAGGCAACGTGATACGGCAGGATCAGCGGGCAAGCAGGCGACAGACGCAAATTTTTACGCACTGAAACGCCGGTATCTTCCAACCCTTTGATTTCTTTTAGTAAAGCTTCAGGCGATAAGACCACACCATTACCAATCAGACAGGTAACGCCTTCGCGCAAAATGCCAGAGGGAATCAAGTGAAGTACGGTCTTTTTGCCATCGATCACCAAGGTGTGACCGGCATTGTGGCCGCCTTGGAAACGCGTCACCAGGGAGACCTGATCGGTCAACAAGTCCACGATCTTGCCTTTACCTTCGTCACCCCATTGGGTGCCTAATACCACGACGTTCTTGCCCATGACTGGTTTAACTCTCTGTGCTGAATAAAAAAAGAAAATAGACGAATTTAAAGTGCTACGACCTGGTAGCGGCCATCAAATAACAGTAATTGGCGATCACAACCCAACTCGGCAAGATTAGCGCCATGATTGACTGCGATAACCCGCTGACCTTGCTGACGCAGGGCTTGAATCATTTGCCACTGTTGCGCATCACCCGTTTCAATCACGGCAATGGCAGGAACACCAACTTTAGTGAGCAAACCCAATTTACTGATAGCGGTGATATCGACCGCAAAACCTGTGGCAGGACGAGCGCGCCCAAACACCTCGCCAATATGATCGTAACGACCACCGCTAGCGATAGGATTGCCATAGCCAGGTGCAAACGCGGCAAAAACCAAACCGGTTAAATAGTGATAACCGCGCAGCTCGCCCAAATCAAAATACAACTCAGCAGCGGGATAGCGCTGCTCGATAATACGCGCGACCTCATCCAACTGATCGACCGCAACCTGCGCAGCCTTTACGCCATTAAATAATTCGCGTGCTTTATGTAAGACTGTTTTATCGCCTGCCAAGGTTGGCAGCACTAAAAACAACTCGGCTTTGGCAGCTTCACTAATATTGGCAGCAACCCAAGCGCGAATCTCAGTTGTCGCTTTGCGCTGCAACAACTCAAAAAAAGTATCTTCCTGGATTTTGCTCAAACCGGCATCTGCCGCAATCGCACGATAAATTCCGACATGGCCCAAATCGATATGCAAGCGCGGCAAACCCGCCACCTGCAAAGACTCTAATAAGAGTGAAACTACTTCGATATCCGCTACCACACCCGGCTCACCGTAAAACTCAAGCCCGGCTTGAATAGGTGTGCGAGTTGCTAGCGGATTTTTAGGCCGGGTGTGAACTACATGGCCGGCGTAACACAGGCGATTGGCGCCGGTGTGTTTAAAACTGTGGGCATCCATACGCGCCGTTTGCGGCGTGATGTCGGCGCGAATACCCAAGGTGCGGCCACTTAACTGATCGGTGACTTTAAATGTGAGTAAATCGACATCGCGCCCCAGGCCGATAAGCAATGAATCGGTATATTCCAGCAGCGGTGGGATCACCATGTCGTAGCCCCAGGTGCTGTATAAGTCCAGCAGGCGGCGACGCAAACTATCTATGGCTTTGGCCTCGGCGGGGAGAATTTCCTCCACTCCGTCCGGTAATAGCCAACGATCAGCGTAGGTCATAAGCGACTCTAGTTAAATGCAGGTTAGGTGCAGAGTTAAATGCGAATCAGGTAAGCACACATAAAAAAACCGAGCGGCTGGCTCGGTTGCGGCATTTTAACACTGTTTGGCGGGGGAATTGTAGGTCAATTACAACAAGTTAATCCCCCCAAAACCAAAGCGCCCGCAGAGCGGGCGATTTGCTGAAAAACCGAGGCTTAATTTTTGCCTTTGGGGTCTTTCAGGTAGCGGAAAAAGTCGCTTTTGGGGTCAACTACCATCAAATCATCTTTGCCGCTAAAACTCAGACGATAAGCATTAAGACTGCGCACAAAACTATAGAATTCAGGATCCTTATTGTAGGCACTAGCAAAAATCGCTGCGGCCTTGGCATCACCT
This sequence comes from uncultured Cellvibrio sp., assembly GCA_963971905.1. GTDB lineage: Bacteria > Pseudomonadota > Gammaproteobacteria > Pseudomonadales > Cellvibrionaceae > Cellvibrio. The sequence goes on from CAXAVL010000182.1 coordinate 6,896, forward strand.
TCACCGCGAATACGCTCTGCGTCGCGATAAGCATTTGCCTCAAGCACAGAAACCTGACGGTCCGCATCCGCCCCAATCACTTCAGCCTGCTCCTTACCCTGAGAGCGATATTCACGCGCTTCTTTTTCACGATCCGCCGCCATCCGCGCAAACACAGACTGACTGGCCTCAGCAGGGAAATCGATACGTTTTACCCTGATATCCTTCACCTCAATGCCAAGCAACTTTACCGCATCAACATTAATACTGGCAGTGATCTCACTCATTAACTCGTCGCGTTTACCCGACACCACATCGTGCAAGGTGCGGCGACCAAACTGGTTACGCAAACCATCTGCTACACGCTGTGACAAGCGGTTTTCAGCGATCATCTCATCACCACCAGTGGCTTTGTAGTAAGTTTCTACATCGCTCACCTGCCATTTGATAAACGAGTCCACCATGATGCGTTTATTCTCTACGGTAAAGAAACTCTCGGTAGCCATATCGGCAGTCAATAAACGCCCATCAAACTTGCGCACTTTTTCTGCAAACGGCAGCTTAAAGTGCAAGCCGGGTGGAACATCCGCCTTAACCAAGCGACCAAACTGCAATACGACGGCGCGCTGATATTCAGTCACCACATACATCGAATTCGATCCGACCACCAATGCGATCAATATAACCACGATGGAAAAAATACCTTTACTGGACATTAGCGCATCTCCCGACGAAGAAGGGGCTTAGTCGCATCAGTCGGCTGCGCCGTGCGACTATTAAAATTCTCAGGTCGAACTTGAGGTTCACTCGCCTGTTCACGATTACCCATACGATCTAACGGCAAATAGAGCATATTGTTGCCACCCGCCACATCCACCATTACCTTGGATGAGTTCGCCATCACCGTTTCCATGGTTTCAAGATACAGACGCTGACGCGTCACTTCCGGAGCACGTTTGTACTCGGTAAGGAGACTCTCAAAGCGATCTGATTCACCTTCTGCGCGCGCAACCACTTCGGCGCGATAGGCTTCAGCCTCTTCGATCATCCGCTGCGCGCGACCGCGAGCCTCGGGGATAATGCCATTGGCATAGGCTTGCGCTTGATTTTTAAAGCGCGCCTCATCTTCTTTTGCCCGTATTACATCATCGAACGCAGAGCGAACCTCTTCGGGTGGGCGAGCGTCCTGAATGTTCACTGTATTCACCTGAATCCCAGCGGCATAAGCATCAAGATAAGCCTGCAAACGCAGCTTCACTTCTTCTGCGATCTTCTGACGCCCTTCCGATAACACCTGATTCAATTCACTGGAGCCTATTACGTGCCGCACCGCTGAATCCGTTGCATGACGCAGACTGGTTTCCGGGTCGCGTACATTCAATACAAATGCCCTGACATCAGAGACGTTGTACTGCACCGAGATCGGCAGCTCAACAATGCTTTCGTCTTCAGTCAGCATCAAACCACGAGACGGATACTGACGCTCGCCGGTGACGTTGACGATAACCACCTCGGTGATTAGAGGCGCATTCCAGTTCAAACCTTCCGTTTTGATTTCAGAAAAAGCGCCAAACTTAAGCACCACAGCGCGCTCTTTAGCATCGACTTGATAAACCCCGGCGCCAACATAAAACAAAGCGATAATAACGGCACCAATCGCAAATAAAGGCCCAAAGCTAGCACCACCAGATGATCTTCCACCACCTGAGCCGCCACCAAACATACCGTTTAGCTTGTCTTGCAGTTTTTTAAATGCCTCATCAAGATCCGGCGGGCCATCGTTATTCTTGCCGCTGTCGCGCCCACCCCAAGGATCCTTATCTTTTCCCGGTTCATTCCAGGCCATAGTTTTTCTCCAGATAGAAAGTAAAGCTGTGTTGGGGATGAATCACGAATTTACAACTCCCGGGATAAATCATCGGGCTCTGGTAAACTTTGTTCATCCCAAATCAAATCCTCATACACCAAAGAAGCGGCACTGAGAATTCGTAATAAATCACTTTGGGGCACACGAATCTGTAACAGACTGGCGCCATCATCACGGTAATGCTCCGCCACTACCGCCTGTTGGGTGTAGAGCATAGCGCGCAAACGCCCTTGTGTGGGCGCTAACACCAAACAACCATTCACCACTTCCTTGCCAAGCAGTTCAGAAATCGCCTGGGTCAGCAACTCGCAACCCAGATCAGCCTTCGCAGAAAGCCAGACAGCAACAGGTTTGCCGGTTGCATCGCGATCTATCTGCGGCTCAGCGTCGGCAAGCAAATCAATTTTGTTATACACGCGCAATTGGGGCAAATCGGCTGCGCCAATTTCTTCTAGCACCAACTCCACTTGCTCGGTATTGCGCAAGCGCTCTTCCGCTGCGGAATCTATCACATGCAAGAGTAAAGTTGAGTTACTTGCTTCCTCCAATGTTGCGCGAAACGCTTCCA
>CAXAVL010000183.1:0-9291 GCA_963971905.1 uncultured Cellvibrio sp.
CGAAATGTTTTTGTAGCGCTCACCGCTCAGTACATTGAGTACCGCTTGGGTGCCGACAATTTGCGAGGTGGGGGTAACCAGCGGGATGAAGCCCAAATCTTCACGCACGCGGGGAATTTCTTTTAATACTTCATCAAAGCGATCCAGGGCACCTTGCTCGCGCAATTGGCTTTCCATATTGGTGAGCATGCCGCCGGGCACTTGCGCGATCAGGATGCGCCCATCCACACCGGTCAGTGAGCCTTCAAATTTTGCGTACTTTTTGCGGACTTCGCGGAAATAAGCGGCTATCTCTTCCAGCAAGACCAAATTCAAACCGGTATCGCGGTTGGTGCCTTCCAGCGTGGCGACCAGGGTTTCGGTCGGGCTGTGGCCATAGGTCATGGACATAGAGGAAATCGCGGTATCCACGTTATCGATCCCAGCTTCCACACATTTCAAAATGGTGGCGTGGGCAAGGCCGGTGGTGGCGTGGCACTGCATATGAATCGGAATGTCGCACTCTTCTTTCAAGCGCTTAACCAGTTTAAAACCCTCGTAGGGTTTCAACAGGCCAGCCATATCCTTAATACAGATAGAGTCTGCGCCCATATCTTCAATTTGTTTTGCCTGTGCAACCCAGCCATCCAGAGTGTGAATTGGGCTGATGGTGTAGGCGAGGGTGCCCTGTGCGTGTTTGCCCTGGCGTTTTACCGATTTCATGGCGATTTCGATATTGCGCATATCGTTCATCGCATCAAACACACGGAATACATCCACACCGCTAACCGCAGCGCGCTCAACAAAGGCTTCTACTACGTCATCGGCATAGTGGCGATAGCCCAACAGGTTCTGTCCGCGCAATAGCATTTGCTGCGGGGTTTTGGGCATGGCTTTTTTCAGCTCGCGAATGCGATCCCAAGGATCTTCGCCCAAATAGCGAATACAGGCATCAAAGGTGGCGCCGCCCCAAGACTCAAGCGACCAGAAACCGACGCTGTCCAGTTTTGCTGCAATAGGCAGCATATCGTCCAAACGCATGCGGGTGGCAAACAGGGATTGGTGCGCGTCGCGCAAGACTACATCGGTAACACCGAGCGGATTATTGTTAGGCATTGATAAACTCCAGAATTAGGCGCGCGGCTACTTGTTACTATTTTGGCGGTCGCGATGTTGACGAATAGCCGCTTGGATTACAGCGAGGGTAGTGTTATCTAATTCGCCGGTGACAGGCTTGGTTGGCGCTCGAGTAGCCTCGGGCACTAGAGCTTCAGGGAAAAAAGTTCCGACAAAGCGCGACATCAGGTTGATTGCAATTACCAAAATCGCCAGGAACACAAAGACTGTGCCCATGCCAAATACTAATAGATCGAGCGCTTGCTCGAACAAGGTAGGTTGCATAGTGATACTTCCTCTCATGTCGTGAAAAATGTGCCCTTATTCTGTTTAGAGGAGCAGTGACTTGGTCACCAGCAGGCACATTCTGTGGTTTGGGGTGGTCTTATTTTGACCAGATTTATCGTCTGTTTCTGCAAAAATGAAGCCCAAATCGCAGGCACAGCCGGACACCATAGAAAAAATGAGCCAATCCGGCAAGTAAAATACGCATATTCAGCTTATTTTCAGGGTATATCGGGTGATCAATTAACCGTTTGGTGAATGGTTTTAATGATTCGGCAGGGGTTGCCAGCCGCCACTACACCGGCTGGGATATCTTTAGTTACCACACTGCCTGCGCCGATCACTGTGCCCGCGCCGATGCTGACACCCGCTAGAATGATCGCGCCGCCGCCAATCCAACAGTCATCGCCAATCGCAATTGCCGCGCAGCACTCTTTGCCGCTGGCGCGTTCAACCGGATCGAGTGGGTGGCTGGTGCTATAAATTTGCACATTCGGCCCCAGCATCACCCGGTCGCCAATGCGCACCTCGGCGGCATCCAGAATCACACAATTGTGGTTTGCATAAAATTCTACGCCCAAATAAATATTGCTGCCGTAATCGCAAAAGAAATTCGGTTCAATATAGGCGCGTGTTACTTGCGCAAAAAGTTGCTGATAAAACGGTTTGCGTGCTTTGGCTTGATCGGCGCGCAGGGCATTTAATTGCTGGCAGAGTTGTTTGGCGCGTTTGCGCGCGGCGACCAACTCAGGCGCAAACGGATTGATTTCAGTAAACGGATACATGGATTCATTCTCAGGCGGCGCGGGCTTTGCGGTAGAATGCCTCAATTATTTGCTTTCATCAAAGAGCCATCCTATGAGAACCAACGATATTTTTCGCAAACTGACGCAATCCTTGCAATTGGATGCAGCACAAATTCAAACCCTGTTTGCCCGCGCGGATATCGACCTGAGCGATAAAGACGTCGCCAATTTGCTCAAGACTGATTATCAACCCGGTTTTGCCGCCATGCCGGACTATATTCTGATTGTTTTTCTGAATAATTTGATTGAGCAACAGCGCGGTAAAAAAGCCGATGCTGACGTTGAGGTGATCGAAAAACACGCCAAAATTTCCAATAACGATGTGTTGAAAAAATTGCGTATTGCTTTTGTCTTGCATGAGCAGGATCTGCGCGATGCACTGAAATTGGTGACGATTGAACTGACCAAATCAGATCTGGCGGCGCTATTTCGCAAAGCCGGTCATGAACAGTACAAAGCCTGTGACGATGAACTGGTGCTGGATTTTATCGAGGGCATAGGTTTGTTATTGCAACAGAAAAAAGCCGGAGTCTGATTGCATGAGTGCGCAGGATCTTGATGCAAAAATCCTCGATGAAAAAATAGTAGCCGATGTCGCCCGCTGGTTAAACGAGGTGGTGATAGGGTTAAACCTCTGCCCGTTTTCTGGCAAACCCACCCGCGAAAATCGCGTGCGCTTTTTTGTTAGCTACGCCACTGACGACGAATTGCTGCTACAAGACCTGCAACAAGAAATGGAATTGCTCGACGAAAAACCCGCAAACGAGATTGAAACCACTTTGGTAATTGTGCCCAATCACCTGCAGGATTTTTTTGACTACAACCAGTTTTTGAATTGGACTCAGCAGCTACTCAAACGCAATCGCTGGGTTGGCGTTTATCAGCTCGCCACCTTTCACCCGCACTATTGTTTTGCCCACGCCGAACCGGATGATGCCGAAAACCTCACCAATCGTGCCCCTTATCCCATTCTGCACATTATTCGCGAAGCCAGTTTGGAAAAAGCGCTGGAGTATTTTGCGGGTGTGGAAGAAATTCCAGAAGTGAATAAAACACGCGTGGAAGGTTTAACGGCAGAAGAAAAACAACAATTGTTTCCCCATTTATTTAATGCCAATTAGTTCAGCGGCGTGTAGTGTCAGAGCGTCATCCCCGCGTGCGGGGATCCATAGGTTTTAATGTTTAAATCTGGACTCCCGCAAACGGGAGTGACGACGATTTAATTGACCGCTATCCCCTATTTGTTCAACTAAATCTAGCGGGTTAAATAGGCTTGCTAAAACAATCAATCAATTCCATCACCGCTTTTGCTTCAGTTACGCTGCAAGGGTTATCCCGCTCGCCGCGAAAATAGCTATTCACCTGCTCAATCATCGGCTGCTGAATATGTTGCGGGTTAGGGATAATAATTTCCTGTTCGCCATCACCATTAATTAAGTGAATCACTTGCTGGCCAAAAAAGTTGATTGTTAATTTTCCGGCAGTGCCGATAATTTCACACAGGTCGCGGGTTTGCTCTGGCGCCACCGCGTAATGCCAGCGGCCTTGTAGTACCACGCCCGTAGCAAATTTTGCCCAGCCCAGCACACAGTCATCGGCTGTATTGAATTGACGTTGGTTGTAGCCGAAGCCACTTGCTTGAACAACTGTACCAAACCAATAAATCATTAAATCTAACTGGTGCGGTGACAAATCGTGAAACAGGCCGCCGCCGGATAATGCCGGGTTAACTCGCCAGTTATCCTCAGTTTCGGTAATGATTTTGGATTTGGCAGGTTGCAGCATATCCAGCTGAACCATTAGTGGCTCGCCAATAGCACCAGCCTTAATTAATTCAGCTAATTTCATAAAGCAAGGAACGTAGCGGCGGTAATGTGCAACGCTCACTTTTTTGCCGCTGTTTTTTTCCGCCGCGATAATCGTATCGCACTCGGCGGCATTGAGGGTGACGGGTTTTTCGATATACACATTTTTGCCCGCATTTAACGCGGCGATTGCGTAATCTTTATGTTGCGCAGGTGGTGTGGCGATATAAACGGCATTGACGTCGGGATTGGCGAGCAGTGCTTCGGCATTGTTGTACCATAGATCTACATTATGTCGTGCAGCAAAATCTTTCGCTTTTTCGCCGTTGCGGCGCATCACCGCAATCAGTTGGGAATTTTCCGCTTTATAAAAACCTGGTCCGCTTTTGAGTTCACACACATCGCCCACGCCAATAATGCCCCAGCGAATAGTTTTTTCTGCAGCCGACATTTTATTGTCCTTGTTCAACGAGTGTGATTTTGTCTTTTTCAATTAGGATTTTGCGTTGTTTATAGAGCAGGCTCAGGGCATTTTTGTAATTGCCTTTGCTCACATTAAATATTTTGTAAATTAATTCAGGTTCGCTTTTGTCGGTTACAAACGAAGTGCCGCCTTGGCGTTGCAAATCGGCAAGAATTTTTTCGGCTAGATCTTCTTTGCTGTCGCGCGCTTGTGCTTGCAGACTTAAATCAATTTTGCGGTCGGGGCGAATGCTTTTGATATAACCTTTTACTTTTTCGCCGTACAGTAAGGTGCGGAACGCTTCGTCGCGGAAGATCAACCCTAAATGGGTGTGATTAATCACCGCTTTGTAACCCATATCGCTACGGCCACAAATGATTAAATCTACGGCTTGTTTTGCGCGCAAGCCATCTGCACGCTCTTCAAGGTGGCGACTTAAGCGCGATGAGGCGGTAATGCGGCCCGTGTATTCATCTTGATAAATACACACCACGTAAGAGCGGCCTGCTTCCATGGGTTTGTGTTGCTCGCCAAAGGGCACCAGCAAATCTTTTGGCAAACCCCAATCGAGAAATGCGCCGACATTGTTCACTTCTTTCACTTCGAGAAAGGCGCATTCACCAACCATAGCTTTGGGGGTGAGGGTGGTGGCGATAATACAATCGTCGGAATCCAGATAGATAAATACATCCAGAATGCCGCCAATTTTCATATCAGCGGTCACGTAACGCTTGGGCAGTAATATGTTGCCAAACTTGCCGCCATCGAGAAAAATGCCGAAATCAGTGTGTTTGACGATGGTTAAGCGGTTTTGTCGGCCAATGTGTAACATAGGTAACTCGTTCTCGCGGTTATATGCAGATAAGACGGTTGCATCAATAGCGCACAGTTTATTAGCAAGGGTGGGTTAAGGCCAGTAAAACCCCTGCGCCCGCAGATTTTTGTTTTTTTGTATCAATATAGAGCCGTTATTTATGCAGTTATTTTCGTTTGATTATGCCGACCGTGTGTTTACTGTCGATGCAACGCCGGCAAGCGGTGAAGAGATTGTCGCCGTCGATGGTGTGGTGGTGTCGCAGCAGCGCAATTTTAGTATTACCAGTGAACATGGGTTTAGCGTAGAGAGTTTGGGTGAAGTAAAACTGATCTATGTGCTCAATCTGCGCGCGGCAGACGTGAATTATGAGTTGTGGGTCAATGGTGAACGAGTGCTGGAGGCCGCATCGCCAGTCGCGCTTACCGGGCAAGATTTTCATCGCGATGAAACAACGGCGACCGCTGACGCTCTGGCGGCGCCTGCAGGCAAGCCAGCAAAAACCAACTCTTGGTTATCGCTTGGTTTGGTTGCGTTTAAATTATTGAAAGCGGTGCAGGTGGTTAAGGTTGCACTGCTCGCTGCCTCAGTGGCGGTTTATAGCGTGATGTTTACCGTGGAGTTTGCGCTGGCATTAATTGGGGTGTTGGTATTTCACGAGTATGGTCATTTGCGCGCGATGAAAACATTTGGTCTGCCCACCAAGGGAATGTATTTGATTCCCTTTGTCGGCGGTCTTGCGGTGGGCGATATGCCAAAAACCCGCTGGCAGGATGTGTATATCTCCATGATGGGGCCGGTGTACGGTTTGATCATGACCGTTGCGTTTTATATCGTGTATCTCATCACCGAAAGTCATTTCGCCGGTTTAGTGGCATCCACCAGCGCGCTATTAAATCTATTTAATTTAATTCCAGTGTATCCATTGGATGGTGGGCGGGTGGTGAAATCATTGGTATTTTCCGGGCGCAATTATTTGGCATTGATTGCGCTGCTGATTATCTCTGCATTATGTTTTGTTGTAACTTGGAAATTGGGTTTGTATTTCATCACCTTTTTTATTGTGCTGGGGGTGGTGGATATTGTGGCCGGTTGGCGTGTGGGTTTGGCCGAAGATATTACGCCGCTTAAAACCTACGGCATTTGGTTTTCTGTGTTGTGGTATCTGGTGGTGGTTGCGCTGTTTTTGGGGATGATTTTATTAATCGCACAAGATGCTTTGCCCGGTTCGGAAATTGCGCTCAAGGTATTGGCTTCATAAGCTCTCTATCCGTATAAATATCTATTTACATAAACATGAGCCATAAAAAATCCCCGACGCTGTGAGAAGTGTCGGGGATTTTTTATGTGCTGCACAAAACGATTTTATAAAAATGGATCGTCTTCATGTGCAGGGAAATAGCGCTCAGCGGTGATGACATCGGCGTTAATCCGGTGTGCGAGCAAGTCGTCTACATCCTGATTGACGCGGTTAATTAATGGCAGGGCTTCATTGCGATCTAGCGACTCCAATAACGCATTGCCCCAGATAGAAACATGACGTAAATAAATAGTGCGCGTATCCGATTTCTTCGCCCACTCACCCGATACCAAGCGCCCGATACGATTAATTTTGTGGCGAATTTCTGTTACTTGATTTGGATCTTGGACCTGCGATACCAACTCATTGGTCATTTTTATCCAGCCGCGACGATACAATTCCCAGCCGCTGTAAAAACGTACAATCCAGGTCAGGTATTCCTCCTGGGTCTGGATTTTTTTGTTGGTCTCATCGGCTTCGTACATTTTGACAAAGTATGCGCGGGAGGGCATATCGCTCGGCCAGGCATCTGCCTGACGAACTATTTTGTTACTGCTACAGGCAAACAAGCCGCTGACCAAGAGGAGAACGGCCATAAATCGGGTTAAGGGTGCGATTTTCTGCATAAACAAGAATGGGCTCAATACGAAGGTTGGTGGGTGAGTGTGGCGCGAGAATGTTGCAGTAGTATAAAAGCTTGCGTGCTTTATGCACAGGCTGGGATGTGGTTTAGGTAGTACCGAAAAGTTATAGCCTCAAACCAACTATTGGTTTGAGGCTATTAGAGGGAGTCGCCGCAAGCGTATTAGCTTTGTTTAGCGTTCGCGGCCACCGCGCATTTCCGTGCGGCCACCACTCTGGCGGTCATAGTTACCTCCTCCCGAACGCTCAATGCGCTGTGGCCGCTCACTGCGTTCTACTCGTTCCGCACGTTCTACTCGCGGAGTTTCGTAGCGCTCTTGGGGTTCAGCTTGTGCGCGCTCTACCGATTGTTCGCGTTCCAAACGTTGGATGGTTGGGCGCTCAAGGCGACTTTGTTGCTGAGCCTGTTGGATGCGCGAATCTGCCCGTTGAATGCGCTCTACCTGACGAACATCTGTACCTTGTCGCTCGGTACGATTGCTGTGTTCCTGGTTTTGCATATTGCCCAGCTCCCGCCCATTGCGCGAGTTCATCCGCTCGCGCAATTGTTCAGCGCGCGGTTGCGGACTTTGCGCTGCTCTATCATTACTGACATTGGCACTATTAATGGTGATTTGCCCCGCTTGGCGGCGATCCAAGCGCTGTAAAGCGGGATCATCGCGCCCTTGGCGTTGATCGCGTGCACTATTGGGCGCTATACGGTTGTTGCCTCTATCACCGAGATAGCCACCGCGATTGCCATTGTTGTTGTGGAGGTTGTTGTCACGAAGGTTGTTGTCACGCAGATTGGCGCGATACTGCTGGGTGTCGCGATAGCTTTCGCGTGGGCTGTGAAAGCGCTGGCGGGTTTGGTTGTCGTGATAGGCCACTCCACGTCTATGTACCGGATTGTGGTGCCAGTGTTTGGCATTGCTGTGGCGCACCACACTGCGGCTGTCGTAAAAACGATGCCCGTGATGGTGATGGCGATCAATTACTACGACCCGACGATCGCGCCAATGGCAGCCGCTAAAGTAAAATCGCGGGCCGATATAAACGCGCGGCCCCCAATAAAAGCCGGATACAAACACATAGCTGCTGGGGTAATGCCAATACACCGGTGGATAATCTGCCCACCACCAGTTGCCGTACACCACGCGGGTATCGTACGCGGGCACATACACAACACGCTCGACCGAAGGTTCAATCACAATGATTTTTTCTTCGCGCACCACCCGCACATGCTCGACTTTATCGAGGTTGCCAGAGGCATAAGCGCGGTTGCGCAGTTTCTGAATGCTATCCATTACCCGCTCTTCACTGGCGAGAAAGGCATCGCCCAGCTGCTGGGTCCAATCCAGGTCTTCGCTCATGCGCTGCAAAATATCGGGGAAGGCCACCAGCGCTTTAACGCTCGGGTCCCAATCCTGATTGTCGACCGCATTGACCGCTTGATCGCCTTTTAAACGGCTGTTTTTGCGCGCCCAGCGATCGGCTTCAACTACTTCTAACGGGTAGGTGGAGGCGATTAGCACGTGGGATAAAACGGTGTCAGGGTAGAGTGCGATGGGTGCCAACAGTGAATCCAGCTGCGCCTCGCTAAAACTCGCTTGTGCGGCTGTGGTGCTGTAGCTGGTTTGGCTGACCGCTTGGGTTGTTGTACAGCCCACCAGTAATGGCATTAGCAGACTGATCATTAACGCAAATTTTGTGGGGCGTTGCAGAAGCTGGCTAGTCATGATGGTTCTCACTTGAGTGCCGTAGTGTGCCCTTAAGAGGGCGGATAGGTAGCATTTGTTCATTTATAAGAGCCGCGCGCTTAACCCGAGCTGAACTGTAAAGAGCCTCTCGCTTGACTAATCAACTAGTGACCCGATAATGGCGCACTTTTGTAATGATGCAAGCAAGCAGAGAGCCGCGCATGATCGATGTGAATTTCCAGCTAAAAGGCAGTGCCGTTACCGTGGTAGTACTGGCGATTGTGCGCTATGAACCCAAGAGTTTGTTAGCGGACCTTAAAGAGAAAATTGTGCAGGCGCCGCAGTTCTTTACCAACTCACCGGTGTTGATCAATCTGGATCGCCTGGAAAATCCCGAAAACC
>CAXAVL010000184.1:0-9280 GCA_963971905.1 uncultured Cellvibrio sp.
CGTCTCCTGGCGGCTTCACGAAATACGCAAACAACTTCAGCTTCTGCAACAGCAGCCCGATGGAAGCTGGGAGCTCTCGCTATGAACAAAACGCCTATGAACGAAGATAACTTGAAGCAACTGCTGCAACAGCAGCCGCCAACGCCAGATCCGGAGACCAAAGCCCGCCATATGGCGGCGGCTATGGCCGCGTTCAGTGCGCAGCAAAAACCAGAAGTGGAAAATTTATCGACAGTGGCGAAGCCAACCACTGAAACTAGCACCAGTGAAAAAAAATCCAATGTTCTCCAAGGATTTTTACAGCGCCTGCGTCTTACCCGTGACACCAACCATCACGGGACCAAACCTATGAACACCTCCTCATTTGAACAACGCCCCTTCTGGCAAAAACCAGCAATGATTTCCGGCATTGCCGCATCCAGCCTTGCCGTGCTGGCGGGATTAACCTTTATGCAGCATTTGATGATTAACTCAGACCAGCAAGAATTAGCCGCGCGCATTGCCGATCAGTCACTGAGCACAAGTGTGCCGTTAAATGTGCAAGAACCTGGTGCTGAAGTCGAAGAAGTCATAGTTACAGGTATGCGCGCCACTAACCAACAGGAGAAAGCCAAACAAGCATCGCAAAGCAAAACCGCTGAGCTGGCGCGCCACAAAAAGGAGATGGATTATTATGCCGCTGCACCTAGCGCAGCCATAGCCAGCGATATCCAACCAATGATGATAGCGCCCACCAAACCAGCCACAATCAACGAAATCATTGCGCAGCAACCGCAGGAATTTCGCGATCGCTTTGAAGACTTTAAAGAGAACAGTGTTATCGCCACCAGTGAAAACCCTGTCTCGACTTTTTCTGTCGATGTGGATACCGCCTCTTACAGCTTTGTGAGGCGCATGCTTAACAGCGGCCAATTGCCGGAAAAAGATGCGGTGCGTAGCGAAGAGTTAATCAATTATTTTGATTACGCCTACCCAGTACCGAATGATCGTAAAACGCCGTTTGCCACTTACACCAGCGTGATGGATTCGCCTTGGAAAGCAGGCAATAAATTAATTCATATCGGCATTCAGGGTTATCAACTGGCAGCAAGTGAAATCCCGCAATCTAATTTGGTGTTTTTATTGGATGTTTCTGGCTCGATGGATGAACCGAGCAAGTTGCCGCTGGTAAAACAATCCATGAGTTTGCTATTGGATACACTCAAGCCCGATGACACGATTGCAATTGCGGTCTATGCCGGTGCCGCCGGAACCGTACTTGAACCCACCAAAGTAAAAGAGAAAAGTAAAATTCTCGCCGCATTAAATAATTTGCAAGCGGGTGGCAGCACGGCCGGTGCCGAAGGTATCGCGCTTGCCTACCAATTAGCGGAGGCAAACTTTAATGCAAAAGGCGTTAACCGCATTATCCTCGCCACCGACGGCGATTTTAATGTCGGCCAAACCGGCGACGAACAATTGCAAGATTTTGTCGAGCGCAAACGCGAGAAAGGGATTTATTTATCGGTACTCGGTTTTGGCCAAGGCAATTATCAAGATGCAATGATGCAAACCCTCGCGCAAAACGGCAACGGCACCGCGGCTTATATCGATACACTCAGCGAAGCGCAAAAGGTATTAGTCACTGAAGCCACCTCAACCTTATTTCCGATCGCGAAAGATGTAAAAATTCAAGTGGAATTTAACCCCAACACCGTTAAAGAATATCGTTTAATCGGTTACGAAACCCGCGCACTCAACCGCGAAGATTTCAGCAACGATAAAGTTGATGCCGGTGAAATTGGCGCAGGCCAACGGGTAACAGCGATTTATGAAATCACGCCAGTAGGTGCGCAGAGTGGATTGCTGGAAGACAGTCGCTATCAACCCAGAAACAAAATTGATGCTAGCAACAGCAGTGAATACGCCTTTTTACGCTTGCGCTATAAATTACCGAGCGAAACCAAATCCAATTTGATCGAGACACCTATCGCTGTATCAAGTAAAACCAAGATTAATGCGGAATATCAACAAGAGGTAAATTTTTCTGTTGCCGTCGCTGGGTTTGCGCAGCTACTGAAAGGAAGCAACTACGCAGGCAATTTTAATTACGACAATGTGATTGAACTGGCGCAAGCGAACAAAGGGAAAGATGAATACGGCTACCGCACTGAGTTTGTGCAATTGGTGCGCAAGGCAAAAATCGCACAATAAAACTTTATAAGCGAAATATAAAAAGCCGCCCTGTAACAATACAGGGCGGCTTTTTAGTTTTTTCTAAAGAGTTCTTTTAGATCAATTTTTATAAGGCATGCTTCCAAGATAATCCTTCTTACCTACATCAACGCCGTTGTGACGCAAAATTGCGTAGGCGGTGGTGATATGAAAATAGATATTGGGGATTGCATGTTGGATAGCAAACTCGGTGCCGGTGAGATATTTACCTTCCCAGCGCGGCTGGCTGACATGGCGCTCAGCAGCGCCGTCGAATTCTTCTGGCTTAACACTGGCCAGATATTCCAACACCGATTGAATGCGCGCTTTTAATTCCGGCAAGGTTGTTTCGGTATCGGCATGCACCGGAGCAGATTCCACTTTGCCAATTAAACGCGCGACACCTAATTTGGCGGTATCGCAAGCGATTTGCACTTGGCGAATCAAATTGAACTGATCGGGCGCAAGGCGTGAGTTCAACAGCACTGACACATCAAATTTTTTCGCTTCTGCATGTGCCGCGCCTTTATCAAGAATGGCATTGAGATTATTGAGCGCTTTGGTGAATTGCACCAAGGTGAGTTCGTAGAACATGGTTTTCTCCTGATTGAATGTAGACAGCGTTAATCGCCTGAGCGTGGCAACTGTAACCATGTGGGGGCAGATAGCTGTGTTTCAACGGGCAAAAAAAATCCTGCCGCGTGGCAGGATTTTTCAGACCGAACATCTATTGCACTTTATGACCGACTATTGCGCTCGCGCAGCGTCAATTGCATCGTCCACTTCAGTAGGCGAAAGAATTTTCGGCCCGACTGGCTTGGGCGGCGCAAATGCTTCACTACTTTTGATCAAGTGCGCACTATCAATTCCCACACCACTACCGAGCGCATCAGCAACCGCTTTTTTGAGCACAATAATGGCGATGCGACGGTTGATAGGCTCACTCGGTTTGTCGATCACCAGCGGCGCTGCTGAACCCATCCCCTGCACCGTTGCAACTTTGGACTCTGGATAACTGCCGATCAATAAAGCGCGGCGCGCTGAGTTAGCGCGGTCAGCCGATAACTCCCAGTTGGTGTAAGTCGCTCCCGCACCATAGGGTGTGGCATCGGTATGTCCGGTAACACTGATTTTGTTTTGCACCTTATCCAGAATCGGCGCAAGTGCATGCAATACATCGGACGACCACTTCTGCAGATTGGCGCTACCCACATCAAACATTGGGCGCTGATCTTTATCCACAATCTGAATACGCAAACCCAAGGCGGTAAAATCAATCAGGATTTGATCTTTAATTTGCTGAAACACAGAATCCAGTGCATTAATTTCGGTTTCCAATTGCTTTTTCAGCTCTTCAAGCTGTTGGTTTTCTATGCGTTCCAGTTCTTTTTGTAGCTGTTCCTCAGAGAGCTCTTTTGCGTATTCATCATTCGGCTCGTCCGCTTGCGTTAGCTCCAGAGGGCGATCCTGATCGATCAGCCCTAAATCTGCACCGCCTTCACCCACAACATATTGGCTACCCGGCTCCTGGAAATAGGCTGAAATCGCTCTTTGCTCTTCTTTTGAAGTACTGCCCAGCAACCACATCAATAAAAAGAAGGCCATAAGCGCGGTCATAAAGTCCGCCAATGCAACCTTCCAAGAGCCGCCATGGTGCCCATGGCCATGCCCCTTTTTCTTTTTGATAATAATAGGTTGCTGACTCGCGCCCTTTTCCATCGATAATTACCTTACAAAATGGCCTTATTTCTTAGCGCGATACTGTTCTTCCAGCTCTTTGAAGCTAGGGCGAACACTGTGGAATAACACTTTGCGGCCAAACTCCACGGCAACTTGTGGTGGAACACCATTCATCGATGCGACCAACACCGCTTTGATGCACTCATAAGAGCGGGATTCATCGCGTACTTTACCGTTTAAATAGGATGCGAACGGCGCAATAAACCCATAGGCAAACAGAATACCCAACAGGGTTCCCACCAAGGCTGCCGCAACCGCTGCGCCAATCTCTGCCGGTGGGCCGCCAATTTTACCCATGGTGATAATTACCCCCAGCACCGCCGCTACAATCCCGAACCCGGGAAGGCCATCCGCCGCATTTTGGATCGCACCAGGAATCACCGATGCCTCCTGATGGTGTCCATCCAACTCTTGCTCCATTAAGGATTCCAATTCATGCGGCGCCATATTGCCGGCCACCATAATGCGCAGGTAGTCGCAAATAAATTCCACAATATGGTGGTCTTTCAAAATGCTCGGATAGTTGGCAAACAGCGGGCTGGTTTCTGGTTCCTCAATATCCCCTTCAATTGCCATCAACCCTTCGCGACGGGTTTTGTTGAGAATGTCATACAACAGAGTCAGTATTTCCAAATAAAAGGTTTTATTGAATTTGGACGGGGTCATCAGTGCCCCTGCCGATTTAATAACACCGATGGTAACGGACAGTGGGTTACCAATAATCATTGCGCCAAAAGATGCGCCGCAAATAATCAGCACCTCTATCGGTGACATCAGCGCCATAGGATTACCACCGTGGACGACGAAACCGCCAACCACACACCCCAGGACGACAATAATCCCTAGAATAATATTCACTCAACAACCCCCAGCTCTGCGACAGGCTCAATTAAAACGGCAAAAATGCTCAAAAAAACAACACGCCAGTGGCGACAATAGTATTAATACGGTTTGAGTATAGGCAGGTTGATTTGAGGTTCAAGCGACGCCGATGAATTAGCTGCAATTGACCTGCCATGAGTGATCGCCCACACTGTCACCTACTGATAAATCAATCACTTGCTTAATAACTATAGGTTAACGATGAAAATTGAAGAACTATCGCCCGCTAGCCAACAAGCATTAGAAGCGGCCGCATTTCGCCGCTTGCTGCAACATTTGGATAGCCGCAAAGATGTACAAAATATTGACCTAATGAACCTCGCGGGCTTTTGCCGCAACTGCCTGAGCAAATGGTATGTAGCCGCCGCCCAAGCAGAGAACATTGAAGTGGATTATGAAGATGCACGTGCCCGTGTTTACGGCATGCCCTATGCGGAATGGAAAGAAAAATACCAAGTGGAAGCCAGTGCCGCGCAGTTGCAACAATTTCAGCAAACTACGCCGCAAGACAAATAATTATTAAGCGCAAAACTCGCCGTTAAAATTGAATCCGCGCTGTATCGATTGAAGCCTCAAGCTCAATAAGACCTTGCGCAAGCATCTGATTGAGGTTTTTATCGACTGCCGGATTCATATCCAATACCACCCCCGGTTTACTGGCAACTCCAACCCAGCAATCGCGCCCGGCATTTTTAGCGGCGTAGAGCGCGCGATCAGCGGTATCAACCACTTGCTCCCAGCTGAGAGTATTCGGCACTTGCGGATAAAACGGATAAGCCGCATAACCAATCGAGCAGGTTTTTTGTAATTGCTGACCCTCACCCAAATCAAATACGCAGTTCGCCACCGCCTGCCGAATGCGCTCGGCCATTTCCGGTGCTTCTGCACGCGAGCAAAAACGCGCAACAATTAAAAACTCTTCACCGCCCCAGCGCACCAGATAATCAGAATCACGCAGCACAACTTCCAACAGACGGCTCAATTGTTCCAATACTTTATCGCCTGCGCTGTGCCCATAGCTGTCATTGACAGCTTTAAAATGATCGACATCGAGCAACATAAAAATCAAATCGTGATCTTTTGGCAGTGGCGGGTGATTTTTGCTGTCACCCGTTGCCCGCTGCGCTGCCAACCAGTTTTGATATTCGCGCTCCGCCAAAGAGATATCGGCGGCGATAGATTTACTCAAAAACCGACGATTGTGTAAGCCGGTGAGCGGGTCAGACAAACTCGCCTCTTCCAATTTTAGGTAAGCATTTTGCAGTTCTTGCTGCGCTTGTTTTAAACCTTCATTTTTAGCGCGCAATTCTTCGGTGCGCTCTGCTACTTTACGATCCAAATACTGTGTGGCGCTGTAAAGCTGTAAATGCATATCGACGCGTGCAAGCAATTCTTCTTTAGTGATAGGTTTAATTAAATAATCGTTTGCGCCCACCTCAAAACCCATCACCAAATCTTGTGTCTGACTGCGCGCAGTGAGAAAAATAATGGGCAATTCATAGGTGCGATAGGATTCGCGCAAACGTTTACAGGTTTCATAACCCGACATTTTCGGCATCATAATATCGAGCAATACCAAATCAATATCGCCATGCTCCTGCACCAGTGCAAGCGCCTCTTCACCACTGGCAGCTTCAGTCACTCGATAGTTACGCAATGCAAGATGGTTCACCAACACGAGGCGATTAACCGAGTCATCATCCACCACTAAGATGTGCCCCTGATGCACCTGACCGCTGTTGAATTGTCGAGCTTCATTTAATTGCTGGGTGGATGTTTCTACAAAGTCAGTAACCGGCTCATGTGTAGTGTCATCCCTGCTCGCAGTTACCGGTAGCTTGAGCGACATAGGCAAGCTGAAACTGAATACTGAACCCTGCCCACTATGGGATTGCACACGCAGAACACCGCCGTGCAACTCGACTAATTGTTTGGAGATAGACAACCCCAAACCTGTGCCGCCGTAGACCCGTTCAGCGCGCCCATCGACTTGATGAAATGGTTGAAAAATAATGGCGAGTTGTTCCGGGGCAATACCAATTCCGGTATCGGCAATATGCACCCAAATCTGCTCGTCTTTTAATTCGGCATAAATATTAATACTTCCCTCGTGGGTGAACTTCACCGCATTGCCGATCAGGTTGTGCAAAATTTGCAATAGCCGATCTTCATCAACATAGGCCGCAGGTAAATTTTCCGGCACCTGATTGTGTAGCGTCAGTGTTTTATCACCTACCAATGGGCGTGAAAGTGTAATAACTATATCGACCAGCACCCGCAGATCTACTGCTTTTTTGTGTAGGGTTACCCCTTGATTTTTTAATTTGGCAAAATCCAAAATATCATTCACCAGCGCAGACAGCCGCTTTCCACTGGCGGCAATCAATTGCAAGCTGTAACGCGTGTGTGAAGGCAACGGGCCATTCAAGCCATCCAATAAAGATTCCGCTAAACCAATAATACCGTTCAGTGGTGTGCGCAACTCATGGGAGGTATTAGCTAAAAATTCATCTTTTAACTTGTCCACCTGCTGCAGGCGGCGCACCACCGAACGCTCTTGTTCTACCTGCTGTTGTTCATAGCGCAGTTTTAATTGCTGAATCCGGATAAACCAATAAAACAGCAAAAATAAAACTAATAAATAACCCAGATAAGCCCACCAGGTTCGCCAATAAGGCGGCGCTATGTGAATCGCTAGACTTGCATATTTATCGCTCCAAATCCCGTCGTTATTACTCGCCTTCACTTCAAAGACATAATGACCGGGATCGAGGTTAGTATAAGTTGCGGTGCGCTTTGAACCGGAAAAAATCCAGTCGCTGTCAAAACCTAACAACCGGTATGCATATTGATTCTCTTCTGTCATTTGAAAGTTGAGCGCAGAAAATTCAAAGGTCACCACATCATCTTCGTGAGTCAGGAAAATGGCATCGACATGATTGATAGCTGTGGTCAAAGGCGAATTTTTTGCATTCACTGCAACCGGCTTGTTGAGAATTAAGAGATTGGTAAACACAATCGGTGGTGCGTATTGGTTAGTGGTAACACTCGCCGGATTAAACACCACAAAACCTTTGCTGTTACCAAAAAATAATTCACCTGATTCCATGAGCACAGGTGAATTGCGGTTAAATAAATTGTCATTGAGACCGTGGCGCTTATCAAAATTGCGAAATTGTTTTTTATCGATATCAAAACGTGCAATGCCTTTTTGGGTGCCCAACCACAAATAGCCCCGCGCGTCTTCCACTATGCCGGCAACCACATCATCCGCAAGGCCATCGCGCGAGGTAAATGCGGTAAATTTACCGCTGGCGCGATCAAACAAGTTGATGCCGCCACCATCTGTTCCCACCCAAAAATTGCCGCGACTATCCTCGAAAATCGCAAACACAAAATCTGCACTTATACTGGTGGGGTCAGCATCCACATGGCGATAGCGGGTAAACGTTTCTGTCACAGGGTCAAATAAAAATAAACCGCGAATACCACCGACCCAAATGCGCCCCTCTCGATCTTGGTGCACCACTCTGGCATAAAGGGCGTTATCGCCGTCGAGCTGCTCAGCTTCAGGCACAAAATAACGAAACGAATTCGACTTGGGATCGTAACGATTCAGCCCCTCTTCTGTTGCAATCCAGATATAGCCCTGCTGGTCGCGTATTACCGACCAACCCTCGCGGCCGCGAATAGCCGAAGGGTCTTCAGGATCGGGCAGGTAGCGGGTAAATGTTCCAGTGGCGGTATCCAACCGGTTAAGTCCGCCAGAATAAATACCCAACCATAAATCCTGATCTGCTCCCAAAGCCATCGACAGCACTGTGTTGCCGCCAATACCCGCAGGATTTTCAGCGTCGTAAACGTAGTTGGTAAAACGCTGGATGTGGGGCTCAAAATAATTTAAACCGTAACCGGAACCGATCCAGAGATTGCCCTGTTTGTCTTTTAACCCGGAGAGCACACCGCCACCAGTCACGCTATTGGCGTCATTTGGGTTGTGATGATAGTTATGAAAAATCGACGCTTGGCGATCAATTACATCAACACCGGAGGGAAAATAGCCGAGCCAGATATCACCCGCCCTGTCTTCAAATAGCGCATTTACCACATAGTTGCCAGGTGATGCTGGCTTGGTTTCGTCGTAAGTAAAACGCGTAAAATGCGTTGCACCGGGCGGGCGTACATAAACAGCGCTGCCATCGCCTACCCACAGATTTTTTTGGCGATCTTCCAGTACCGCCATCACCATCGCGCTTTTCTCTTGATTGTCATGTTTCAGCGCAACAAACTGTTCACGCTTGTCATCCATCATAAAAAGACCTGCGCCATAGCTGCTCGCCCACAGGTTATTGGCAGAGTCGACATAGAGCTCACGAATATCGGCAGAACCCAATCCCTGCTCTAACTGATAGCGACGCACCTCTCCGGTATTAGGATTAAAACGGCTAACACCGCGCCCCAAATG
>CAXAVL010000185.1:0-9160 GCA_963971905.1 uncultured Cellvibrio sp.
TGGAGTTCAGACGTGTGCTCTTCCGATCTGCGGCTCCAACACCGGCTGCAGCGGGCTGTTGGAAATTACTGCCGCCGCGATTCATCATTTGCCCCATCATGTAGCCCATCATCATCGGCATAAATACACTGCCGCCCGAGGTGGTTTGCTGTGGCGCGGTTTCACAATTACCTGCGCCAAAATCGGTTTCGCATTCGGTTTTATCTAAATATTTTGGTGCAACTTGCGGGTGCAACGCTTTTGCCGCTGCAAACTCAGCATTGCATTGCGCTGTGTCATTTAAACCAGCGGCGCTGCATTCACTCGGGTCGCTAAATACCAGCGCCTGCTGACTTTCTTCACCGCAACCGGCAAGCAACAGAGTGGCGACAGGAACCATTAATACCAAAGCGGTTTTTTTACTGCGTTTCATTTTTTGTTTCCTGTAAAAAATTAATAACTCATGCACGCGGCGTTAATCAAACCAACGGCAATTGCAGCCGCTGCCGAAAAAGTACCGGTGGCGATTTCACCTTGATTAATACGCTCGGGCAATTGTCTGATGGCGATGCGCAACACTACAAAAGTCAGCACTTGTACGATCAATGCCACCGCACCCCAAACCGCGCAATCGAGCAGTGACAGTGAATGCGTAATCGCACTGGATAGCGGGAGAGCAAAACCAATCAACGCACCACCAAACGCAAGTGCAGCGGCAGCGTTGTTAGCTTTAATTAAAGCCAACTCATCTTGCGGCGTTACCCAAGTGTAAATACGTACAAAAAACAGCACTAATACCATCGCCACCGCAAAATAGGCGAGAAAAGGTGGAATGCCGTTTAACGATGACAGCGTAGTTGCAAGCATGGAGATGTCCTTTAGTGAGTAAATTGAAGCGATGAAAGCTTAAAAACTGGAGCGGATTCTGACACAAAACCGGTAGCGGCTCTATCTTGTTAGATATGCATCAATAACACATAGATTTTTAACAATTTTTTAACAACCATTTCTGGCACACTCGCCAAGTGAAATTGTTGGCTGATATTAAAAGCTCAGGGGCTTGTATGAAATTATTTCTGTGTTGCGGCCTCGCGCTAGTGCTGGCTGCACAACTTAGCGGCTGCAGCGATAAACCTACCAATCTCGCCTTGGGCACGCTGGAGCGCGACCGCATTGTGCTCAAAGCAACTGCCGCTGAGATCATCACCCAACTACCCATTAGCGAAGGCAGCGATGTGCACGCGGGCGATTTGTTGCTGCAGCTCGATGATCGTCGCCAACAGGCGTTAGTCGCCAAGGCCGATGCCAATCTCGCCAGTGCGCAGGCCAATCTCACTAAATTGCAAAACGGCGCACGGCCGGAAGATATCGCCGCCGCCCGCGCGCAGGTAAAAGGCGCGGAAGCGCAATTGATCGAAGCGCAAAAAGCGTTTGCGCGCACCGAAACCCTCGCCAGCCGAAAACTTGTCGGCGCCGCCGAACTGGATAGCGCCCGCGCCAAACGGGATTCGGCGCAGGCCAGTTTGGATAAATCCCACGACAATTTATTACTGCTCACCAACGGCACCCGCGAGGAAGACTTACAGCAAGCCGAAGCGCAAGTGGCGCTAGCGCAAGCCGCACTGGATCTGGAACAGCACAACTTGAGCGAGTTGAGCATTCGCGCCACTAGCGCGGCGCGGCTGGATCACCTGCCTAAACACTTGGGTGAGCGCACCAGCATCGGCGAAGCGGTGGCCACACTGCTGGCCGACAAAACACCCTACGCGCGAATCTATGTGCCGGAGACTCATCGCCTGAATCTCAGCGCCGGGCAGGAATTGGTTGTGCATGTGGATGGCCTCGACCAGCCACAAACCGGCAAACTGCGTTGGATCTCCCAAGACGCCGCCTTTACGCCCTACTTTGCACTTAACTCCAGCGATCGCGCTCGCTTGGTGTATCTGGCGGAAGTGCAGCTACCCGACTCGGCAGCCAACTTGCCCAGCGGTTTACCCGTACAGGTTGAGCTGCCCCATGACTGATCCAGCGATGAGCAACACCGAGAATCAGTGGGCGATAGAAACCCGTGGTATGACCCGCCGCTTTGGCGATTTTGTCGCCGTCGACCAGCTGGATTTGTGCATCCCCTATAAAACCATTTACGGTTTTCTCGGCCCCAATGGCTGTGGCAAATCCACCAGCATGCGTTTGATTACCGGCCTGCTCACACCGAGCGCGGGCGACATTCGTGTCTTGGGCATGGAGATTCCGGCGCAGGCAGAATTACTGCGCCGTCGCCTCGGTTATATGACGCAAAAGTTTTCCCTCTACGACGATTTAACCGTGCAGGAAAACCTGCGTTTTATGGCGCAGATCTACAACCTTGAAAGCCGCAGCGTAAAACAACTGATCGACAGCCAACTCAGCCGCTATCAACTCAACGAGCGCAAAACCCGCCTTGCCGGTTCTCTCAGTGGCGGCCAGCGTCAGCGTTTGGCACTCGCGGCGGCGACATTGCATCAACCGGAATTATTGATTCTGGATGAACCCACCTCGGCGGTAGACCCGGAAAACCGACGCGACTTTTGGGAGAAGCTGTTCGACCTGTGCGATGGCGGCACCACGATTTTGGTCTCCACCCACTATATGGACGAAGCCGAGCGCTGCCACGGTTTGGCGATTATGGAGAGCGGTGTCAAACGTGCTGACGGCGCACCCGCGCAACTGATGCGTGAGCTAGGCGCCCGCGTAGTAGAAATCGATGGCGACAATTTGCGTCAGCTCAAACAACAATTAGGCGAACTGCCAGAAGTAGTTTCCACCGCGCAACAGGGAACCCATTTGCGCGTACTGATCAAAGAATCCATTGCTGACCCGGAAAGCTGGCTGCGCAGCGCCCACACAGACTTGGTCGCCCAGCGCCAGATTCACACAGTGCGCCCCAGCCTTGAAGATGTTTTTGTGCACTGCACCGGCAGCCACGCCAGCAGCGGCCAGGGAGCGCGGCAATGAATGCCTTTGGCCAGAGCTTGCAGCGCATCGGCGCGATTATCTTTAAAGAACTGCGCCAACTGATCCGCGACCGCCCTACCTTTGGCATGGTGGTGATGGTGCCGCTGATCCAGCTGTTGCTATTTGGTTTTGCCATCAATACCAATGTGCGCGATTTACCCGTGGGGCTAGTGGACTTGAGCCATACCCAAACCGCGCGCGCCTTGGTGAGCGACCTTGGCGCCACCCAAGTGGTGCGCTTCACCCAAACCTATCAAACCCCGGCGTTGGCCGAAGAGGCGATACGGCGCGGCCATGTGCATGCGGTGTTAGTCATCCCTGAAGATTTTGGCCAGCGCCTGCAAGACCAGCGCCCCATCGCCCAATGGCTGATTGATGGCTCCGACACCATGGTCAGTAACGCCCTGCTCGCCCTGCAACAAATGCCCTTCGCCAGCGGGTTTGAAGCCCAGCCCAGCAGCCGCAAAAACACCTTTGAAGTGGCGCTGTTTTTTAACCCCGAGCGGCGCTCGGCGATCAATATTGTGCCGGGGCTGGTGGCGATTGTGCTCACTATGACTATGGTGATGTTCACCTCGGCAGCGCTGGTGCGTGAACGGGAGCGCGGCAATTTGGAACTGCTGATTACCACGCCGGTACGCTCCAGCGAGATTATGATCGGCAAAATTGTGCCCTATGTATTTGTCGGGCTAATTCAAATGGCGATTATTCTCGGCCTCGGTCATGTGATTTTTGATGTGCCGATTAATGGCCGCCTCGACCAGCTGGTGCTCGGTGTATTTGCTTTTATCAGCGCCAGCCTGACCCTCGGTTTGTTGGTATCCACTATCGCCAAAACCCAATTGCAAGCGATGCAACTTACTGTGTTTCTATTGATTCCCTCCATCCTGCTCTCCGGTTTTATGTTCCCCTACGAAGGCATGCCCCCAGCGGCGCAATGGATTGCCGAGGCACTACCTGCAACTCACTTTATCCGCATGGTGCGCGCTATTGTATTGCGCGGTGCAACACTGGAGGATTTACAGCCAGATCTGTGGTGGTTAATCGGGTTTACGGTGCTCGGGGTCATCGCTGCAGCAAGTCGATTCAAAAAGCGGCTGGACTGACAGATCCTTAAGATCAGCACATCGTCTGAATTAATACGGCTTATAGCTAAACAGATCAGTTTTGACGTCAAATTCACCTTTTAAATATAACAATTCAAAGTAAAAATTAATTTTGTTATATCTATTACCTTGTGATTGCACATAAATCAACCTAGACTACACAGCATCAATTATGTGAACTGGTTCGCACTTATGCTCAAGCACGTTTCTGCGGTTTTAGCGCTGATAGTATCCACCCAAGCTAGCGCGATTAACATCGATCTGGGTCCGGCCACTGGCTATAACATCTTTATTAAAGAGAGCTTCAGCCAGCCGGGCGCTGACTCCCAGGGCAAAATCGCCGTGGGTGGCAACGCCAATATCGGCCAATACGATGTAGGTGTGAACTATGAGCCGGGCACCAAGCGCGATGGTTTGCAGTTTTGGACCGAGCCGGGCAAATACTCCGATGTGTTGGTAGTGGGCGGCAACCTGACTACCGGACAATGGTCTTGGGGCAACGTTAAAGGTAACCTGATTTTGGGCGGCGAGTTAACCGCAGGCTCAAGCAAGAATTCCGTATTAGGCACCACCACCAAAGCCAAGCCGATTGACTTCAATACTGCGTTTGAACAGTTCAACCTTTTGTCCCAAGAGTTGGCTGGGCAAGCCAATACCGGGGGCTTGGAATTTAAATACAACAACTGGCTGTTGCTGGATGGCAGCGCCAATAACGATGTTTACTTCACCAGTATCACCGGCCAAATGCTCGCTAACGCGACCGATCTGACCGCACCGGGGCTAGATAAAAACGATACGCTGGTGATTAACGTCAGCGGCAAGAATATTAATTTCGACTCACTCAATTACGGCAAGCGTGAATCTTTTGCCGCACTGGATATGTCGGCCAGCCACATTCTGTACAACTTCTTTGAGGCAGAGAACATCACCTTCAGTGGCGGAATTAAAGGCAATATTCTGGCACCCAACGCCAACTTCACTTTTCTACAAGGCGATTTAAGTGGTCAGGTAATTGCCAAATCCTGGACCGGTGGCTGGGGCGCACAAGCGAATTTATGGGACGGCTTTTTTGTGCCGCCGGTCGATATTCCACCTCCCACAACACCGCCACAAGTCAGTGTGCCTGAGCCCTCCGCCGTACTTTTGCTCTTGGCAGGACTACTCGCGTTGGTGCTCATACGCCGCAAACGTGTATAAGCTGATTCCATAACGATCTCAAAGCCGCTGCCAACACTGCTTGGTAGCGGCTTTTTTTATTATCAGTATTCGCTACACTGTGTCCCGTCTATCAACGTTTGCAGTCGCAAGCCACACCGAATAGGGATGCATATGAAAGTCGATAATATTCTACAAACCATTGGCAACACCCCCCACGTTCGCATCAACCATTTATTTCGCGATGACATCGAAGTCTGGATGAAAGTCGAGCGTTTCAACCCCGGCAGCAGCATCAAAGACCGTATCGCACTGGCGATGATTGAAGATGCCGAGGCCAAAGGCCTCATTAATAAAGACACTGTGATTATCGAACCCACCTCGGGTAATACTGGTATTGGCCTGGCGCTGGTGTGCGCGGTAAAGGGCTATCGCCTGATTCTCACCATGCCGGAATCCATGTCGGTCGAGCGCCGCAAAAACATGAAAGCGCTGGGCGCAGAATTGGTACTCACGCCAAAAGAGCTCGGTATGGGCGGCTGTATATCCAAGGCCAATGAGCTGCTCGCAGAAAACGCCAACAGCTGGATGCCACAACAGTTCAACAACCCCGCCAATGTAGAAGCACATCGCAATACTACCGCGCGCGAAATTCTCGCCGACTTTCCCGATGGTCTAGATTATATGATTACCGGTGTGGGCACCGGCGGCCACATTAGCGGCTGCAGTGAGATCTTGAAACAGGCCTACCCTCACTTTCAAACCTTTGCCGTAGAGCCGGAAAAATCGCCGGTGATCAGCGGCGGCGAAAAAGGTTTGCACCGTCTACAGGGGATCGGTGCCGGCTTTATTCCGCAGGTATTGGATAGAGAAACTCTCGACGGCACGATTCTGGTTAGCGAAGCCGACGCCTTTGAAATGGCTCGTCAATGTGCGCTCAATGAGGGGATTTTTGTGGGTATCTCCTCCGGTGCGACACTTGCAGCCGTTGCTCAAAAACAAGCTGAAATGCCCTCCGGCAGCCGCGTTATTATCTTTAGTTACGATACCGGCGAGCGGTATTTGTCGATTGAGGATTTGTTTTAACTAGCGCTAGCACTGTCAGGAGATAAAGCCCACGCAGGGGAAATACCCTTCCCCTGCGCAGCCCTCGTAATACGCACCGCTAAGTATTGCTGCAAAAACGTATTATTGGGCTATGTTTACTGTCTAGGTCACTTAAAAAATATCCCTATACAAATCAATAACACGTTCAGGTATCTACTTTTTGCCTCAATGGAATGATCGCTTTTATAAGGTGGTTAAATGCGGGTTTGCAAAAAAATACAACAACGTCTACCCACCCTGTTAGTGATACCACTAACATTACTATCACCCACCGTTTTTTCAGCCGATTATTTTGATCTGAGTCTGGATGAATTATTACAAGTTCGGATTACCGGCTCGACATTAAAAAATGAATCCTACAAAACCGTTCCCTCGCCAGTCACCGTATTTGAACGCAAAGAAATAGATAATTTGGGAGTTGATTACCTCTACGAATTAATCAACCTGGTGCCAGGCTATCAATTCAACCGCAATGCCGATAGCCCTTCGGGATATACCATGAGTTCAAGAGGGCGCCGCAACAGTTCCGAGGCGCGAGAAATTTTGCTGCTAGTGGATGGCCGCGTTTTTTCCGACCCGCGCACCGGTGGTGCAGACGGCTCGCTACCGCTCTTTCCCGTAGACCAAATCGAACGGGTAGAAATTTTGCGCGGCCCAGGTTCCGCACTCTACGGCTCCAACGCATTAAATGGCGTTATTAATATCATCACCCGCAGCAAAGAAAACAGTGTGGCGCTGCAAGTTGGTTCAGAAAATAGAGTCATGGTTTCCGCAGCGGCGGCCACCACATTTGAATCGGGCGATGGAAATTTACTCGCGCGGTTTTATCAAGATTCTGGACAACACTATTTAGCAGAAGACGCGTCAACCGCAGCACAAGTCGCAACACAAGACCCACGCCAAACTTACGATATAGACGGTTCTTGGCGCTATCACAACACCCAATTGCGCGTAGCGTTTCACACTGCCGACTCGGAAGATTTTTATACGGGTGGCAACATCGACAATGACATTAATCAATACACTCAAACATTGCGTCAAATGAGTTTAACGCAACAATTTTCTGTTTATGACCAATTAAAATCGACCATATCCATTAGCTACTTAGACATTGCCCAAGAAATAACTTTTCCCATCGCCCCACCAGGAGCGTTTTACAGTATCAGCTCCCCAGCGAGTAATGATAGCTTCATCATAAGAGCAAAACTGGCAGGTTCTACCTATCGCATCAATACCGATCATGATCTATGGTTAAGCGAATTGGGCAGCATGCAATTTGGTTTGGACTGGCATAAAAATATTGAAACAGATGCGTATGTAAAAAATAATTTTGATTTATTGCAACTCTACAACCAGCAATTCCCAATCACTTACTATGGTGACTTTACCCAGATCACCCCCGTGGGCACCGAACAGTCACAAGAGGCATTGGGTATTTACACCCAATACCTGCGCAACATTCATAACACCAATTTAACCCTGGGGTTAAGGTTTGATGATTATGAAAATGTAGGCAGCCATATAAGCCCACGGCTCGGCATAGTTCACCAATTAAATGCAAACCAAACATTAAAATTACTTTATGGTGAGGCCTATAGAGCACCTTCACTCAGCGAGCAAGGATTAATTAACAATCCGGTTCTAGTGGGCAATGCCGAATTGAATTACGAGGTAGTTAAATCGATTGATGCCATTTGGTTGCTGAACGGCGACAATAGCAGTTTCTCAGTGGATTTTTTTCAGCACCGCTATAAAAACCCGATTGAAACTGTTTCACAAAACGGGCTTAGAACCTACCTCAATACTACCAGTGAAACCACCAACGGCGCCGAGCTGGAATTGAAATATGGCTTTTCGGAAAATTGGTTATTAAATGCAAACTTCACCCGAATTTTTTCCTTATTGAAAGGCCAATATCACGAAGCAAGCAACTTTGCATCGGTCACATTAAATTACAGCGCTCCGCACTGGAATATTAATTTCTCCGGTATATACCACGGCGAAAAACAATTTTTGACCCCCGCCGGAACCTACGCAGAAATTAGCCCTAATACTAATCTGAACATTAAATATCGCTACCTGATCAGCAAGGATTACGAAATCAATGTAACCGCAAAAAATGTCTTGGGTACGGCGTTTGATACACCAGCCCAAGGTTCTTCGTTATCATCTCCAGTACCCAATCGCGAAAGGGAACTGGCGCTCGGCATTCAATGGCAGTATTAGCTCACCACACACTCAACAACATCTCACCCTGAATAAAAGCCCAAAAAAGACGCTTAAGCGCTGTTTTAGGGCGCCACAGAAATGTCATCGCATATATGCTAGAGTCCCACCATGTCCCCATTATTTTTAAGGAATTAACCATGAGCAATATCCATTTTATCGGCGGCGAAAAAGGTGGGGTGGGAAAATCCATGACCTCACGTTTGCTGGCACAGTATTTAATCGATGCCGGCAAGCCATTTATTGGATTAGACTCGGACCAATCCCACGGCACTTTTTCGCGCTTTTACAGCGAGTTTGCCCATCCGTTAATCATTGACGATTACGACAGCCTCGATCAATTGGTTATTCTTGCGCAAGAAAATCCCGAGAGCGATTTAATCATTGATTTAGCCGCACAAACCTCAACCCGCCTCGGAAAATGGATCGACGAAAGTGATGCCCTCGCGCTGTTTCAAGAATTAGGCAGCCAAGTCTATTTATGGCACGTGATGGATGACGGAGCAGATTCAGTTAATTTGTTAAATGGTTTACTCAATCGCTACCCGCAAGATTTTATTAAATTTGTGGTGGTGAATAATTTGGGGCGCGGC
>CAXAVL010000186.1:0-9088 GCA_963971905.1 uncultured Cellvibrio sp.
ACGAAGTGCTGCATTTATGGACCGGCTTGGGCTATTACGCCCGCGCGCGCAACTTGCATAAATGTGCGCAAGCGGTAGTGAATCAATATGGGGGTGAATTCCCCGCAACGGTGGCAGCCTTGGCGGAATTGCCCGGCATTGGCCGCTCAACAGCCGGTGCGATTGTGAGTATCGCCTTTCAACAGCGCGCCGCGATTTTAGATGGCAACGTCAAACGTGTGCTCGCGCGTTATCACGCGGTAGAGGGTTGGCCGGGGCAATTGCCGGTAGCCAATCAGCTGTGGGAAATTGCCGAGCAATACACGCCCAAAAAACGCGCCAATCACTACACCCAAGCGATGATGGATATGGGCGCAACCCTGTGCACACGCAGTAAACCCAAGTGTGAACAGTGCCCATTGCGCGATGGCTGTGTCGCCTTCGCGCAAGGCAACCCGCAAGATTACCCCGGCAAAAAACCGAAAAAAACGCTGCCAGAAAAAGCCGTGCAACTATTAATGCTGCGCAATCCCGCTGGCGATTTATTATTGCAGCAGCGCCCCGCGCAAGGTATTTGGGGCGGACTGTGGAGTTTTCCGGAATTGGCGATAGAGGCAGATGCGCAAACATTTGCGCAAGATCATTACGGCCAAGTGATCGAGATGGAGCAGTGGAATTCCTATCGCCACACGTTCAGTCACTACCATTTGGATATCACCCCGGTATTAATTCAGCTGGCTAAATCGCCCAGTGTTATCGGCGAAGCAGCCACCCACTGGTACAATCCCCATCAACCCGATGCCTTAGGCTTGGCGGCGCCGGTAAAAAAATTATTGGAAAAACTCGCGCAGCTAGATCCGCGTTCAACGAAAAATCTACGCGCAAGCAAAAGCAAAAGCAAAAGCAAAACCGCCGCAAGTAAACGCCCAATTAAATTAACTAAATCTAAGTGAGAAAAATATGAGCCGCATGGTTTTTTGCCGCAAGTACCAACAAGAACTGGAAGGTTTGGATATGCCCCCCTATCCTGGCGCCAAGGGTTTGGATTTGTTTAACAATATCTCCAAAAAAGCCTGGCAGGAGTGGATGGCACACCAGACATTATTGATTAACGAGAAACGCTTAAACGTAATGGATATGGGCACCAAAGTGTATTTAACCGAACAGATGGAAAAGTTTTTGTCCGGCGATAAGTTGGATGAAGTAGAGGGCTATGTGCCACCGCCGAAAAGCAAATAGTTACAGGGCATAACAGGCATAGCGCCATTGAGTGCAATAATGTGATGTGCAAGGAACTGGTATATAAGTCCGCAGCACTATCTTTGTTAAATTAGGAGTAATAGATTGAAAAAAATATTGTTAATTGGTGCGTTGTTATTTTCCAATTGCGTGTTTGCCGAGGAGGCGAATGATGGTTATTCATTTAATGCAAAATTGGGTGCATCTCGCTACACAGGTATTTTTGGAGTTGAGGTACAAAAGGGTAAGTGGAGTCTAGGTGTTGGCCTGCCAACTTCAATCTCTGTAAAACGCTATAACTATGAAAACGAAGACTCATTGTTTTATGGAGTTTATTGGGGAAAAAATACCGATGATAGCTATAACGATTATGAGGATGGCATTTTGTTTGATACATATGAGCGTGAGAGCTTTGGGGTCGGTGTTGGATACATTTGGTTGTGGGAGTCGGGGTGGAATGCATCAACAGGGCTTTCTTTAGAAGATTTTGAACAACAGTATACAAACTCTAATGGCAACTATTTGAAGACCGGGTATAGCATCTATCTCGATTTGTCTGTTGGCTACAAATTCTGATTTCCTAGCAATTTTTATGGATGATGGCGATGATTATGAAAATAGTAATAATATTCAGTATGTTGATTTCTTCCGTCTGTTTTGCCGATATCTGCAAAACCACCAAGCCAATCCATGCAGAATCTTACGCTGCGGAAATTGGCACCCGTAAAGTCACCTTTCTCGCAGTTGATTATAAAAATAATCACTGCTGGGCGATCAATGAATCGGGTCTGGCGCAGCGCCACGGTCCTTGGTCCTCCTTTAAAATTCCCCATACCTTAATCGCGCTCGAAACGGGTGCGGTGCAATCGGTAGATGAACGTTTTGAGTGGGATCAAAAAAAGTATCCGGCAAAAAGTTTCTGGCCGGAAACATGGAAGCAATCACACACTTTAGCAACTGCGTTTAAACATTCTGCGGTGTGGTACTACCAAGCACTGGTTCCGCGTATTGAACCTAAACAATATAAAAAATGGCTCGCCAAATTCAGCTATGGCAACCAAACCTTTACGCCGGGCAGCGATCAGTTTTGGTTAAACAGAGAATTACAAATCTCTCCTGTTGAACAAGTGAACTTTATCGCTTGCCTGTTAAAAAACCGCTGTGGTGTCAGCGCCAAAAACTTTGCCGCGTTTGAGTCTGCCGCTCTACAAGAAACTAACCATACCTTTTCGATCTACGCTAAAACTGGCGCAGGACCAGTTGACCTGAATAATAATGACGGAGCTTTTGAGGGTTGGTATGTAGGTTATGTCAAAGATAAAAACGCTAAACCGGTTGCGGCATTTGCGCTGTATATGGAGGCTGAAAATTTTTCGGATTTGAAAGATTCACGCAAAGCGCTGTCGCTGCAGTTATTGACAGATTTGGGCTTATGGGGGAGTTAGCGAGTAGGCTATACTGTTCATTCTTCAATCTAGTGATGGAAGTAGATGTGATGCAAACGATAAAACAGATTGTCCATGATATTGCCGACCACCTGCCTGAACAGGCTACATGGGATGATGTGATGTATACCCTGTATGTACGGCAGAAAATTGAAGAAGGATTGAAGGATGTAGAGGAGGGGCGCACCCTCTCACATGAGGATGCAATGAGGCAGTTGCTGGGAGAAAAGCGGGGATGAAATTGCGTTGGTCCATGAGAGCGCTCAAGGATATGGCACAGCTCCGCGATTACATCGCACTCGACTCCCCTTTTTACGCGCAACAATTTGTTAGTCGGCTTGCGGCTAGAATTGAAACCTTACCCGACTTTCCCCAAAGTGGCCGCCATGTTCCTGAGGCTGAGCGCGACGATATTCGAGAAATTATCTATCAAGGTTATCGTGCAATTTACCTGCTGAGAGAGTCGCAGCAAGAAGTTGTGCTCCTTGCAGTGGTTCACAGTAGTCGTGATTTAAGCAATGCTAAAAACCAAGCGTGGAATAAAACACCTCAATGATCGTATCTACGCGTTAGAATTTTTTCCAAGATTAAATGTGCAGTGAGAGTAGCAAACCCGCTTAATACTAAGCGGGCTTCGCTTGCGCAAATAAATTTCTTATTTAAGAAACCCATTCACCTCAAGCCAATAGATAAAAGAATCGAACCATTTGTTGCTGGTGCGATCCGGGTTGCCTAAACCAAAACCGTGACCACCATTTTGGTACAGGTGAAATTCCACTGGAATTTTCGCGTCATACCAGGATTTTATTAGCCCGGTTTCGCCGTGAAATAAAAAGTCATCGACTGCAATTGCCACAAACATGGGCGGTGCATTTTTAGGTACTTCAACTGCATCCATGCCACCGTAAATAGGTGCGATAAACGCCAGCTTAACTTTTTTCGATTGCAGTGTGGTCGCCATCGTAAGCCCTGCACCGGCGGAGAATCCCATCATGCCGATTTTTTTCATATCCACATTCCATTCTTTGGCGCGGCTTTTAATTAATGCGTAAGCGGCTTCTGCATCTTCTAATTGGTTTGCTAAATTCCACTGCGGTCGAACAGGTCGCTCGTTTGCCGGTTTTGCGGCTTCGGCAAAACGTTGATTCATTTGAGTTTCAAAACCTTCCAGCGAATCAACCGTAGGTTGCAGCCGATACTTGAGTACAAACGCATTTATGCCTTTTGCAGCCAATGCCTCAGCAACTTCCCAACCTTCGTTGCCCATTGAAAGCCACATAAATCCACCACCCGGTGCCACTATCACACTGGTGCCGTTGGCTTTTTTCGGATCAGCGAGAAAAGGCGTTAGTGTTGCTGTGGTAATGTTTCTCGCCATGGGATCACCCCACTGACGAAACCAGGATTCTTTTGCCGGTTGATCATCCACACCGCCAGTGTTGAGTGGAATCGCGTTCGGTTCTTTTGGTGCATCTATAGGATACATTTTTCCATCTTGCGCAAATGTCGCCGCGCTATTCAGGTAGATCAAACCTAAAACACATAATTTTAAAAATACATTCAATTGCCGATGCATATTTTGCTCCTGTTAGGAATTTACATTGTTGTTATTGAAGTACTTGTAAGTTGTGTAGACATCCGGGGTATTGCCTTTATTGTTATAAAAACTACTCATCGCTCCAACTAAGCACTGGGAAGTGCCCACTTGGATACGTGATCTTTGTAGTGTGGCATATTATATTACAAGTTACCGTTAAGAAAGGTAAGCCATTGATTGTGCTAGGTATTGTCGTCTATTGCAGCGTTTGTTATGCGGCTTTGTGGGGCACTGGCCTTTGGCGAAACGGGGTGACACAAGCCTTTATGCGGGTGTTACATATTTGTTTGTGACGGCTGGTATGATGAAGCGGCTATCGGACGTGTGAACCACACACATTTCATCTGAATGGTATGTCGCGATGTGATAACTAAACCGAATAGGAAATAATATGCAGCATTTGGATATTTACGATTTTATTTTTATTGCAACACTGGTTCTTTGCTTCTTCATTCGCTTTCCCTACGAAAAGAAAAATTTAAAACTCAAAAAAGTGAAATCCGATGTCACCCTAAAAGAGCGAATTAATTTGCTCTGCGTGTTCACTGGCTCACTCACCATGCCGCTGCTGTATATTTTCACGCCCTGGTTTAATTTTTCAAACTACCCTGTGAGTCTCTATCAAGGTGTTGTTGGTTCGATGTTGGCAATAGCAGGCTTGTGGTTATTTTGGCGTTCACATAAAGATCTGGATATTCAATTTTCGCCCATGCTTGAGTTGAAAGAAAATCATCAACTAATCACTCATGGTGTATATAAAAATATCCGCCACCCCATGTATACCGCTGTTTTTATGCTCTCGCTTTCACAATTGTCGTTAATCGGTAATTGGGTTGTCGGGCCAGCCTATTTTCTGGCGTTCTTTTTCTTGTATGTATTAAGAGTCAAGCATGAGGAAGCATTGATGCATGAACATTATGGCGATGAGTACTTAGCCTACATGAACAGAACAGGGCGATTGTTTCCACTGTTATTTGAACAGCAACAGTAAGACAGAGTTTTTTTGTAGCTCACATCCAGTCGACAGTTTTTAAGAAGGAGCATTGATGGCAATCTTCGACCTATTTTCAAAAAGGCAAAAAGTTTTAAGAGGCGATGTTCCTGATGTCTATGTCTACGATAACTTACCACATGCTTTGAGAGTACAAATCATTCATATTTGGACGGAAGCACTTGGGAGCGATGAAAACTATTATGCCCAGTATAGTTGTGGTCCGAATGTTCAAGCTGCTTATAAATTTATTGTGGATACACTTTGCAGAGAATATGGATTGTTTCAACTCCCTACGGCAGAAAAGTATCAAGGGAGAATGTATCTGAATGAGTTGGCAAATTACCTCTTGCAAATTGACGATGTTGAAAAGCAACTTGATATAGTCGAGTTGAGTTTTCGGTATATTGATCGTCTGACACGAAAATACGAATACTTAGGAAAACAGAACGCCTCCAAAAATGTGGATGCAGCTATAAGTGAATTGAATGCAAGATTCAAGGAGCATGGTATAGGCTTTCAGTTTGTTGAAGGCGAAATTGTTCGAGTAGATTCAGAGCTTCTTCATGCTGAAGCTGTAAAGCCAGCATTGCGACTGCTTAATGAGAAAAACTATCAAGGTGCACAACAAGAATTTTTAAGCGCTTACGAACATTATCGCCATGGTAAAAATAAGGAGGCTCTCAATGATTGTTTGAAATCCTTTGAAAGTACCATGAAGGCTATTTGTGATAAGCGAAATTGGGCATATCAACCAAATGCGACATCAAAAGCGCTAATCCAAATCTGTTTTGATAATGATCTTGTTCCAGCATTTTGGCAGCAGCAGTTGAGTTCACTGCGTAGCATGCTGGAAAGTGGTATTCCAACTGGCCGAAATAAACTAAGTGGTCATGGTCAGGGCACTACCCCAACAACAGTGCCGGATTATTTAGTCGCATACATGCTGCACATGACAGCTTCTACATTGGTATTCTTAACTACTGCGGAGAAGAAGCTTGCGTAATAAGCGAGCAAAACCCGCGTTTGTATGGTGCGGAGCATTATCGCTAACGTTTGTTATTGCCGTGTATACAAAGCCCTTTCAGTTTGCAGTGAGTGGGCTTTTTTACTAAAAAAATGATGTGCGTGGTTCACACAAAGATTATCTAAAAAACAAATGCCCCGTCTTCACATAAATCAATGCGCCGTCTTCTTTGGTGAAGGGTTGGTGTTGGCTTAGGTGAGGGCTGCGGATCCATGAGCCTTTGGGGTATTGGCCGTGTTCGTCGTGGAAGGTGCCTTCTAGTACGAATATTTCTTCGCCACCCCAATGTCGGTGGCTGCTGAATTGTGTGTTCGGTGCCCACTTCACTAAGGCGACGTGTTCACCTTCGAATTCATGCAGTGGCATTACGCTTAAGCCGTCTACTAGCCCTTGGCGCCATGCGGTTGTTTGTGTATCAATAACAGTTGGTTTTATATCGGCGGCGTTGAACTGTTGCAGTTTGACAAAAATAATCGCGCCTTCCTTGCCAATTTTGGGTGTGTGCGATGTGCCTATAGGGTTTCTGATGTAACTGCCTTTTCGGTAGCTGCCGTACTCATCAGCAAAAACACCGTCGAGCACAAAAAACTCTTCGCCACCGGAATGCGTGTGCGACGAGAATTCACTAAACGGCGCATAGCGCACAATCGATGTCGCGCGCGCAACTTCATCGCCAATTCGGTCGAGCATCATGCGTTCAACACCGGGCATGGGTGAGTCAACCCAGTGATAATCGTCAGGTCGAATTACAACGCGTTGTGCAAAATCTGCATTGATTAGGCTTGCCATAACTTAGTTTGTCTCTTGCATTAACTGCGTCAGAATTTGTTTGTAATTTTCAGTGCCTTGCGCGCCGGTCACCAAGTGGCGTTGATTAAATACGATCGCGGGTACACCGCGGATGCCCGCATCGATCCAAAATTTCTCCGAAATTCGTACATCATTGGCAAAGCGTCGATCTTCCAATACTGCGAGCGCTTCGTCCCGCGCTAAGCCAATCTCTGCGGCAACATTGGCCAGTACCGTATCGTCCGATAAATTTTTGCGATGCGTAAAATGCGCAGCAAATAATGCTTGTTTCAAATCGTGCTTGCGCCCTTGTTGCTCGGCCCAATGCAAAAGTTGATGAACATTAAATGTGTTATGCATGCGCATGTCGTCGCTGAAACGAAACTCAAAACCAAGCTCAGCGCCTACAGCGGCTATGTTCGTCCGGTTGGCTTCCGATTGCTCTTTGGTTAAGCCATATTTTTCTACCAAATGCTCACGCAAATTTTGGCCTTCTGCAGCCATATCGGGATTCAATTCAAACGGATGCCAGTGGAGTTCATAGGGTGTCGCTGTTTCCGTTACAGCTGCCGGTAGCCGATAATGCACCAAGGGCAGACTACATCGGACACTATGTCGATACGGAGTTTGTTTGGGGTGGTGGTCATGGTGTAGGCCTGTGTAAGCTGAGATTGGTTATTGTTGCAGGGTTTGTATGTTGAATACAGCAGAAATATAAGGTGATCTTTTGGTTTTGTTGGTTATTATTAAGCGTTGTAGCTGACGGGCGCGATACTGTAGTGCGTTTAGTTGCGGGTGATGGCTTGTTTGAGTGATTGGCTTGTAGATTGCAGATGAGTTTACGAATCGCAACAGCTAGACCGTGCCAAGTTTCTAAATTGCATCAGGGCGGGAGGAATAGAAGTGTTAGCTGGATATGTCGGTAACTATTCGCGCTATGAAATCGAAAAGAAATTTCTGCTAAAGAATTTGCCGGAAATTCTTCCTGAGTCATATATTGATATTCATGATCACTATTTAAAAAATTCAAATCTTAGGCTTAGAATTGAAAGTTCAAATACTGGTGAAATTATCGGAAGGAAACTAACCAGAAAAGAACGAGCTACCGATCTGGGAGCCGAAACAAGCATTATAACCTCGTTAAATTTAACTGAAAACGACCTGCTTGCCTTGGGTATGTTAAATGGCTCATCGCTAAAGAAGAGACGATATATCGAAGAGTTTTCTGAGCGTAGAGTTATTTATGATCAATTCCAGGGTGAGTTATCGGGTTTGGTTTTGGCAGAAATTGAATTTAAAAGTTATGAAGCACTTTCAAAGTTTGAGCTTAATTCCTCAGACTGGGTGGAGGTTACTGGAAACCCAGAGTATTCTGGCGGGTATTTAGCATTTAAATCCTCAGCAAATGTCACAGCTTATCAAACTACTGGGTAATAGCTGGGAGCAACTGCCACCAATATCATTGTACCTTCCGATTAATGCGCTCCTCCCCCAGTTTCCGTTTTTTGGCCGAACTGCGAAGTTCGGCGGCTTGCTTCGCGAAGCACGCTCTTCTGATGAAAAAATCCCGCTGCATTGTTGTGAGCAGGATTTTTTGTTTTAGGGATGCTGTAAAAAATAACGGTATTTATTCGTGGCGGTTTCTTTGGTGGAAATATGGTCATGTTGGGGTTCGTTCCTCACCGCCAACCTACGAAGCCGCATTACTCTGTAATTGTTTCGTGGGAACGTTTTACGTGTTGAAGATAAGATTTTTCGCTGTAATACGATTACATCATTTATAGTGTTCTCTCTGCTCCCCTGATTGTTAAGGCTGGTTATGACTGCTGCTGATATTCGCGCCTTTCGTGCGCAAATTTTGCATTTTACCGATGCGCCTAATCCGCAAACGGGTGAGGGTGTTGAGTATTTTGCTGATGGTGTGTTGCTGGTTGAGCGTGGTCGCGTGAAAGCGGTTGGTGATGCGCAGGTTATGGCGGCACAGGGTTTGGATTTAACGCGGTGCGAGCATTTTCCTGAGC
>CAXAVL010000187.1:0-9058 GCA_963971905.1 uncultured Cellvibrio sp.
CCCCACCGATATCCCAGCCGCCACTGCCATCCTTTATCGCGGTGTTGATTGTACCGTTGACGACCGGCATAGGCGCGGACAGGAAGCCCACCTCCGTATCCAGCACTACGCCTGAGCCAGTGGTTGCCCCCACCTGAGTAAAGTTGCCACCCACATATTGAGTGCCATCACTCGCCACAGCAATGGCTTGGACAACACCACCAAACGCCAATGCATTCGGCCTGGCACTGCGGCTGCCTAAAGCGCTACCACCGCTGTAGACCGCTTCGACTTGAAAATAGTAAATCTGGTTATTGTTTAAACCGCGTACGGTTAATGGGGCGCTGACATTGGCTTGCATGGTGCCGCCAGCACAGCTGTTGTATTTAGCAATATCGCAATCAGCATCGGTGGAGTAATACAGGTTGTAACGATCAGCACCGGTATCGGCCCAATTAAGTTCGACGACTTTGGACAGAACGGTCGGCATAACAACAGGTGCAGCACCGACACTGCCAGCACTGCTACTACTGCTACTTATACTGCTACTTTCGTTAATACTGTTACTACCGCTACCGCTACCGCTACCGCCACCGCCACAAGCCGTTACCCCGAGCATTAGGATTGTTAGCAAGGAAATGGTTCGTAATAGGGATGGTAAAAACCTGGGGTTCTGGATGTTCAACTCCGTACTGCGTAGCGGATAAAATCGTTTAAATGTGTGCCTGCTTAAGCGGGGGGCTTCACGATGACTCATACTACCTTGCTCCTGATTCCATTGATCCCTATTGATCACTTTCGATTTTGTATCAACAGGACTACCCGCCTGTTGATAGGTTTAAAGGGTGGCATTTTTCCACAGATTTGCGCGAAAAGCATGAAGTGCGGCGATATGATTACCAAAGGCAGAGTGTCAGCTGTATTAAATTGAAAGAGCGGGAGCAGGAAGCTACTACCTAAATGCGGCGCGCTAGTCTTCGACTCGACCGAATGCTGCCCCCCATCATTTACAAACTCAAAGTGATTTTGCTTTTAGTTTTTTTCCGTTCATTCCCCAAACCACCAATCCGGCAATAGTTTTTGAATGTTGGGTTGGTGGTAGCGTTCATCTAGCAGCCATACATACCCTTCATCTGAGGTTGTGCGAATCACTCTTCCGGCTGCTTGGATGATTTTTTGAATGCCTGGGTAGGTGTAGGTGAAGTCGTATCCTTGGCCGAATTGATCTTGCAGCACCGTGCGTAGGTGTTCATTAATGGGATTGATTTGGGGCAGGCCGAGGGTGGCGATGAAGACGCCTTTTAGTGAGTCACCTGCCAGATCTATTCCTTCGCTAAATGCACCGCCTAATACGGCTAAACCTAATAAATTATTTTGCTGATTGAATTGGGTGATAAAAAGCTCCCGGTCTTGTTCGCTCATGCGCCGCGACTGAACCACGAGTTGGATATTTGAGAGAAGCAGCTGTTTGCGTAGTTCTTTTTCTGCTTGTTGTAAAAATTCATAACTGGAAAAAAAGGCCAAGGCATTGCCGGGTGTTTCATGTAATTGTTGAAGGATAATCTCGC
Source organism: uncultured Cellvibrio sp. (assembly GCA_963971905.1). Classification (GTDB taxonomy): domain Bacteria; phylum Pseudomonadota; class Gammaproteobacteria; order Pseudomonadales; family Cellvibrionaceae; genus Cellvibrio. Next base: position 1,548 of record CAXAVL010000187.1, read on the forward strand.
TTAGCGGGCGAATCGCGGTGGCGCGGTCTTTGTAGCGGGTTGATAAGCCGGTGGCGATTTTCACTTCCAGTTGATTGCTGTTAAATGGCGATGGGACTTTTACCTGCACCGTGTTGTCGGGCAAGCCGAGCAAGGTTTGGTAGTAATCGTTTGGGTGCAATGTGGCTGAAAAGAAACAGGCGCAGTGGGCGAAGCTGAGCCGTGCGGCTAATTGATGGGCGGGAATTAAATTGCGTAGAGTGAGTATTTCTTCTTTGCTGCCCAGGCCGTGTAGATCGACACAAAAATCTTGATCAAAAATATCCACAATGCGCTGGTAATTTAACGCGGCATAGAAAAACTCTTGCGTCAGACTTTCTTGTATCGGGTGATCCGGGTTCTGTTGCAAAAACTCAATATAACGATTGCAGAAATCCTCTAACGCCATGCCCAGTTTTTCTGGCAATACTTCCAGCCTTGTGTAGTTATCGGGTGTGGCGGGAATTGTTTTGAGTAACGACAACCATGCTTTGTTGATTTTATCCAACAGCTTTTTAACGGCAGCGGGCGCAGATTTTTTGGCGATAAGTAAATCGGCGCGATGTAGTTCAGCGGTATACATCCCCCGGCCGCGATCGATAAGGTTGTGGCTTTCATCGACCAATAGACTGGGCTTCCAATCAAACTCATTGGTGAGTGCCAGCAGCAGTGGTGTGCCATCGAAATAATAATTCACATCGGCGACAACTATATCTACCCAGCGCGCCATTTCCATCCCCAAATAAAACGGGCAGATGGTAAATTCTTGCGCAAGTTGTTGCAGTGCGTGTTTGTCTAAAATTGGAGCAGCCAAAGCAGCTTGGCGCGCCGCTTGTAATTTGGTGTAGAAATCCAGCGCGTAGAGGCAGGAGTCTCCGCGACATTTTTTATCGGGTTCCAGGCAGGATTTTTCTTGCGCGGTTAATTCCAGCGTGCGCAGCGGCACTGTTTGACTTTTATCACTGGCGATTAATGCAATATTTTCCAACGCTAATTGTTTGCCCGTGGTTTTGGCGGTGAGATAAAAGATTTTATCCACGGGCGTGCGCGGCATGGCTTTAAGTGTTGGAAAAAGCGCAGCAAGTGTTTTTCCGGTGCCGGTGGGTGCCTCTGCCATGACGACACGACCGGTCGCGGCTGCTTTGTATACGGCTTCTGCCATTAGCCGTTGCGCGGCGTGCATATTACCGTAGGGGAATTGCAACTGTTCCAACCACGCATAGAGTTGGTGTTGGCGCTGCATTAGTTGCTTGTGCCACGCGCAATACTGTTCTGCCAGTTGTTCAAAATAATCTTTGAGTTCGTCTGCTGCCCAGGTTTCCTCCAATGGGTATTCCTGTTCATCTGCCAGCTCAAAATAAATCAGCGCTAAATTGATTTCGTCACAACCGTGTTGTGCGCAATAAAGCCAGCCATAACACTTTGCCTGTGCCCAATGCAGCTCGCGGTGATTATCGGGTATGCGCTCAATATCGCCATAAAAGGTTTTTATTTCTTCAATGCAGTGGCGGTTGGGATCGTATCCATCGGCGCGACCGCGAAAGGTAATGTCTTCATAGGTAAGGCTCAAACTGACTTCTGTTTGATAATCGCTGTGGCGTTTTCCGGTCACTTTTTTGTGGCCTTCAATACCTTCTTGCCCACTCGGTGCTGGCGTAAAACGCCGGTCAAGGCTGCCGCGTTTTGCAGCAAATTCCACTAGCGTCCGTATCGCAACCGTTTTGGGTTTACTGCCAGCTGACATAACAGACCTCGGCCGGAATACCCTGTGCAGCGAAGTAATCCAGCCAGCGTTGTTGATTGTCTTGAATGCGATCCCCTGGGCCTTTTACCTCGATCATGCGATAGTTTTTTTGCGCAGGATAAAACTGAATAAGATCCGGTAGGCCACTGCGGTTATTTTTTATATCAAACAGGAATCGTTTAAAAATCAGCGATAGATGATGTGCCGGAATTGAATGCAGCGCTACATCGAGTAAATCGCTGGTGATAAATGACCAATTAACAAAATGATTGGCGATGCCGTGTTTTTCTTTCCAAATCTGGCGAATGTGATGGCAATATTCATCGCTTTCCAGTGTTGCCCAGAGCGCATTTATAGCTGGGCGCTTAATAACAAAATCTTCTTGATACATATCTAATGGCGCGGCCTGAAATGGATTGGCAAAAGCGCCCTCAGTACTGCGAAACATTTCCGGCCACAGCCACAAACCAAATAATCCGCCGAATAATGCATTTTCGGCATAGAGGCATGGCGCGCTGGCGCTATCGAGCGAGCGGCGTACCACTTCTTCAACACGTATCGCGCCCCCTTGTTCATCGATGAGTTTCGGCAATTGCAGCTGCTGCGTGCGAATACTTGCGGCCGCAGGTTTTGTCATCTTGAGGCTGATTTTTTTGGCCAAGCGCGGAGCCATGCGCTGCGCTACTTGTAGCTCCTGCTCATCCAATGGTTGCTCAAGTAATTGGGTTAATAGCGTCCAGGCATGGGTGTATTTTTCTTGTTTTTCCAATAAGCGAATTCGCCGCTCCCGTGCCGGCGGCAAATGACTTTGTTCGTAAAGCTGCAAGGCGAGCGTGTATTCATTGTTGCGTTCCAATGCATAGGCCAGTTGATTGCACAATTTGGCGCGTCGCCGCTGCAATTTTTCAGTGTCGCAGTGCGCGGGTATTTGTGCAGCAAGTGCGATCAGGCTTTCGCTGTGTGGTGCTATATCAAGTTGCTCGCGCAATTGCATCAGATGTTGATATTGATCCAACTCAGTGCGGCTTTTGAAGATGCGATGCTGCTGGTCGATAGTGTAATTTTCGTAGCGAAATACCCCTAAATCTTGCAGTACAAATTCAGTCAGATCTTGATAGGGATTGCCAAAAAATAACAACAACAAGGTGCGGATAATCCGCTGGTTATCCAAATACCAGGCAGTGCCAAATTGATTCCGGGTCCAATCCTGCCAGCGGCGCGGTTCAGTAAAGTGGCTGGCAATAGTCTGTATAAGCACATCTTTGCGCGCTTGTTTTAAGCCTGCCAGCTGCTCGCCAAACAGCAACAGTAATTCTGGTTTGGTCAGGCTGTTACACAGCACATTCAGCGCAATGGGGGTTTCTGTTTGTAGCAGCTTTGCGTCAAGTAGTTGTTGTGCAGCCAGATCAAGCGATGCAATCTCGCTGTAGTCTAATTTATCGCGCCGAAATAACGGGCCTTTACGGCTGGATAACCTTACTAACAAGCACTGTGCATCATGGTCGAGCTGATTAAATTGTTGGATGAAATGTTGCTCATCAACATTGAGCAAATCAGCATAGCGCTCATTTACCCAATCCAATAAAAAGCGAAAGTTTTTGAGGTAGTAATCCGGCGCGAGATCGGGGGCTAAATTATTCATTCGCTAATGCATCTAAAAATACGGTATCCGGTTGTGTAGGATTAAGTTACTACAAGTCCCCCCAATTGAAAGTATTTGGCAGTGGGTGGGCGATGCATTAGCGCAAATTCGTCTAATGCATTTGCTTGACGTCTTATTGGTTGTTGCAAGTATACTGTACGCATAAACAGTATGCGAGCAATAATCTCATCATGAAACTGATTCCCACCGATCCCAATGCGACAAGCCTGGAGCAATTGCTTTGCCGGAGCGATATTTGGCGCGGGCAGTCGCATCAGGTCCCCTTGCGGTTGGTGGTGGATAGTGGATATCCCCAGCTCAATGAGCGGCTGCTGGGTGGTGGGTGGCCGGTGGCAAGTTTGATTGAGGTTTGCCAGCGCGCAACCAGCCATACCGAGTGGCAATTGCTAATGCCTGCGCTCCTGGCTAACCAGCGGGGTTTGGTGGTACTGCTTAATCCACCGGCGAACCCCTTTGCCCAGGCGTTGCTCAAGGCGGGAATGGATCTTGAGCGATTGTTAATAGTGGAGGCGAAAGACAAGGCGGACTTTCTCTCCAGCTTTATCGAGCTTGCGCGTTCAGATGCCTGCGATGCGGTGATGGCCTGGCAACCCCAGCAGGCATTGAGTTATACCGAGCTGCGCAAATGTGCGCTCGCCGCAACCGAGGGGCAGGGCATTTATGTGCTCTTTCGGCCAGATGCAGTTCGCGATCAAAGTTCACCGGCGGTGGTGCGCCTGAGCCTTCAGTGGCAGTTGGAGCAGTTGTCAGTCAGCATCTTTAAACAAAAAGGAGAATTGGTTGCTGACAAAGGTGCAATTGATTTACCGCTTCCAGCTGCGTGGAAGGGGTTGTTGCCGCATCAGCAATTGGATCAGCAGGGCAAAAGCAAACCCAGAATTGCGAGTGTCACGCCAATTCATGGCGGGCGACGCGGTCGTCGTTGAGGTGGTGGTTTGTGACCAAATCTACCTCATCTCCCAAGCTGCCCGGCGGTTGTGGTTGGCATTGCGTCTACCGGATTTACCGGCTCACGCGCTAAATCTGGCTATAGATTCGCCTGAGCCATTGGTGGTGAATGACAAGCGCGGATTGTATTGGATGAATTCTGCCGCTGCAGCGGCAGGTCTTCAGCTTGATATGAATCCTACCACTGCCCAGCTGCTGACGGGTTGTGTGCTGCATGAGCGCGATAACAACAAAGAGCAGATGTGTCTCGCACAGTTAGCAGAGAGTATGTATCAATTCAGCCCCTACATAGAAACCTACAGCAGTAAACATGAGCCGCAGTCTGGTTTGCTGTTGGAAATTGCAAGTTGTTTGCGATTGTTCGGCGGTGCGCAAGCGCTCAGCAATAAAATCGAGCAATTTTTTACCCAACTTTTTACGCAACGAAAGATGACTCTTGCGATGGGATTGGCGCATTCCCAAGCCGCTGCCTGGCTGCTGTCGTTTGTGCATTATCCCATCGACGACAAGAGTGACAGAGCGGATTTTATCGAACGCTTAAAGCGGTTGCCGATTGATTTCCTGCATGATTTTCCCAAGCAAGTGGATGCCTTGGAAAAAACCGGCTTTGTGACCTTGGGCGATATAGCCCGGCACATTGAAGTTCAGAGTATCAGCAGTTTTAAAAAACGGTTTGGCCAGACGTTTGCTGACTACCTGTGTGACCTGTTCGGTATTGATCAGGATTTTCAGCAGCGCTCGCTGTTTGAAAAACCGGTAACTCACTTCAAGCCCAAAGAGTTTTTTACCGAGCAATTGCAATTTGATTATCCACTGCATCTAATTGATCAATTACAGCAGCCCATGGAGTCGCTGCTACAGCAATTGGCCGAGTATTTACAGAAGCGGCAATTACAAACCCAACACATTGAGTGGACGCTCTCGGATATCTATCGCAATCAAAATACATTGCAAATTTATGCGGACTCACCGCAGAGCCAATGGCAATTGTTATTTGATCTTTCATTGATTCAATTGGAAAACCGCGACCTGCCTTTTGAGGTAGACAGGCTAACACTGTCTTGTCGTGACTCTCTGCCTCTGCAAGGCCGCACTCATGCGCTCGATTTTGAACCTGGGCGAAAAATCAATCGCCAAAGTTTTTCAATCACGGCAGCAAAATTAAAGGCGCGTTTGGGTGATGCTTCTGTCTACAAGCTCAGTTATCAGGATGGATATTTTCCCCGTGATACCAATCAAAAAATTTCTCTAACGCAAACCTGCCAACAAGCGCTGCCGAATATTCACCAGCGTGCGCAACGCCCCGCGTGGTTATTGGATGAACCTGTAATTATTGAAGTGCGCAAGCAAGGCCTTTATTGGCGCGGCAGAATTACGTTGATTGCAGGCCCGGAGCGTATTCAGGGCAATTGGTGGCGCGAGCCCAGTGCGCGGGATTATTTTATTGGGCTGCGACAAGATCAACAGCGGCTGTGGTTATTTTGGGATTTGCACAAACAACAATGGTTTGTGCAGGGCATTTTTTCCTGATTGAAAATGCTAAAAGTAAAACAGAGAAACCCCTATGCGTTACGCTCAATTATTTACCACAACTAATTTTACGTTTTTGACGGGCGCATCACACCCACCGGAAATGGTTTATCAGGCCGCCGAATTGGGTTATGAGGCCATCGCCATTACCGACGAGTGCTCACTTGCCGGTATAGTCAAAGCATTTGTCGCTGCGGAAGAGTTGGATTTTAAATTAATCATCGGCAGTCGCTTTAAACTCACCAATGGCATGCAGCTTATTGCTATTGCACCTAGCCGCACGGCTTACGCGGAACTTTCCGGCTTTATCACGCTGGCCCGGCGGCGCTCACCTAAAGGCGAGTATGAAGCGCATTTTGAGGATTTGCGATTTCGCTTGCAGCACTGTCTCATTATTTGGCTTGGCTATTTGGAAGCCGGTGGTATTGCACCTGACGCTGTTATAGATCAATTATCCAAAGCATTCAGAGAGCGCTTGTGGATTGGTATTGATCATCAATGGAGCGGGGGAGAGCAAGAGCAATTTGCGATTTGGTTGGAACTAAGCCGTAAAAAAAATATTCCTTTGGTGGCCTGCCCGCAAGCGCTCATGCATGTACGTGAGCGTAAGCCTTTACAAGATGTTCTGACCGCCATTCGCCACTCCATTCCTGTTCATGAATTGGGCACCTTGTTAGAACCCAATGCAGAAGCCTATTTGAAATCCGTTGATCATTTAATGCAGCTCTACCCGGATGTATTGCTTGAGCAAGCCACTGAAATTTCTGACTTGTGTCATTTCTCACTCAGTGAATTGCAATATCAATATCCTTTGGAGTTGGTGCCAGAAAACCAAACGCCCATTCAACACCTTCGCACCTTGGTCAATGAAGGAAAACATCAGCGCTGGCCAGAAGGTGCGCCCACTTTTGTCGATGCCTTATTGGAAAAAGAGCTGCTTCTGATTGAAGAGGTGCGCTACGAATATTACTTTCTCACCGTATATGATCTGGTGCGATATGCACGCTCCAAACAGATCTTGTGTCAGGGGCGCGGTTCGGCGGCAAATTCCGTGGTGTGCTATTGCCTGTTCGTCACTGAAATCGCGCCCGGTCAAATCAACGTATTGTTCGAGCGTTTTATTTCGAAGGAGCGCGATGAGCCGCCGGATATTGATATTGATTTTGAACACCAGCGCCGTGAGGAAGTGATTCAGTATATTTATGACAAATACGGACGCGAGCGCGCTGCTATAGCCGCTACAGTTATTACCTATCGCTCGCGCAGTGCTGTGCGCGATGTAGGTAAAGCATTGGCAATGGATGCCTCGTTGGTCGATCATCTTGCAAAAAATATTGCCTGGTGGGATAGATCAACTGATCTGCCAACGCGAGTCGCATTCGCTGGTCTGCAAACACAACAAAAAACCTTGCAATTATTTTTTAAATTAGTTGAACAGATTTTAGGTTTTCCACGGCATTTGTCGCAACACGTCGGTGGTTTTGTTATATCGCAAAACAAAGTGAGTGACCTGGTGCCCGTTGAAAATGCCAGCATGCCAGATCGCACACTCATTCAATGGGATAAAGAAGATTTGGAATCCATGCGTTTGTTAAAAGTGGATGTACT
>CAXAVL010000188.1:0-8999 GCA_963971905.1 uncultured Cellvibrio sp.
CCTGGGCGCGCTTCATGGTTGCGACCTACTTCAATACGGTAGCGATCCATGTTCTCGTCGTTGCGTTCACGGCGTGGACGATCTTCACGTGAACCGCGATCGCGGCCACCGTCACGGCCACCGCGGTCATCGCGATCACGACCGCCACGATCATCACGACTGCTGCGCTCGCGCTCAGGTTTTACATCGGTAAACTTCACTTGCAATGGGCGCTCGCGCTGTAACAAGTAGGCGAGGGCAGAGGCAATTTGCTCTGGCGATACATCATTTTTGTGGCTGTATTCAGCCAGCAAATCATTGAAGAAACTCAGGTCAGATTGCGCTGCCAAGGTATCGGTAATTTGTTGCGTAAATTGGTCGATACGGTGTTTGGTAACGGTGGCGCCGCTCGGCAATTCCATCAAGGTGATAGGTTTTTTGGTTGCTTTTTCGATGGTGTAAAGCAAACGCTTTTCACGCGGAGCAACAAACAGGATGGCTTTACCGCTGCGGCCGGCACGGCCAGTACGGCCGATACGGTGCACATAAGCTTCGCTATCGTAAGGAATATCGTAGTTCACTACGTGGCTTACACGCTCAACGTCGATACCGCGTGCGGCAACGTCGGTGGCAATAACAATATCCAATTTGCCCGTTTTTAAACGTTCAATCGCGCGCTCACGCAATTGTTGGTTCATGTCGCCATTGAGTGCAGAGGCAGAATAACCGCGCGCTTCTAATTTTTCAGCGAGTTCAACGGTAGCTGTTTTAGTGCGCACGAAAATAATCATGCCGTCGAAGGGTTCAACTTCCAGAATGCGGGTTAATGCATCCAGTTTGTTGGTGCCGCTGACCATCCAATAAACCTGCTCGATATTCGCATCGGTAGATTGAGTGCTGGCAATTTTAATTTCGGTAGCGTTGTTCAAATAGTTGTTGCACACATGGCGAATTTCTTTCGGCATGGTGGCAGAGAACAAGGCGGTTTGGCGGGTTTTTGGTGTGTGTTCCAAAATCCATTCAACGTCATCGATAAAGCCCATGCGCAGCATTTCGTCGGCTTCGTCGAGCACGAGTGCTTTCAGGTTGTTCAAATTCAAGCTGCCGCGACGCAGGTGATCCATCACGCGGCCTGGTGTACCTACCACAACGTGGGCGCCGCGCTTTAATGAGCGCAACTGGCTAGTCATATCCTGACCACCGTAAATCGGCAGTACATGGAAGCCAGGAATTTCACTGGCGTATTTTTGGAAAGCTTCAGCAACTTGAATTGCGAGTTCACGCGTAGGTGCTAAAACCAAAATTTGTGGCTCTGCTTGTTTGGTGTCGATACGCGACAACAAAGGCAGTGCAAATGCCGCCGTTTTACCCGTGCCGGTCTGCGCCATGCCGAGAATATCGCCACCGGCAAGCAACACGGGAATCGCCGCTGCTTGAATGGGGGATGGTTGCTCGTAGCCAACTTTTTGGATGGCGCGCATAACGGGTTCAGAAAGGGCTAAATCGGAAAACATAATAGGGTCAGACATGTATTAACCTGTGTTTAAACATAAAAATCTCGCGCAAAAAATAACAAGACCGCAGCAAAATGCCGCATCTGTTGTTTCTACGGTTAGATTCTTATTGGTTTTTTAATGGGTGTTTGCAAAAGTATCGCCCGATAAAAAAGGCAACAGTGAATGGGCAAACACAATAAAGTGGGGGCGATGATTGGATCGCAACGCGTATGAGCTACATACAAGATTCGGCTGCGTGTGAAAATAACTCGATGAGTCAGGGCACAAATGCAGTCGTAAAGGGCGATTAAATCAACGAAGTCCCGTGTCAATCTGCCAGGCAGATTCTGTTGCAATCCGCGAATAGAATATTCGCATGACCGATTGCATATCAGCATCACCCCAAGGCTAGACATTCACGATCAAGAGAGGGGTCACTGAAAGTGCGCGGAGTATAGACACTTGTAGCTTTTAAGGCCAGTGAAATTTGAAGTGCATCGCAAATAAGTGCTAAAGCGAGTCAATCTTGGTCACAGATTTGCATAAGCGCCGATAGTGCTGACAGTGCCGACAGTGCCGACAGTAGCAATGGCAGTGATCGAGAGACTATTCGACGCGCATGGCTGGGTTTACACTCACAGCCTTAATAAGGATTCTGGTATGGCTGAACGACACATCTCCACAACTGCACTGGCGCGGTTGATTAATAAAGAAAGCAAAGAATTATTTATCCTGCTTACCACGGGCGGCTGGATCGTAAAGGTCGATAACCATTGGCAGCTTACCGAGAAGGGTAAATTTGAAGGCGGCATTTACGTTAATCACCCCAAATACGGTGAATACATCGCCTGGCCTGAGTCTATTCAACAGCACCCTTTATTAAAGCTGTTGCCAGAAGCCCCGCTCAGTGCCACCAATCTGGCGCACAAGTGGGATATACCCGCGCGCCTGGTGAATTTACTGCTGGCAGAAAAAGGGCTGATTAAAAAACATATTCGCGGCTGGTTGTTGTCGCCCAAAGGTAAGGCGATAGGCGGGCAGCAGCAAGAAGCGGAGTCGGGTATTCCGTTTGTGACTTGGCCGGAAACTATATTGGATGAGCCAGAGCTGATTTCATCACTCTTGCAAATAAAGGGCGATGAAGGATTGCTTGGTCAGCTGACACTAGACGGACACAGTGTCAATAACGCCATGCAGCGCCGAATCGATAATTGGCTTTATCTCACCCGGCTGATTCATGCGCGGGACTATGAATTGTTGTGGGATCTGGATTCGGCGACTGCCGATTTTTATCTGCCCGAAGTAGAGCTATGCATCGAGTGCTGGGCGGATGAGCTCGCTGTAGAGCATAATCGCGCGGCAGTGATCAGCGGTGAGCTCGAAAAAAATCAGGCATACAAAAAACATAAGGTCGCGTACATAGAGTTTCGCGATGAAACGATTTATCAAGTCGATGAAATGCTCGCCCGCGAATTGCTGCGGCGCGGTGTTGCTGTTTATTAACATTTTTTAGGAGGTAGTTATGGCAAGTGTTTTCACAATGATTATGGAAGGCAAAATTCCCGGCAACTTCGTCTGGAAGGATGATAAAGCAGTTGCATTTCTGACTATCCAGCCAATTCGCCAAGGTCATGTATTAGTGGTTCCGCGCGAAGAAATTGATCAGTGGAGCGATTTGCCGCTGGATCTCGCCGCGCATCTTATGCAAGTCAGCCACAAAATCGCCAATGCATTAAAAATTGCCTATCCCGCTACCCGTGTGGGCTTAATGATCGCCGGGCTCGAAGTGCCGCACACCCATATTCATTTGGTGCCGATGGATTCAATGAACGATTTAAGTTTTGATTTTGCCAAAAATGCCGATGGCGAAGAATTAAAACAAACCGCAGAAAAAATTCGCGGCGTATTGCAAGGGCAGGGTTTTGCCGAGGCTTTGGTGTAATACAGAGTTGCGTTCGGTTGTTGCGGGCGCACTCGAGTTGACGTTATGAATTTGCTCCTTCCTCCCGGCCAATTATTGTTTTGGTTAAGCCTTGGTATTGCAATTCCAATTTTGGTATTAGCAATTCGCTACGCGCCGTGGCGACAGCTACTGGTTAGTCAGCCCCGGCAGCACGCATTGTTTGCAACGATTCTTGCATTGGCTTTATTGTGGCTGCTGCAAGTTTCCGTGCGCGATACCTTGGCCATCCACCCATTATTGATGACAGTCACCACTATGATTTTTGGTTGGAGTCTGGCGATTTTAATTGGCGCCGCTGCATTAGTTGCATTGGAAATTTACCAAGTGCCACTGCATGCGCTTCGTTTGGATTGGGATGTTGCCGTCGCACAAGTTGATTTAAGCACCTTTCCGGTGGATTTTTGTTTGAGCGTTGTTGTACCGGTAAGTTGGGCTTGGTGTGTGCTTTGGCTAGTGGATCGCTGGAGATTTAAAAATCCCTTCACCTATTTTTGGGGCGTGGGATTTTTTGGCGCAATGCTAAGTTGCATCTGGCTCGGGCTCGCCGCCATGTTGTTGTTTGCTATCACCGGTAGTGAAGTTCAACTCGCCACTACTCAAGAGCATTTTATTGTTTTTGTATTGATGACTTTTCCAGAAGGTTTTGTGAACGGCCTTATCGCCACTGTGATGACGGTGTTATATCCCGATATGTTAAAAACCTATCGGGATGATTGGTATTTGAAAGATTAATGCTGAATAGGAATAATTAATTTATTGTTCTGCTCCCATCCCCATCAAGGTTGCAACCCCCAACCCAATAAACAAAACACAAGCCGCTTTGTGTGCAAAGCCGAGCGGCAATTTATCCATTAACCATTTCCCGGCAAAAATAACGGGCACGTTTGCCAGTAGCATCCCGAAGGTGGTGCCTGCAATCACCGCGAGTGTCATCCACATATCGGCACTGAATTTCGCCGCGAGAATGACGGTGGCAATTTGGGTTTTATCGCCAATCTCCGCCAGAAAAAATAACACCAGTGTTGTGACAAAAGGGCCGTAGTTAGCAAAGCGCCCCATTTCATCATTTTCCTTGTCGGGAATTAGTAACCACAGGCCGATGGCGATAAAGCTGCCGCCAATTATCCATTTAATCCACTCGGCTGGAATGACATCCGCTAAGACAGCACCAAGCCATGCCGACAGGGCGTGATTCACCAAAGTAGCGACCAATACCCCGAGGCTGATGATGTAAGGGCGGCCATAGCGGGCGGCGAGGAAGAGTGCGAGCAATTGGGTTTTATCGCCAATTTCGGCGATGGCGACAGCGAAAGTTGAGCTAAAAAAGGCTTCCATTAATGGACCCGGTACATAGATAAATGAAGTGGCGAATTATAGGGAGAGTGCTCTGCATCAACAATGCTTCAGCCAAATGTTTGACTTTGTGTTTGTGGTTATATTTCTAAGCTATTGATAAGTAAAGATAAAATGAATTGGCACTAGGCTTGCAATTACTCCCCTAAAGGTGTGTTTTTTAATTATTGCTGTTGGTTTATTGACGGTGATCAAATGAAAAACAGCGTGAATTGAATATTCGGGGTTTTTATGACGCAAGCGGTTTCCAATGTAATTAAGGTCGGCGGTGCTATTAAGGCGCGCTCCGGTCTTTTGGCTGCCAGCTCAGCTGAGCCCTTGCTGGCGCCCTTGCCGCTGGATAAGGCGATCAGTGAAAAAGGTCAGGATTTAAAACACGCGTTTGAATTGTTCAATCAAATGTCTGAGCAGCTTGCCGACTCGTATCACTTATTGGAAAACCGCGTTGCTGAATTAAATGAAGAGCTCTCCAGCCTCAGCGATCGTCGCTTGCAGGAGCTAGCGGAGAAAGAAAAATTAGCTAATCGCCTAGAAAGTCTGCTCAATTTTTTACCCGGTGGGGTGGTGGTGCTGGATTCCTCCGGGCGCGTTTCCGAATCCAATCCCGCCGCGATTGAATTATTAGGTGAGCCTCTGCAGGGTGAATTGTGGCGCGAGGTTATTGCGCGCTGTTTTGCGCCGCGTCAAGACGATGGCCACGAAGTTTCACTGCGCGATGGCCGTTTAATCAGCATCCAAACTCGCAACCTGGGTGCAGATGGTCAAATTATTTTACTCACCGATCAAACCGAAACCCGTCGTTTGCAGGGCGAATTAAGTCGCCATGAACGCTTATCTGCGTTGGGCAAAATGATGGGTGCGCTCGCGCATCAAATTCGCACGCCTCTATCGTCTGCCATGTTGTACGCCGGTCATTTGTGCAGTGGCAAGTTAGATGATGACCGTCGCCAACAATTCTCCGAAAAAATTCTCGGCCGTTTGAATAATATCGAGCGCCAAGTGCAAGACATGCTGTTTTACGTTAAAGGCGAACTCGCATTGAATGATGTGATTAGCGTAGCTGAGTTGCAGACCGATTTAGCCGAGGCAATGGAAGTGCCGTTAATGACCAGCGAATCTACCTGCGAGTGGGTGATCAATTGTCGCGAACAATATATTCAATGCAATCGCGACGCGTTAATCGGCGCACTATTAAATTTAGTCAATAACGCGATTCAAGCGGTAGATCGCAAAGCCGCATTGCGTGTGGAATTTAATGTGTATCCGCAAATTCCTAATGATGCAACCGCGAATACATCGCTCAACACAGAAGAGCAGCGTTTATGGATTCGTGTGTGCGACAAAGGGCCAGGCATGCCGGCTGAATTACTTGCATCTGTAGGGGATTTATTTGTCACCACCAAAGCGCAGGGCACAGGTTTGGGTTTAAGTGTTGTTAAAGCTGTCGCGCGGGCACACCACGGAAAATTTTTATTGCAATCAACCTTGGGCAAGGGGACTTGTGCAAGTTTGCTGTTGCCTTTCGCGACTTTTACATCTTAGGAGAATAATCATGGCGTTAGCATTGCAACAAGCTGCATTTGAAAATGCGATTAAAATTTTGGTTGTTGAAGATGACAATAATCTTCGCGAAGCATTAACAGATACGCTGCAACTAGCAGATTATTCGGTGATTGCCGTCAATAGTGGCGAAGCGGCACTGCATGAGTTAGCGCGCTACAGCGATATCCGCATGATTGTGTCTGATGTCAACATGGGCGCAATGAGTGGTCATGATTTATTGCGTAGCGTAAAACAAGAATACCCACAAATTCCGATGATGTTAATTACTGCCTACGCCAGCATTGCTGAATCGGTCGATGCAATGAAACAGGGCGCAGTGGATTATTTAGTGAAACCCTTTGCGCCGCAAACACTCGTGGAAACTGTTGCGCGTCATTTAGGTGTGGCACAAATCGAAGGTGATGAACCCGTTGCCATGGCGCCATCCAGCAAACAATTATTGCAACTCGCCCGCCGCGTAGCCCAATCCGATTCCACTGTATTAGTCGTCGGTGAATCCGGCACCGGTAAAGAAGTGCTCGCGCGTTATATTCACGATCATTCCTCCCGTCGCAATCAACCGTTTATCGCCATTAACTGCGCAGCGATTCCCGAGAACATGTTAGAAGCCATGTTGTTCGGTCATGAAAAAGGCGCCTATACCGGCGCGCACACCAGCAGCCCCGGTAAGTTTGAGCAAGCCAATGGCGGCACTTTATTGCTCGATGAAATTTCAGAAATGGATATTGGTTTGCAAGCGAAATTATTGCGTGTATTGCAAGAGCGCGAAGTAGAGCGCTTGGGTGGCCGCAAAACCATCAAATTAAATGTGCGTGTCATCGCCACCTCCAACCGCAATATGCGCAGCGATGTTGTCGCCGGAAAATTCCGCGAAGACTTGTACTACCGCTTGAGTGTATTGCCTTTGCAGTGGGCGCCGTTGCGCGACCGCATTGAAGACATCATCCCGCTTGCAGAAAAGATTTTGCAAAAACACGCGCAAAAACAAAACCGTCGCGGCGTCAGCTTATCGGCATCAGCGCAACAAATGTTATTGGCCTACCCATGGCCGGGCAATGTGCGCGAGTTGGATAACATCATGCAGCGCGCATTAATTTTGCAGGAAGGAAAATCCATTCAAGCCGATGATTTAGGTTTAGGTGCAAATGGCCCTTACTCACAAAGCCCAAGCAATTACAGCCAAAAACCAAACCTGTTAGAAGCTGCACAAGCGATTAACTCAAGCGTAGATTTTGATCCCGCTGGCGATTCCACTTTCGCTGCCCAAGCCTACGCCCGCGCTAGCCAATTTCCGGTCGGCGGCATCGCGGATAATATCGCGTTGGTCAGCAACCAACCTGTGCATCATTCATCGCTGAATAACCCGGCGTTGGGTAATGACCTTAAACAACGCGAATACGAAATCATCATGACCACCCTGCGCAACGAACGCGGTAGCCGCAAAAATACCGCTGAACGTTTAGGCATCAGCGCGCGCACTCTGCGTTACAAAATCGCGCGCTTGCGTGAAGAGGGGTATGAAATTACGGAGTGATACGTCCAGTAGGTTGGATCACAAAAAAATGGCCGCAGCAATGTGGCCATTTTTTTGTTCTTTAGGCGTTACCCTGAGTCCAATTTAAGGCAGCACCGCGCCGGTGCTAGCATCGAGACTGGTGTAGCCATAGCGAACCTCGCTGCCAACCTTGGTGAAAGCACCCCCGGCATAGACGGTGCTGCCAATTGTCGCAAGGGCAAAGACCACAGTGTTCGCATCCAAATTCTGGTTAACTAGGGCACCGTGGGTATTGATAGCAGCTAGGTAAATATGCGGTTGTCCGCCGACTTGAGTGAAATTTCCCGAGGCATAGACAGTACCATTGCTGATTGTCAGAGCTAAGACACTACCATTCAAATTTGGATTCCAGCTACTCGGTGTTCCGTTGGTATTGATCGCCGCTAGGCGATTGCGCTCCTGATCGCCAATCTGTCTGAAATTACCCCCGACATAGACAGTGCTGTCCCTTATCGTTAGGGCGTTAACAGCACCCGTCGCATGTGGATTCCAACTGGTCAGGGTGCCGTCAGTATTGATAGCCGCCAGCATATAGCGCTGCTGGTCTCCTATGTGGGTGAAATTGCCCCCGACATATACAGTGCTGCCGCTGATCTCCAAGGCATTGACAATGCTACTCGCATGTGGATTCCAGCTACTCAGTGTGCCATCGGTCTTGATCGCTGCTAAGTAATTGCGCGTCTGCCCGCCAACCTCGGTGAATCGGCCTCCTGCATAGACGGTGTTGCCGCTGATCGCCAAGGTGCTGACACGACTGTTCGCATCCGGATTCCAGCCGTTTAGGGTGCCGTCAGTATTGATAGCCACCAGCCGATTGCGCGCCAACCCGCCGACCTGTGTGAATTCACCTCCGGCATAGATAGTGCTGTCGCTAATTGCCAAAGCTAAAACTGTACCACTCGCATTTGGATTCCAGCTACTTAGGGTGCCGTCAGTATTGATCGCCGCTAGGCGATTGCGTGGTTGCCCGCCTGCCTGTAAAAAATTGCCACCGACATACATCGTATTGCCGCTAATTGCCAGTGCGGAAACAGCATGACTCGCCGTCGGATTCCAACTGGCTAGGGAGCCGTCGGTATTGATCGCTGCC
>CAXAVL010000189.1:0-8998 GCA_963971905.1 uncultured Cellvibrio sp.
TCAGTGGGTTCGCCAATCACCGCATAGCGCGGCGACACACCGGGAATGCCTGCTTTAGTCAGCGCACGGGCGCCACTCATACTGCTCTCTTCGTCGGCGGTGGCGAGCACAATCAGCGGGTGTTTAAATGTGTGGCCGATATAGGGTTTGACCGCTTCGATAATGACCGGAAAAAAGCCTTTCATATCGGTAGCGCCAAGACCGTAGAGCTTGCCGTCTTTTTCGGTGAGCCTGAAGGGGTCGGATTGCCAGCGATTGGCGTCATAGGGAACCGTATCGCTATGTCCCGCCAATACTAATCCACCTTCGCCGCGGCCAAGGGTAGCGATGAGGTTGGCTTTGCCGGCCTGAGCCAGTTCCATCACCTGAGTGTTGAAACCTAAATCGGCAAAACAACTCGCGAGATAATCAATCACCGCGCGGTTGCTCATATCCCACTCGGGCACGGCGCAACTAACCGATGGCAAGGAAACCAAATTTTGCAGGTGATCCTGATAGCGTTTGAAATCAATACTCATGGCATAGCTCAATCATGTAGGTCGGCTTGTTATCGGCGATTGTGGCTAAAAATGCAAGCGCGGCGGGATAAATTGGCAGGCGATAAAAAACCCGAGGCGGATGACCGGCTCGGGTTTTGAGGTGATAAGCAAAACAAACTTAGCTAAATACACCTTTGAAAAAGAAGAAGAACAGAATTGACAGGCCGGCACCGGCGGGCAGGGTGATGACCCAAGAGGCGAAAATGCTGCCGATCACGCGCAGGGTCAGTGCGCCAATACCACGCGCCCAACCAACGCCCAATACCGCGCTTACCAGTGTGTGAGTGGTGGATACCGGCATCCCAATCCCGGAGGCAATTACCACTGTCGCAGCGGCAGCCATCTCAGCGGCGAAACCACGGCTTGGGGTCAGCTCGGTGATTTTTTTGCCTATGGTGATCATCACTTTGTAGCCATAAGTAGCCAAACCAACCACGATTCCCGCACCACCGAGTAACAAAATCCAGGGGGCGACAGTCGCTTTTGCGCTCACCGCTCCCGATTGGATCACGCTGATCACTGCTGCCATGGGGCCTACTGCGTTGGCAACATCATTGGAGCCGTGGGCAAATGCCATGGCACAGGCGGTAAACACCATTAAGATCCCAAACACGCGCTCAACGCTAGTGAAACGGTTGTGTTTGTCGGCAGCTTTATCCTGAGTGATTCGGCTCATCATATAGATACCAATCGCCGCTACCAGTAGCCCAATAAGCGCGGCAATCATGGTGCATTCAAGGAAGCTAAGTTCAAACTGATGGGATTTAAGAACGTGTTTGAGGCCTTTAAGCAGGGTCACCATCGACAGGAAAAAGCCGACTGCGAACATATAAAAAGGTATGTAGCGTTTGGCATTGGCAAAAGGGTCTTCGGTGTCCAGAATCAGATGCTGCACCGAGCGGAAGATCCAGAAAGAGATAATGCCCGCAACCAGCGGTGAAGTTACCCAGCTGGCTACTATGCCCCACACTTGACCCCACTGCACCGCTTCAGCGGAGATGCCCACGGCCGCAAAACCAATAATGGCGCCGACGATGGAGTGGGTCGTGGATACTGGCCAGCCCAGAATACTGGCGATTAACAGCCAGCTACCAGCGGCGAGCAGCGAAGAAAGCATGCCGAACACGAATAAATCCGGGTGCTCAGACATAACACTCAGCTCGACAATACCACTGCGTACTGTCTCAGTCACCTCACCGCCGGCGAGATAGGCGCCTGCAAATTCAAACACCATCGCCACAATAATGGCTTGTTTCATCGTTAACGCACGCGAGCCCACCGAGGTGCCCATGGCGTTGGCTACGTCGTTTGCACCTATACCCCAGACCATAAATAGCCCGAACACACAGGCAAGAATAAGCAGCACGTGGCCGTATTCAGCAAATAAAGTCATGGTGAAATACCTAAATTAATAGCGATTAATGCGCGAGCAGCAGCTGTAAACGGCCGCCTACGTCATGGGCACGGTTAGCAATATCACCCACCCAGTCGATGATGTTGTACAAGAACATTACATCGACTGGTGGCAATTGTGCTTCCAGTGCGAAGAGTGAAGTGCGAACGCCGATCTCCAGTTGATCTGCTTTCTCCTCCAGAATGTCCAATTCCTTGATCATGTTTTCAACGACAGTCAGCTCGCGTCCACTAAAGCCGGTTTCGAGCAGTTCATCGAGTTCGTTGATAGCGGTGAGAGCTTGTTCGGCTGCGGCTACGCTAGCGTGCACAAACTCATTCATTTGGTCTTTCATGCTGGCCGGAATAGTCATCCGGCGGCCCATAATAATACCGGCGATATCTTTGGCGCGGTTGGGGATGCGGTCTTGCATGGTCAGCAGTTCCAGTAAGTCAGTACGCGGTACCGGCAGGAACAAGCTTTTTGGGAGGTGAAGGCGCAGGTGCTTTTTGATCTCATCGGCTTCGTTTTCGAATTTCACCACGCTTTGTTGAATTTCGCTGGCACGCGTCCAGTCTTCGCTGGTAACGGCGTCAAAAAAACTGATCAATTCCGATGCGGCTTTGACAGCCAAGGCCATATGCTCTTGCATAGGTTTGATGGGCGAACGACCAAACAGGTTTGACAGGTTTGCAAAAGGCATGAAATCCCCCTCCGGTTAAAAGTGCGTGCAGTATAGAAAGATCGTCTCTCAGGGTCACGCGGCTTTATTACATTTTTATGATGTTTTTGTGACTCTTTTTGGGGCATGACTCGCGAGTGATCAACCGGAGGTGGCCGATAGCACCCAAAATGGCGATATCAACTTGAGCGCCATTGAGCAGACTCTTGGCCTTAGAGTCGCTACAATCCGTTGATCTCCAATCAATAAACAGGAACGATAAGATGGCGCAGGTGTTGGATCGGGTATTGGATTTACGCGGCTTGATTCAGGATCTGGTCGCCGATGGACGCATGAAACAGGTCGATGCCAATATCTTGCTCGGTGCCTCGCGCACTCGCGAGCAGGCGATCATGCACCCGCTCGCCTATATCGCCACCCAAAATCTGGAAGATGTACGGCGCCCCGGCAAAAACCTCGATGGCGATACCTTGACTGAATGGCTGGCGAGCAAGGCGCACTTGCCACTGTTTCATATCGATGCGATGAAAATCGACGTGGCCAAATGTACCGAGGTGATGAGCTATGCCTTTGCCAAGCGCCACGGCATTCTCTGTGTCAAAGTCGAGGCAGATCATGTGGTTATCGCTTGTACCCAACCATTTATGGCGGGTTGGGAGCCGCAGGTAGAACATGTCGCGCGGCGTGCAGTTAAACGTGTGGTGGCTAACCCTGCCGATATCGAACGCTTTATGGTGGAGTTTTACACTCTCGCCCGCTCGGTATCCGGTGCCAGCGGTGCAACCGCTGCCTCGGCGATTACCAATTTTGAACAGCTGGTGGAGTTGGGTAGTGCCAGCGACCCGGACGCCAACGACCAGCACATAGTTAATATTGTCGATTGGCTGCTGCAATACGCCTACGACCAGCGCGCCTCCGACATTCATATAGAACCGCGTAGAGAAGTCGGGCGCATTCGCTTCCGTATCGACGGAGTATTGCATTACGTCTACGAGTTGCCCGCCAACGTCTCCACTGCCGTCACCAGCCGTTTCAAGGTCTTGGCGCGCATGGATATCGCTGAAAAACGCAAGCCGCAAGATGGCCGCATCAAAACTCGCCGCAGCGATGGCAGCGAAATCGAGCTGCGTATGTCCACCTTACCCACCGCATTCGGCGAAAAACTGGTGATGCGGATTTTCGACCCGGAAGTGTTGCAGCGCAGTTTTGCCGACTTGGGTTTGGTGGGCGACGACTACGCGCGCTGGCATTCCATGCTCACGCGTCCTAACGGGATTTTGCTGGTGACCGGTCCGACCGGCTCGGGTAAAACCACCACGCTCTACTCATCGCTGCGCCAAGTGGCGACCGATGAAGTGAACGTCAGTACCATTGAAGATCCTATCGAAATGGTGGAGGAGCGTTTTAATCAAACCCAGGTACACCACAAAATCGGGCTGGATTTTGCCGCCGGTATCCGCAGCCTGATGCGGCAAGACCCGGACATCATCATGGTAGGCGAGATCCGCGATCTGGAAACGGCGCAGATGGCAGTCCAAGCCGCACTCACTGGCCACTTGGTGCTCTCCACCGTGCACACCAACGATGCCCCCTCAACCGTCGCGCGGATGCTCGATTTGGGCATTCCGTCTTATCTTATCAACGCCACCATGCTCGGCGTGATGGCGCAGCGCTTGGTGCGCACCCTTTGCCCACACTGCAAAGAAGAGGGCGAAATCACCCAGGCACACTGGCAGGAATTGGTCGCACCCTGGAAAGTAAATCTGCCCGCCAAGGTCTATCGCCCGGTGGGCTGCTTGGAGTGCCGCAATACCGGCTACCTCGGGCGTCAGGGCTTGTATGAAATCCTTATGCTCTCAGACACCCTCAAAGAAAAAGTCACTGGCGATTGCAACCTGCAGGAATTGCGCAAACTGGCGATGAAAGAGGGCATGCGCACCCTGCGTTTATCCGGCGCGCAAAAAGTCGCCGCCGGTTTGACGACGATGGAGGAAGTCTTGCGTGTCGCACCACCGCCGGAGAAAGTGGGGTGATGTTGGCGGCTTATAGACGGTACTGGCGGCTAACTGTCGTAGCTTTCGATTAGCCAAATCCACTAGGCTCTGTTGGTCCTTACTATTACCGGAGCCCAACTTATGGACAGTTTTGCACAAGAGATGAAAATATCCTCCACCAAGATCCGTCACCTGCGAACTCAGCTCGGTTGGTCGCAAGAGCAGATCGCGCTCGCCTCCGGCTTGAGTTTGCGTACCATCCAGCGGGTTGAGGCAGAAGGTAAAGCATCGCGCGAAACACGTGTTTGTTTGGCGGCCACATTGAGCGTGGAGTTGGCAGAGTTATTTGATGAGTCAAATTCAGATGCAGAAATGCTGCCGGTGCCATCTGTCTTCCGCTACAAACTCGCACTGGCCGTGGCAGGCTTGGGGTTAGTGCCAATACTCCTCAATATTGCAGGATTTATTGCGAGTAACGTTTTGCTGTCAGCTTTACATATGATGGTTATTGCGCTCGCTTTGTACGGTAGTTTTGGTTGGTACTTTACCGGTCAGCCGCGACCGGCGTCGCGCGGCAAGCGTTATGTGCAGGTCACTTTTATTGCAGGGGCGATGTTTTTTGCGTTTGCTTTTTTTGGGCAAGACAATTCAAGCCCGGCTGCAATTGGCGTTGCGGCTCAGATTACAGCTTTAGCATTAGGAGTTTATTTTTTGCTGGATTACTGGCTATCGCGGCGGACAGTAAAAGAAGAGTGAAACAAAAATGGCGACCCGAGAGTCGCCATTTTTTTGTCTGCAGATTGTGACGTGTATCGATCACCACAATAATTTAATTCCCACAAACACCAGCATAATCGCCAGTGCCGGGCGCAGGTAGTGGTCGGCGACGCGGTTGGCTAAATGGCTGCCGAGGTAAATGCCCGGCAGTGAGCCGATTAATAAATTGATTAGCAGCCCCCAATCCACGTTGCCCATGCCGGCGTGACCCATTCCGGCGACGAGCGTGAGTGGTACGGCGTGGGCAATTTCTGTTCCTACCAGGCGCACCGTAGGTAGCAGCGGGTAGAGCATAAACAACGCAACCGTGCCCAAGGCGCCAGCGCCGATGGAGGTGAGGGTTACTACCGCGCCGAGTACCATGCCGGTTATAACCGTAGCAATCATCTGGCTGCGGCGATTCATGCGGGTGATCCAGCTATTATTTTTCTTGCTGTAATCAAAAATTCTGCGTTTAAACAAAATGGCAATCGCGGTCAAAATGAGCGCGTATCCGAGAGTCGTTTTGATAACCCGATTAAGCGTGTCAGTGTCCAGGCTTAGGCCGTGCAGCGCCCACAAGGTGAGTGCGGCAGCAGGCAAACTGCCCAGTGCTAGCTCGCCGGTGATCTTCCAATCAATATTTTTCTTTTTGTGATGGACATGAATACCGCCTGCTTTGGTGATTGCGGCATAGAGTAAGTCAGTGCCGACCGCGTTGGCCGGGCTCACGCCGAACCAAAGCAGGATTGGGGTCATTAGCGAGCCGCCGCCCACGCCGGTCATGCCTACAATAAAGCCAACCACTAATCCGGCGATGACATAACCTAGCTGTAAATCCATAAATATTGCTCACACAAGGCGCTATTAACGGTGAGGTTTGTACCGTCAGTAAAAAGGCCGTGCAGGCTATCAGCCGAATGCGTTAATGACTAATGATAATTAGTTAGATGCTTATAACCATTGGTGTTTGAACCTAAAGCCAGGCGGCAGGATGATTGTCGGTGATCTGCATTGGTGGCTGAGGTACGCCAGAGTGCGTTGGATCGCATTGAGGGATGGCGAAAACGCTGGTACTTAATTGGGTGTAAGAATGTCTTGAGGAAAGCGCATGGTTAGCGGATCAATCAAATACTGTTCGTAATCCTTGGGGAGGTCGTTAATTAACGGATTATCCAAATAAAACAACTTGCGTTCAGGTAGGCGGGCAAATTCGATGCTGTGTAAATTGTGTTGGCGCCAGAGTTCCAGTAACGACCCATCGGCGTAGGCCATTTTAATGCCCTCTTCCAATCGTTGTTTAAGAACAGTGTTGCGCTTATTGAGATAAAAAAAACGCGGCAGGCGATAGACTAGGGCGAAACTTTCATCGTAAGTCAGATTGCCAATATATCTATATTGCTCGTACTCTTTCATCAGTTCATTGGCGCCGCGGCAAAGTAAATCGAAGCGGCCACCTGCAACCATTTTGAATAAACTCTTGTAATTACTGACTTCTGCAACTTGAAATCCGTTGTGGCGCAGAATGGTTATATCTGCCCAGTCAGCGCCTTGCCCCATGGTGTATTGGCGCAATTCACGCAGATCGTTGATCTGTTGGATTTCCTCTTTCACCTGCGGATTTACAAAACAAATCCGGTAACCAATGATGCCTAGCTCCAACGGAAAAGGTATAAAACTTAGATCGTCTGATTCTTCGAGTTTTTGATCATAGCTCGTTTCGAGCACCATGTTGGGGTAGGTGTCATTGCGCAAAGCGTGCAGCATGCGCGTAAAGTTGGCGGGTGGAATCGCGTGTAGTTGATAGCCGCCATAGGTTGGGCGGGTTTTTTCCAATGCTAGCCGCAGGATTTCTATGTCATACACATAGCGGAAAATCCCAAAATCTAACGGCGAACGATGCCAAACTTGCATATCAGTTTGCGCCGATACAGTAGTGGCCCACAGCAGTGTCGCGATTAACAAAATAGAAGAGCGCAACCGATACATGACAAAAAACCCATTAGCAACCTAATGTTGAGTCTAGCAGCGATTTGGCGCCTCAATTGTTATTTATAGGAATAATAGGCAGGCGTAATTAAGCAAAATAAGCCTGAAAAACTAGTTGTATTCTGAGTTTTTGAGTTGCTTGAGTTTTAATATGCCTGTTTGCTGATTAGGGGGTGCAGGTTTTACCCACCAAGTGTTTATCCCGCTCCAGTAATTCCGTTAGGTTGTCAGTCTCCATAGCGCCATCAATTAAGATTTCCTCTATAATTTTTTCTTGCGTGCGCAAAATACCGATTTGGGTAAACATCAAGGCGTCTTTTGCTGGCAAATTTTTAAAATGGTTTTTGCCCATATGTTTGCCGTTGACCCAGACCTCTGCTGATCCCACTTCCGGATCGGTTGACCAGTGGATATGCATGGCAATGCGATGCCACTGCCCCGGCGCAGCGCCTTCCGGTAATGTCCACAAAACTTTTTTTGCGGCAGTTTCCTGAAAACTTAATTCGCTGCCCGCAATATTAAAGCGCAGCATTTGTTGCCAGCTTTTATCGGATTCCCAATAACCCAATTCGTGTTTGTGCTCACTGAGTTTTTTTGGCAGATAAAAACTGAACGCAAAAAAAGTCTCTTTACCTTCGTGTGTATTTCCCGCTGCACGGCGATGATGAAACTCGCTTCGATTTAAAAATTTATTACCCTTCCACAAAAACGAATCGTCGCCAGTTAGACGCACTTTGCCTGCGTGTTTGCCATCAAATACACAGTCGCTGACAACCGATAAACCTGCGGGATTAATGGGGGTATTCCACTGGGCAATATCGCCCGTTTCAAAGTTGCCCTGCCAGAGGATGCTGGCGCTGGATATGTGAGAAAGGCTAAGCAGTGCAATAGCACTGCAAAAAAAGGTGAGTGGTTTTTTCATAACGCAAATCCGAGAACTTATTGTTGTTGGTGAATGCCGTGTCAGGGTAGTTATTGGGATGCATAAAACAAAACGCCGATATTGGCTGGCAGTATCGGCGTTTTGTTATGTGCTGTCGATGCGTTGAAAATTACACCGGCTGCGAGATCACCCCATTGCAAATCGGAGTAAAGGCAGTGAGTTTGTCGAGGGTGGCGGCGTTGCCGAGGCTGTTGCCGGGGAAGTTGCTGCCGAATTGGTTTTGTTGGCCGTGCAGTGCCATGTAGTTGAGCACCACGGTTTCTACCAATGTATTAACGTTGTTGGCAGCGCCTATGCCGGAGCCGGTTTCTACATCGCCACTGGCGCGCATATAGCCGATCTGTTGGTGTACGCGCTGGGCATCGCTAATGGTGTTGGGGTCGCTGTTGCTGCCGCCGATGAGTACGGCGCGGCGCGCGGGGTTGTAGACGAGAAAGAACGCGGCGCCGGTCTGTTGGTCGTCGCCGGTCCAGACACCTTTACCTCCGCCCATCGCTGAGTCGTCGATCATGCCGTTGCTGAACACCGAGCCGTCGCTGAACACATAAATCATCACCGGCATGCCTTTGCGCGCGGCGTATTCAATGCAGGCGCCGATGCAGCGGCCCGCACGTAAATCGCGCATTTCGCCGGTGGAGCGGTCGCCGGTGTGATAGTCGTAGCCGCCCATGGTGATGGTGCCTGCTCCGGCATAACCGTTGA
>CAXAVL010000190.1:0-8974 GCA_963971905.1 uncultured Cellvibrio sp.
GGGCAGCGCGTATAAACCCTGCCGTTCTTCGCCGTAAAAATCACTGATAACTGCAGTGCGTTCGTTAGTTAATCCGTGTACAAATTCGCGCCCGGTGTGTTGATTAAATGCCATCCAGGGAATATGAAACCATTGCTCCTTTCCATCAACTTGGGTTTTAAATCCCTCCG
The DNA here is from genome assembly GCA_963971905.1 of uncultured Cellvibrio sp. Taxonomy (GTDB): domain Bacteria; phylum Pseudomonadota; class Gammaproteobacteria; order Pseudomonadales; family Cellvibrionaceae; genus Cellvibrio. The sequence goes on from CAXAVL010000190.1 coordinate 171, forward strand.
TGTTATTCAGGTCGAGGGTTTGCCCTTTTTTGACGTAATCCAGAATGCTCATGATGTATTGGTTGTACACCGAATTTTTTTCCCAGGAGGGTATGCCCGCTGCGGAAAAATCGGTTTTATCCATATTCAAATCAATTGCCAACCAAGGGCATTCAGCGGGAGTGCATGCAGCTGGTTGCTGTTTGGGGTAGTTATGGCTCAGTTTAAAGGTGGGGCCTTGCCAGTCTGCTGGTGCGGGTATAGCGGCATTGCGATAGGCTTCAGTCTTGGTGTTGGTGGCCAGCGTTGTATTGGCGGCAAGCACGCAGGCGAGTGCAAATAAAGTGCGTTTCATAACACGGTCCTTATTAATAATCAGATAAGTTTAATAATTAAAATGTTTTGGTAATGGAAAATTGTGATTGCGATATTTTTAGTATGCAAAATACTGTTTTTTTTAGCGCGCGATAATTTCCAAATAGGTGCTGTAGACCGCTTCGGCATCAGCACTGAGAGCAACGTCGATCGGACAGCCTGCGCTCTTATCCACGATGATCATTCCTGAATGATCATCTTCTTCGTTGAGTTCTTGCTCGATACGCAGCGATAAGGTTTGGGTAGTCACCAGTGATGGGTTGGTTAACACGCAAGCTGCAAGTGGGTCCCAAAAGTCGAGGTATTTACCAATTCCATCTTTAATCGTGCTGCTGGTTAACACGGTGTAAAGAAAGTTGGTGGCGGGATTATTGATGCGTTTTATTTTTTCCACAAAATCAGCAGTGATAGGAACTTGTTGGGTTGCGTTTAATGCAACCAGAGTGATGGGAATTCCACTGGAAAAAATTTCCTGCGCGCCGAGTACATCCACAAAAATATTCCATTCTGCAACTTTATTGGTGTAGTAGGGCGTGGGCTGCATGGTTGCCTGAATATTGCCCTGCGCACCGTCAAATCCGGGTGGCGTAAATTGCGGTAGCAAATTGCCGCCCATCATTACGATTTTGGTGAGATTTTTTTTCAGCGCCGCACGCAATTCCGGATCGTTTTTGGCTGATTCAAACAGGCGCCCATAATTTGATCCGCCGCCAATGCACAATACCGTGGTTGGCATAGTGCTGTTGATAAAATAATTGCGTAGAAAAGTGTGCGCGCAATCAATGGTTGGTGTGGGATTGGTTGCAGGAAAATTCGCGTTGTAATGCTCATTGGCTGCGGTGCGGTCGCTACCGGGGAAGGTGTTGCTGTAAATCATCGGTGCTTTGGCGCCGCGTGCGACAGGAGTTTTTAAAGAAAGGGGGTCATCAAGCAAAGTGAGCATGTTGCTGACATTACTGACGCCGGGTGTTAAATGAACATCACCGGTTCCGGTGACGGTAATGCCAGTCACTTGAATGGCGGGGTGCTTGAGTAAATAAAGCATCGCCAGGTAGTCATCAAAATCGGCATCAGTATCAATTAATACTTGTGTTGCGGATGTAAGCTGGGCCATAACAAATCCTTATTTTGATTAAATGTTTGTTAAGTTATTTCGCTTGTGTATCAACTCCCTGTTTGGCGAAAAATTCTGATTAAAAAATATTGCAGTAAAAACTACTCATAATATAAATCGATACAATATGAGCAACCACGATCATAGTAGCCGGCGCAATAACACCGTGGGAATTACGCGATATTACCGCTGCAACGTAGCTGTTGATTTAGATGACGATCGAGGTCATTGTTGCAGTGCAATAATTATTAAAATTTTGCACTGACAAAAATGTAGAGGGCAATTGGCTATTTGGCGAATAAAAAAAACGCAGATTATTAAAAATAATCTGCGTTTTCTTTTTTATTTGTCGCTTCTAATTACATCAGCGAAGAATTCAACCATAAGTGCACGCCAATACTAGCGAAGTAACCCAGAGCGATTACCGGTGCCCATTTCAAATGGCCCATAAAAGTGTAGTAGCCGCGCGCTTGACCCATAAGCGCAACGCCTGCAGCCGAGCCGATAGAAAGCATGCTACCGCCTACACCTGCAGTGAGGGTGATGAGCAACCAGTTCCCCTGAGACATTTCCGGATGCATGTTGATTACCGCAAACATAACCGGAATGTTGTCGATAACCGCTGAGACGGCGCCGAGAATAATATTAGTCGTTACTGCGCCCATGTTGTTGTAGAGCAAATCAGACATAAGTGCGAGGTAGCCCATAAAGCCTAATCCGCCTACACACATTACTACGCCGTAGAAGAACAACAGGGTATCCCATTCTGCGCGGGCGACTTTGTTAAACACATCGAATGGCATAACGTCGCCCAAGCGGCGCATGGCCTCCATATCGCCGCGCCGCTCTGCATCGGCGCGTTTGCGCTCCAATGATCGGGGCAGTGTTTTCTGTAGGAAAAAGCCAAAAAATTGCAGATAACCCAAGCCCATCATCATGCCTAGTACTGGCGGTAAATGGAGGAAGCTATGGCAGGCTACAGCGGTAGCAATGGTGAATAAGAATAATGCCAAAATGCGGCGCGCGCCGCGTTTGAGTGTCGTGGCTTCACTGGTGTCTGGCTCGGGTTTACGATTTTCAACAAAAAAGCTCATGATCAATGCTGGCACGCCAAAGTTAACAACGGCTGGAATAAACAAGGCAAAGAACTCATGGAAAGGCAGAATGCCTGCTTGCCAAACCATCAGCGTGGTGATATCGCCGAAGGGGCTGAAGGCGCCGCCAGCGTTAGCGGCAACCACCACATTGATACAGCAGAGATTGATAAAACGTTTGTCACCTGCGCCGACTTTCATAATCACCGCGCACATCAATAACGCGGTGGTTAGGTTGTCGGCAATGGGAGAAATGAAAAACGACAAAATACCGGTTAGCCAGAACAGGGTTTTATAACTGAAACCTTTTCGGATCATCCATACCCGCAGGGTATCAAATAGATTGCGCTCATCCATGGCGTTGATATAAGTCATGGCCACCAATAAAAACAAAAACAATTCAGAGAATTCGAGGAGAGTATGTCGGAAGGCTTGTTGTGCCGCCTCTTGTTGACCCGCTGCGGTATACACAATACCTATGGCGATCCAGATGATACCAGCGGCAACCAGTACCGGTTTGGATTTACGCAGGTGTAGCGCCTCTTCAGCCATTACCAAGGCGTAGGCAACTACAAAGACCCCGATAGCAAAAAAGCCAACAGCAGCATTGGTTAGGTCTATTCCTCCGGTGGCTGCTTGGGCGCTGCTTGCCAGCCCCGCGAATGGCAAGATGGGTAAGATGTGTTTTAGTCGCATAGGTGCTCCGTCTCAGAAGATATTAATCGTATCGTCATTAGTTATAGGTTATTTGACTCTAGAGTGTGGTACTGGATGCAGAAAAGGCAGCTCGTATGAGCTGCCCTTGGGGTTTAAGTTTTCAGTGGTTTGTACTTCATACGCTTGGGTTGTGAATCATTGCCCTTACGCTTGACGAAATCCTCGTGGTAATCCGTGTAATTGCCCTCAAAGAAAACAATATCGGAGTCGCCTTCGTAGGCGAGGATATGAGTCGCGATACGGTCGAGGAACCAGCGGTCATGCGAGATCACCAATACGCAGCCGGGGAAGGCGAGGATTGCATCTTCCAAGGCGCGCAGGGTTTCGATGTCCAAGTCGTTTGACGGCTCATCGAGCAACAGCACGTTAGCGCCTTGCTTTAGGGTGTTGGCCAAATGCAAGCGGCCACGTTCACCACCTGACAATTCACCCACACGTTTTTGTTGATCGCCACCTTTGAAGTTAAAGCGACCCAGGTAAGAGCGCGAGCTCACTTCGTAGTTGCCGATTTTCAGCACGTCTGCACCGCCGGATACGGCTTCCCAGACAGAATGTTTATCGTCGAGGTTTTCACGGCTCTGTTCTACATAGGCGACTTTTACGGTTTCACCGAGAGTGACAGTACCGCTGTCCGGCTTTTCCCTGCCGGCGATCATGCGGAACAAGGTTGATTTACCCGCACCGTTACCACCGACTATACCTACCACTGCACCTTTGGGGATGCTCAGTGACAAGTTATCGATCAACAGGCGGTCGCCATACCCCTTGCTCACGTTTTCCAGCACGATGACTTTATCGCCCAAACGCTCGCCCGGCGGAATGTAAATTTCGTTGGTTTCGTTACGCGCCTGGAATTCTTGCGATTGCAATTCATCGAAGCGAGCGAGACGCGCCTTGCTCTTGGCTTGGCGGCCTTTAGGGTTTTGACGCACCCATTCCAGTTCGGTTTTCAATGCTTTTTGGTGCGCAGCTTCAGTGCGTTGTTCTTGTTCTAAACGCGCATCTTTCTGTTCCAGCCAGCTGGTGTAGTTGCCTTCGTACGGAATGCCATGACCGCGATCGAGTTCCAGAATCCAACCAGCGGCGTTATCGAGGAAGTAGCGATCATGGGTAATCGCCACGACGGTGCCGGTGAAGTTGTGCAGAAATTGTTCTAACCAGTAAACGGATTCGGCATCCAGGTGGTTGGTGGGTTCGTCGAGCAGGAGCATATCGGGGCGCGACAATAGCAAGCGACACAGAGCCACACGGCGGCGTTCACCACCGGAAAGCACAGTCACGTCGGCATCCCATGGCGGCAGGCGCAACGCATCGGCGGCGACTTCTAATGTGTGTTGCAGATTGTGGGCATCCCAAGCTTGAATGATGTCTTCGCACTTGGCTTGTTTTTTGGCCAGCTCATCAAAGTCGGCATCGGGTTCGGCGTAGGCGGCGTAAATCTGGTCGAGTTCGGCTAGCGCATCTACCGCTTCGCGGACACCGTCTTGCACATTACCCAGAACATCTTTGGCTGGGTCGAGCTGCGGTTCCTGAGGTAAATAGCCGATTTTCAGGTTCGGCATAGGGCGAGCTTCGCCATTAAAATCCTGATCCACACCGGCCATGATGCGCAAGAGCGTGGATTTACCCGAGCCGTTCAGGCCAAGTACGCCGATTTTGGCGCCGGGAAAGAAAGAGAGGGAAATATCTTTAAGGATTTCGCGCTTGGGCGGTACTATCTTGCCAAGGCGATGCATGCTGAATACATATTGAGCCATGATGTAACTTTCTCATTCGCGGTAAAAGAGGGTGCCTACTATAAAGAAAGCGGCGCGAGGGGGAAAGGCGCAATCTACGTTGTAAAGGAGAGTACCTATAAAGGGTTCAATTTGAGTTTGTCGCGTGAAATGCGTATAACCTTTTTATGTTTGATGTCTTGATAAATCTGCGAGGAAGCAATGCCAAGTAAAACGATTAACCCTCTGCGTGACCCCAATACGCACTTAACGGTACGCAATGCGACGGTAAAAGATGTTCCCGCCATTGTTGCTTTGTCTGAACGTGTCTATAAACCGCTAAAAATGGAAGTCTATTCACCTGCGGCGATTGTCGGGCAGATTAATAATTTTGCCCAAGGGCAGATTGTCGTGATGGTTGGCGACGAATTGGTTGGTTATTGTGCGACTTTTCGTATTGCCGAGAAGATTGGTTTAAAGCCGCATACCTGGCATGAAATCACCGGAAATGGTTATGCCTCGCGTCACGATATTAATGGTGATTGGCTGTACGGTATGGAAGTTTGTATTGACGATAGTTATCGCGGTTATCGCATTGGCCAGCGGCTCTACAATGAGCGTAAAAAATTATGTCAGGGCTTGGGTTTAAAAGGCGTGGTTTTTGCCGGGCGAATTCCCAATTTGGCAAAACGTATCGGCAAGTTCAAAACTGTTGAGAACTATGTTGACAATGTAGTCCATAAAAAAATCAAAGATCCGGTATTGTCATTTCAATTGCGCAATGGTTTTGAAGTGCTCGGAATAATTGAAAATTATTTGCCCGATGATGATCAATCCATGGGGTATGCCGCGCATATGGCTTGGTATAACCCCAAAGTGCAACTCAAAGAAGAGAAACCAGTAAAACAATTTGGGGTGCGCATGCCCGATGTAGTGCGTATCGCCACCGTGCAATATCAATTGCGCAAAGTGAGTTCTTTTGGCGAGTTCATGAAAAATATTGAATATTTTGTAAATGTGGTCGCCGATTACAAAAGTGATTTTGTAGTGTTTCCGGAATTATTTACTCTGCAATTATTATCTATTGAGGATCAGGAACTATCGCCCAGTCAATCGATAGAAGCGCTAACTAAATATACGCCGCGTTTTAAAGAATCCATGCGCGAGTTGGCTTTGCAATACAACGTTAATATCATTGCCGGTTCCCATCCTACCCGTGTAGAAAATGGCCGTATTGAAAATATCAGTTATGTATTTTTGCGCGATGGCCGTTCGTTTGAGCAACCGAAAATTCATCCAACACCGAGCGAGCGCTACTGGTGGGATATAGAAGGCGGCAGCAGCCTGAGTGCAATTGATACTGACTGTGGCCCCATCGGCGTATTGATTTGTTACGATTCCGAATTTCCCGAGCTGGCACGTCACTTAGTCGATCAGGGTGTGCAAATTTTGTTTGTGCCTTTCTGTACCGACGAACGCCAAAGTTATTTACGTGTGCGTTATTGCTGCCAGGCGCGCGCGGTAGAAAACCAAATTTATGTAGTGATGTCGGGCAATGTGGGCAACTTGCCCAATGTGGCGAATTTGGATATCCAATACGCGCAAAGTTGTATCCTGACACCGTGTGATTTCCCCTTCGCCCGCGATGGTATTGCGGCCGATACCACGCCTAATGTAGAGATGGTCGGCTTTGCTGATTTGCGCCCCGATTTATTAATTCAGGCACGCAATAGCGGTACAGTGCAAAACCTGAAAGACCGTCGTCACGATTTGTATCGCGTACAATGGCGCGGCGACAAAAAGCGCAATTAACAAGTGAAAAAGAGCAGCTCACCATTTTTTGTTGAGCTGCTTTGCTGATTTTATGGCTATTACGGAGATAGATCTTGATGGATAAAGCCCAAATTCTGCACGCGTTGGAGCAAGGAGCTTCATTCTGGAATAGCTGGCGTAAGCGTCAGGCTAATGTTGACATTAATCTGGATGGTGTCGAGTTGGAGGGAATGAATTTTAACGGCTACGATTTTTCTAAAGTATCCTTTTGTAACGCGCGGGTTGCTCACTGTAGCTTCCAATATGCGGATTTGATTTTCGCAAATTTGCAGGGTTCCTTTTTTCAGCACAATGATTTTTCTTATGCAAAACTTATTGCAGCTAATCTATCGCGCTGCGATCTGAGCGGCTCAATTTTATTTCTTGCCAAAATTCTTACCGCAAATACGCGTAATGCCCGCTTGGAAAATATTGATTTTCGCGGTCATGATATCAGCAGTTTGATTCTGCGCGATGTATCACTAGCGGGCAGTAATTTGGAAGCGCAACAGTTGGCGCGCGTGGATTTTAGCAATTCCAATCTGGCAGGCGTTAATCTGTGCAATGCGGATTTATCCAATGCTATCTTCACGGGCGCTAATTTGAGTTGCGCCAATATGCGCGGCGTTAACTTGTCGGGAGCTGTGTTTAAAGCGGCTAACTTAACCGGCGTAGATCTACATCAGCTGGATTTACACAAGGCCGATTTTGCGAGCGCCAATTTATCGGACTGCGATTTGCGCGGCGCCAATCTCAGCAAGGTCAGATTGACGGGGGCTACTATTACTGGCAGTAAATTATGGAAAATTACCAGTGCTGGTTGGAATATCGCTAATATTAAATGCGCTCATGCTTATTGGGATGAAAATGGCCAGGAAAAAACCGTTTATCGCCCTCATGAATTTGAGCGCATTTTTGCTGAAGCTATTACGATTGAGTTGCGCTACCCCTATCGCCTTGCCGACCATGAGTTGGCAACACTGCCTATTTTCTTAGAGCATTTAGCCGCGGTTCACTGGGGCACAATATTGCGTCTAAAGTCTATCAGTGATGTCGCTGGCGGTGCGCTGGTAAAATTTGTAGTGGAGGAGGTGGGCAGGCACAACCCGACCGAGTTAAAAAATCAATTGCAAACTGAAGCTGAGCGTATTCAGCTCGCGCAATTAATGTTGCGCACTAATACCCAGTTACATGTGCAGCTGAAAGAAAAAATGGCGGCGATTCGCGAGGAGTTCTTGCCGCGATTATTGGAGCCTGCCGCTGACCATGAACAAGAACAAGTGCGCAAACTCACTATTTTGTTTATGGATTTAAAAGGTTTCTCCCAATGGGGGAATGACGAGCTTTCGGAAAAGTTAGCGCTATTTCGCGGCTTGGTAAAACCGATCCTTAAAAAGTGGTCGGCAGATCATCCCAATATGGAAGGTGACTCACTGCGCGTGACCTTTAAAAATGCCACAGCAGGTTTGGCCTGCGCGTGCATGATGCGCAACGTTTTACGCGCGGCCGGATTTGAATTGCGAATAGGCGTGGAATTGGGTGAAGTGAGCATAGTTCACAATGAAGTGACTGATATCCCTGATTTAGAAGGGGTTGCAGTAAGCATGGCGGCGCGGATGGAGGCTGCGGCAGAGCCGGGCGAAGTATTGGTCAGCCACATGGTGCGTCACTACGCTGAGCGCAGTGATTTGTTTAGCTTTACCCCGCGCCGTGTGCCACTGAAAAAATCTATTGGCACACTGGCGCAAGGTGAACATGTTGAGTGTTTTGCGGTAGAGGCGACAAAAAATTTACAAGATACACTGGCGTAATCTTGTTTACAGCCAGCCAGATTTTTTAAACCGATAATACAAATACACACAAACTACTGACACAATGCCGAGTGATACTGGATAGCCGTATTTCCATTTTAGCTCTGGCATGTGCTCGAAGTTCATCCCCCAAATACCTACAAACGCTGTAGCGACTGCAAATATGGCAGCCCAAGCGGCAAGGCGC
>CAXAVL010000191.1:0-8967 GCA_963971905.1 uncultured Cellvibrio sp.
TATCCAGGAAGTAATGAACCCGCCTACAGCCCGAAAATCGCCCGTATGAGCGACGACTTGCTGCAATTTGCCGAAACACCCAAAGATGTGCAAATCATTGACGGCGGCGGTGTTCCGCTGTTGGGCACCGACACCAATCGCCGCTTTTTTGAAGCCGCCTGGGTGCATAAATTTAACGGAAAATATTATTTGTCTTACTCCACCGGCGACACCCACTTTATCGCCTACGCGATTGGCGACACCCCCTACGGCCCCTTCACTTACAAAGGCATGGTGTTAGCACCAGTTTTAGGCTGGACCAACCATCACTCAATCGTGAAGCACAACGACAAATGGTATTTGTTCTACCACGATTCTCAGCTGTCCGGCGGCCAAACTCATCTGCGCAATGTGAAAGTGACTGAGCTTGTTCACAATGACGATGGCACCATTAACACCATTGATGCCTATCTCGACTAACGCCTAATGCACTAATGCACAACCCGGAACCCCGCCCGATTAAATCGGGCGGGGTTTTATTTTTTAAAAAAAAATCAAATATGGAAATTGACTTTTGTCATGCAGGGTGAATACTATTTGGCCAATATTAACAATCTCACGATTAATGGTGAGCAAATAATAATTACTAAATGAGACTGTCCCATGCATAACTTCCTCACCAAACTATCAAAAGTATTGCCATCACTTGCTTGCATCTGTTTTGTATCACCGCTCATCAGCAACGCGCAAAACACACTTAACCCCCATTATTTTTATCTGGTCAAAGGTGAGTTAGTTGGGCGCGGCATTGCGCTGGGAGATCCCAGCAACTGGAACATCAATATCCAAGGGCGCGAGGGAAGTTCGGCGGGCGGAAAAGTGTCAGTGATGCCGACGAACTTTAAAGCGACTGGTGACGCCATCCAAATCAAATGGTCGCCGCGCAAAAAAATGATCGGCAACCTCGCCCTTTACGGCAACCCAATTGACCTATCGAAATTTAAGGATGCTGCATCGCTAACAATCGATATGCGTGTTGATGTAAAACCGGACAAAGATGTAAGAGTTGGATTGGGCTGTGGGTACCCCTGCCGCGCCGATCTAAGCATCAGTAAGATGATTAAAGGGATGCCTAAAGGCGAATGGTTTTCCCTACCAATACCATTGAATTGCTTTAAAGGCGACGACTTTGATTTAAGTAAAATTAATAGCCCCTTCTCAATTGCCACCGACGGTAAATTTACGTTGAGTATTACGAATATTCGCTTGGAGAAGTTAGCCGAGGGAGACAAAGGGTGTGCATCCGAATAACGAAAGAGAGCCTCTCTTTATGAGGAACACCACCTCGCACTCCCACAAGAATATACCGATGACAGGATAACTAGTTAGTAAACTAAACCGTGCTTCTGAACTCTTTTAATCCAACTTTATCGCACTGCAATTTTCTGCAATGTATTGCGCGTGTGTCGGCATAAAATCTACCGACCTATCAATAACACGCTTAACACTCTCTAAGCGTTGAGCGATCTCTTCTTTTGTCATCCTATCCACAAGTGGATGATAGGCCTCAGGGCGAACACCTTGACCATGCATCACTTCGAACCAACTCAAGTCGTTAAACATTTCGTTGTTATTGCGATAGATCCGCCCGTTCTTTTTAAACTGCTCAATTTTCTGCATAAGCGATTCAGGCACATCCATAGTCCGGCAATAATTCCAAAAGTCAGAGTCGTTGCGCTCGGTTGCGTGATAATGAAGAATCAGGAAATCGCGGATTTTTTCAAACTCAAAATCCGCCTGACGGTTAAATTCATCCACATCCTCTTGATCGAAATTTTTATTCGGAAAGAAACTCATAAAGCGTGCGATAGCTGACTGCACTAAATGAATACTGGTTGATTCCAGCGGCTCCATAAAACCACCAGCCAAACCGATTGCTAAACAATTTTTGTTCCAGAACTTTTTGCGTTTACCGGTTAAAAATTTCAGTAATCTTGGCTCCGCCAAAGGCTTACCGTCAAGATTACTCAATAAAATTGATCTCGCCTCGTCTTCGCTCATAAACTTATTTGAAAACACATGCCCGTTACCGATACGGTGCTGCAGAGGAATGCGCCACTGCCAACCCGCGGGATGCGCAGTTGAACGGGTGTATGGAATCGGGTCACCTACACTTTCGCAAGGAACAGCCCACGCGCGATTGCATGGCAACCAGTGGCTCCAATCCTCGTAGCCAGTTTTTAACGCTTGCTCTATTAACAATCCACGAAAGCCCGAGCAATCAATGTAAAAATCAGCTTCGTAGAATTGTCCAGACTCCAACTGCAGAGACTTTATATAACCGGTGTCTGAGTCCAGAATAACATCAACGACCGTACCTTCAGACCGAATTACTCCGCGCTGTTCAGCGAACTCTCGCAGAAAGCGAGCATACAATCCAGCGTCAAAATGGAACGCATAGGCAATATTGGATAAAGGCGAATTGCCGGCATCGAATGGACGCATAAACTTTCCTTTTTCAGTCGCTGCTCCACTGATTGTATAACTCCCAACTTCTTCCACCTGCCCAATCTTCGCCATTTTCAGCCAATAATGGTAGAACTGGATAGACTCCATATCCTTCCCTAGATCGCCAAAAGCATGGATATACTTATCGCCAACACGCCCCCAATTTACAAACTGAATTCCTAGTTTAAATGTGCCTTGGGTCTTGCGAAGAAATTCATCTTCATCTAAGTCCAAAAGTTTATTAAACAGTTGTATTTGCGGAATAGTCGCTTCACCAACACCCACAGTGCCTATGTCATCAGACTCGATAAGGCGTATTTGGCAATAGTCAGGTTTAATTAATTTGGCCAGCGCTGCAGCAGTCATCCAACCCGAGGTTCCACCACCAACAATAACAATGCGTCTAATATTATTATCGTGCATAACATTCACCTTAATTCGTTACCAACGTAACTCTGTAAGAAATCACTAAGTTTTTAAAAAATAATTAATGTATTCATCTAACGATGGAGATTTATTGCTCGCATCTTTTACTTGCGCACGACGCTTTTTCGCCATGAGAGTCATATGTTCGGTGTCGATTGAGTCGAAACAGATCCCGCCAGTCTCTGGTACAACACCAAATCCAATAAACAAATTCACCCACTGGTCACGCGACAGTAACGGCGACAAATAGCTTGAAACAATAGCACTAGACTTAAACAAATTTATGCTGTGCAGCGCCTCTTCATAGATGGTTGAATCTACTAACGCTTGCAACTGCTCATCCGATAACGCTGATGTCAGAAAAAGGAAGATCGTAATCAATTGTTGATATTCCCTGATCGCAACTAGTGACAAACGATTAAACTCGTCGCTTGCACCTGACATCGCCGCCGGGTGGGCATAGCAATCGAGTAGTTGCACCATGCTCTGCCGGGTTGTTTCACCGTAACCAGAAATCATATCCCAAGGTGCGCTAGTGGCGGGAGGGATGCAAACACAATTCCCTTTCCAGCAAGCAGCATTATTAAAATTAAATCGACTTTTTTGTTCAGTTTTTTCAACTGATAATTCAGAGTAAAATCCCCACCCCCCATCAACTACAAAATCTATATCCTCATCTGTCGGTGCTGGTGTGCCCCCCCCCTGCTGAACATTGTAATGGTGCATACAAGATATCGATGCGATATGAGTAAGCGAATAGAATTGTCGATCGCGCACCAGCAACTGCGCCAAGGGTCCATCACTATTCTTAGTGCCGCTATAATGTCTGAATTCGATATTTATCAGCCGAGAGGATTCAACATTCTCACTTAATAGGCCCGCATACGAGAGATCGATAAAGAGTTCCGCCGAAATGTCTTGCTGCGAATCCAAGCAAAGCATATCGATAAAAGATGCAGAGCTTTCACCCGTGCGACTTATCGTCAGCGCCACGAACTCTACTACCCCCAGAGCCATTGCTTGCTCTCGCAACAGGTCAACATAGCTGGCTAAATGTAAATTCAAGCCGACCCCGAGCGTTTGATAAACGACATGAGGTACCCGTGCAGGATCGATGAATTTACCCATACGCGCCATTGTCGCCGCTAATGAGAGGTCGTCTTGCTGAAGGTCAGTACCAGCAAACCTTGTCGTCATGACTGGCCAATCTACATCTATCACTTCCGAAGAGTCGGATCTATACGAGTGAAAGAATTGCCGGGCAGATTCACCAACTGAAATATCGACACCCAATACCGGCCGCGCGATTGCGCTACGCACCAATTCTTTTTCACTTATACCGAGTAACTGATGAAACCTCCTGATAGAAGGTGAAGCTGAAACAATCGTTGTTTTATCCTCAACTTGCGTCAAACTGATAACAGCTATTCTCGGCCTGAGTATATTTAATTGTTTCGCCAGCAACAGCGCCAATGCCCAGCAATCACTGGAGCTACCCACTATCGCAATGTCATACATTTTTTCTGCCATCAACTGCGCTCATCGTTAGTCAGTAGATGATTTATGAATACATCGGCACTCGGCATCTCATCTACTAATTGAGCTATTTCATTGCGCATCTTTGCCAAATGTTCGGCGACTGCGTCGGCTGAATATGCGCCTACTCGCGGATCAAAATTCTGAGGAATAACGCCCTGACCAATACAAACAGCGGCATAAACTCCATACTGCAGATGATCAACATGACCAACTCGACGAAATATCTCTTGTCGCCGCACAAGTGAATCCGGCAAATTCATCGTTTGGCAATAACGCCAAAATGCGGAATCATCGCGCCGTGTTTCGGCGTAATGCATGATAATAAAATCTCGAATGCGCACATACTCTGCGGTAACGCGCGCATTAAATTCATGTTGCAATAATTGCTGGTTAGCACGCGGAGAAAATAAATCAAGCAACGCTTTTATCCCAACTTGAATGAGATAAATACTGGTCGATTCCAAGGGTTCTAAAAATCCTCCAGATAAACCAATCGCTACACAATTTTTTCGCCACTGTTGAGGACGCATACCAGCCAAAAAACGAAACTTTCGCGGCTCATCAAGCAAAGCTGCCCCGTCGAGCTGAGCCAACAAGAGTTGGCAGGCTAGATCCTCCTGCATAAATTCACTGGCATACACGCAGCCATTACCAATACGATGCTGTAAGGGTATTCGCCAACACCAGCCTGCAGAATGTGCGGTTGCTCGGGTGCAAGGACTTAGCTCACCCTCTTTGCTGGAGGGCATTGCAAGGGCTCGATCGCACGGTAACCAATGGGCCCATGATTCATATTCGGAACCCAGAGAACCATTGATTAATAGCGCTCGAAAGCCTGTGCAATCAACAAAAAAATCGGCCTCAATTACTTCACCCGACTCCAAATGCAGCGAACGAATATTCCCTGATACTGGATCGCACTCCGTGTGTTTAACTTTTCCTTCAAAACGTACTACCGAGCGGTCTTCCGCATAACGTCGTAAATAATTTGCGTAGAGCGCGGCATCAAAGTGAAACGCGTAGCTGTAGCTTCCGCGCCAACCGGCCTCATCGGATTGTGGATAAGTAAAACGATTTTTTTTAATTGCCGCAGCGGCTACTGAATAATCGTCGAAGTGAGCCCCATTACCTGCCCGATAAGCACTCGTCCAAAAATGTTGGAATTCAACACCATTTATATCAAACCCTACGGAACCGAAGGGATGAATGTATTCTTCACCAAGCTCACCCCAATTGCGAAATTGGATACCCAATTTGAATGTCGCCTTGGTTGCACGAATAAAATCTGTCTCATCAATACCCAAAAATTGGTTAAAGTGACGTATGTGGGGAATGGTGGATTCTCCAACTCCGACAGTGCCGAGCTCTTCGCTTTCGATTAACTGCAAAGACAGGGGCATACCCGAAAACTTTTTAGCCAGTGCCGCCGCTGTCATCCAACCTGCCGTGCCCCCGCCGAGAATCACTATTCGCGCATTATTGGTTGCCATATCAGCGCTCCGCATTATTACTTTGATTGCGCAACAGGCCGTTAATATGCACTACCTGATGAGGGGCATTGGCAACAATTTCCCGAACCTTACTGCGGATTCTTTGAAAAAAATCCGGGTACTCATCGCCGGCTCGCTGTAGCCGTAATGGAGGAAAGTGGATTGGCCATTTTTTTAAGCCCATCAATAATGAAATCCATTCCGACGCAGCGGGATATCGCTCATCGCGATGAGGTAGCCGCGAGGATGCAATAAACACTTCTATCTCCGCGCGTAACTCAGCTGGAAGTGCTTGCAGATCGGAAAGCTCACCACCTTGCATCAACCAATAGCCCAGCAAGTGCACATCCCTAACCGATCGATATAAGTCGGTCACCAAACGGTTATACTCTTGCGCCAAGCTAATTTGGAAAGGGACAGACGGCCAAAGATCTAGCAGTAACGCCAACTCTCTCATAAGCAAATCTAAATCAGACACTAATAAATTATCGGGCCGAGCGGCGGCGGGGCCGAGAGCCAATCTATCTTCTTGCCATGGCCGACGGAGACTACCGAACATATTATTCTGACATTTTTTTTCAAGTTTCATACGCCATGGCTGGGTCGAAGATTTTTCCAGCGCGACTTTGTTCCCGCGATATTCGTAAGCAACACCCGTACGCAGTGGTATCGCGTTAACCAAGCCACCATCACTAATCCTCAGCTTTGTAGTAGGATTTGAATCGAACTCCCCAGCACCAAATAGATGAACTGAGGAGCGATCACCGAAATAGTGAGTCCAGTCGCTAGCATCTGCGTTGCCTTGGCTCCAAAAGTCGTCTCGAATCATCGATGCATCTATTACAAAATCAGCAGCATGAGCGATGCAGGGAGAGACCGAATTTTCTTTTTCCGCAAGCTCGTTCACCACGACATTGCGTGCAACTAAAACACCTAGATATTCCGCGTAGCGAAGCAGTAGTTGGGTAAATGGAATTATATTCAGGTGCAGACCTGTGGAGTTTCGATTAGTATTTTGCGCCATACTCACAGACACAATGGAGTGTGTATCTATCACCTTGCCAGATTTGGCCAATTGGGCCGTTACGCAGAAGTCTTCATAGGCCGCCTCGGGCCACAGGAACCGCTCGAAAAGTTGATGAAAATCGACAACTTCATCTGAAACGCCATAGTCGTCAACCGACCAGTAAAATTCACGTTCGGATGTTTCATCTAAAATGTGATGGGCTAAAAAATAAGTTCCATCACATAACCTGAGCAACGATTCCTGAGTCAGCTCCAGTATGGATAACAAAGAGGAGAGTTCCCGCTTAACACTGACGGCACCATCAATTTTTTGTGCATCATAGATTAGCGTTACTTTTAAATTTGCAGTTTTCTTTTTTAACGCGCAGGCAACAAGCAGAGAGTGCCACGAATTACCCAACACCAATACCGACTCAAGCTTTTTCATACTACACCGTAAAGACTTGCAGCAACGGGGTGCTCGCAAATACCGCTACTGCTTAACTCTGATTCCAATACATCATTTGCCATGGACATTAACTGTACCTGCGATTCAAGCTTTGCACGCATCTTTTTCATTTCATCCAACACAATAGCAGCAGGGTAATTGAGGGTTCGGGCGTCGAAGCCTACCTGATCAATCCCCTGCCCCAGATACACAGCAAGCCAACTCGGCGACATAAAAAGACCATTCTGGTATCGCGCTACACGCCCGGCAGCTCGAAACAATTCAATGCTGCGCTCAAGCGACTCAGGTAGAACCATGTTCTGACAATAGCGCCAAAACTCGGAATCATTACGTTTGGTTATTTTGTAGTGCAGAATTAAAAAATCACGAATACGGAGGTACTCAGCTTCCATTTCCTGATTATAGGCGTCGCGCAATGTAGGGAGATCGCCCGAACCGGGAAAACATTCAAGAAACTTCAAAATTCCCTGTTGAATAAGGTATATACTGGTTGATTCAAGTGGCTCAAGAAATCCACTCGACAACCCAATAGCAATACAATTTTTTTCCCAACTTTTTTTACGCCGACCGGCAGTAAACTTCAAGAAATTTGGCTCAGCCAGCGGGGAACCATCAAGACTTATCAATAAGTTTTGCAAGGCGTCTTGATCTGTGATCGCCGAACTGGAATATACCATTCCATTGCCCGTTCGATGCTGAAGTGGGATTCTCCATTGCCAACCCCAAGCTTTAGCATGGGCGATGGTGTAAGGCTTTGGTGGTTCCACACGCTCACAAGGAACTGCGACAGCCCTGTCGCACAGCAGCCAATTTGACCAGTCATCAAACGGTACTGACAGCTGATCTGCCAACAGCAACGCGCGAAACCCCGAGCAATCAATAAAAAAATCACCTGCTACGATTGCGCCAGAGTCCAGGTGCAAACTCGAAAGGGCACCACTTGCTGTATCCATTATTGCGCTGGATAAGCGACCCTCAATACGAACTACGTTGCGCTCTTCTGCATATTTTCGCAAAAACTGCGCATAACGTCCGGCATCTATGTGATAAGCGTAGGTAAATGTATTTTTCCCATTAGCTACGCTGGTTTCAGGAAAAGCAAAACGTTTTTTTTCCGCCATCGTCACTGCAAGAGAAAACTGATCGAATGCAAGCGCCTCACCTGAAGCCATAGCAGACAACCAAAAGTGATGGAAATCAATGCCACCTACCGAGTGGCCGTGAGAGCCAAACGGGTGAATGTAAGCGCTACCCAAGGAGCCCCAATCGATAAATTGAATTCCTAGCTTATACGTTGCCTTTACCTCAGATAAAAACTCTCGCTCGTCGATACCCAACATATTATTGAAATAACGAATGTGAGGAATGGTCGCTTCGCCAACACCCACGGTACCAATTTGTTCGGACTCAACAAGGACAATCTGATAGTCCTCAGGCAGAAATTTTGCGCAAGCTGCTGCCGTCATCCAGCCGGCTGTACCGCCACCTAAAATTATTATTTTTCTTGTTTCATTAGACATGAAAGAACTCTCTAACCCGAAGCGCGACTCC
>CAXAVL010000192.1:0-8952 GCA_963971905.1 uncultured Cellvibrio sp.
GTAAGCGCCGTTAAATCGACCCACTTGCCCTAATCGTATTGAGCCACTTTTTTCAAAGCCAACAACTCGGCATTCCAGGGCAGCAAGGCTTCAAGCTTCTCCAGCGTGTCGGCCTTAGCAATTCGTTCCAGCACATGGTGGATATAAGCGGAAGGCTCCAGGCCATTGGCCTTGGCGGTTTCGATGAGCGAATAGCAGGTGGCGCTGGCTTTCGCCCCTTGTGAGGTATCGGCGAAGAGCCAGGCCTTTCTGCCGAGGGCAAACGGGCGAATAGCGTTCTCGGCACCGGCATTGCTGATGTTCAGGTCACCGCGTTCGCAGTAACCAACCAGATAGTCCCACTGGTTCAGGGTGTAATCCATGGCCTTACGGGTGAGCAGGCCTTTCATCACCTTGGCGGCATTTTTCTCCAGCCAGGCTTTGAAGGTGTTGAGCAATGGCAGACTCTTTTCCTGACGTAACTGATAGCGCTCTTCATCGCTCAGATCTCGGGCGGCCTTTTCAATGGCGTACAGTTTGCGGATGTGGCTCAGGGCCACATCCGCTTTTGAGGGCTGGCCCTTTTTGCCTTTGGCCGGCGCAGCCCGGGACGCTTCCACGAACTTACGTCTCGCGTGGTCCCAGCATCCAATCCGCGTCAGCTTGTTCGCGGCACAGACCTGACCGTAGCCGGAATAGCCATCGGCTTGCAGAATGCCCTGGAAGTCATCCAGCAGGCGCACCGGCACTTTGCCACCTCGCGATGGGTCGTACTCGAACAGAACAGAGGGTTGTCCCGGTGGGCCACCCCGGGTGACCCACATCCATTTGTCGGAGTGAACCGATTTGCCGTCTTCCTTGAGCACCTGGATCCGGGTTTCATCGGCTTGCAGGTAATCACTGCCGTTCTGGGTTTCCCGCATCAGGTTGATCAGCGGCTGGAAGACGTCATTCAACCGGATAATCCAGTGAGCCATGCTGGTGCGACTCACTTCATGCCCCAGGCGCTGGAACATCTGTTCCTGACGGTACAACGGCAGGCCGTCGGCATACTTGGAGGTAATGAGGTAGGCCAGCAGTGATGGGGTGGCGATGCACTTACCCAACGGGTGCGTGGGTCGGGCGGCTGCGACAATCCGTTCTTCCCCATCCTGCTCGAACACCGCCTTTTCCTGCCAGTACTCCAACACTTTCAGTTGGGCCGGGATATATTCAAGCTCTTCTTTCACCTTGGTGAAGAAGGTCTTGGTGGCACCGGCTTTCTCTTCGTCGCTGAGGGTCAGTTCAATGCGCTCGCGCAGTAGCGTATCAGAGAAGCCACGCTGACGACGCTTGCGGGAACGACGAGGAGCGTCGGCCTCTTCGACATCCTCGGGCAGCTCATCGCGCAATTCATCAATCTCGACTTCCAGCTCCGCTTCATCGAACAGCGGGATCTGGTTGGGCTGCTTTTCACTGCTGGCCGCGAACTGCTGGATCTTCTTGTGACGCAGCAGTTCTTCGAGGATGGCGATATAGTTGTCGCGACGCCGAAGGGTCTCGTCGTGCTGTTTCAGTTGAACTTGTTGGTTCTGGAGGGTGTCTTCTTTAGCGGCCAATTGTGCTTGCAGATTGCTGATAACAGCCACCATCTCAGCGGTTGATAAACCGTTGAGATCCGGGGTTTTGAGGGCGTTATCAGGCGTTGATTTCATGACGAAATTATAGCAAAAACAACGTCCTGTCACACCAAAAAAGTACTACTAAAAGCACTATCCAACGCTCTCATAATGCAGGGTTTTATGGCCCCGCAACAGACTGATGTCGTAGCCGTCCAGCAGCCAGTTGATCTGCTCGCCGGTCAGCGGCATCAGGTCATCCGACGGCCCCGGCCACTTGAACTTTTCTTCAGCCAGAGCTTTGTAATAGAGCACAAAGCCGTTGTCTTCCCACATCAAGCATTTGATCTTGTTCCGCTGCCGGTTGGTGAAGGCATAAAGCGCTCCAGAGAACGGGCTGTGCCCCAGTTCCTGTTCCACCAGCAGGGCCAGGCCATTGGCCTGCTTGCGGAAGTCGATGGGCTTTCGGTACAGATAGATCTCCGGCAGATCCCAGGAGGGACGCAGATAGCGGTGACGCATCACATCTGCCTCAGCACCGCGCCCAGCAACTCAATGTTGCCAGCGTGCAGGCCGGTGATTGATACGCCGCCGGGCAGTGACACGGTCAGACCGGCCCCGGCCCCGGCCCCGGCCCCGGCATCCGGAACCGGGGCCACGCGGGCGAATCCGGATCGAGTCTGAACCGGCTTGCTGGGCTCCGTGTTGCTGGTCAGCTTCTGCCGCCAGTAGACAAACCGGTGGTAAACAAGGGACTCTTGTTTGCAGTAGGCCGCACCGGACAGGCCCGAGGCCTGCCAGTCCGATAGCGTCTGTTGCCAGAGCTGATGTAAATCAGGGGTGGTCATCGGATTCCTCCTCTATTTGAAAGCAGGAATCAGTGTGGCGAAATTCAGTTGCCAGCTACAGGTGCGGATTTATTGGCGCTTACAGTGAAATGAAGACGAATGCTAGATGTGCTTCCTTATCCATTCAAATGAATGAAGAAGATTTGTCAGAGAAACATAGGCTGGAATATTATGTTGGAGCATATATTTTAGGTGGAATTAAAGATGATTATTTGAATAATTCATATTATTATCAATTCGGTAGGAGTGAAGGTTATATTTCTGCGCTAGCCTCGATGGAAAATGCCACAGAATCTCAAATCGCGACTCGATTTTACAAAAAACAAAACTGCAAAGATTTAATACAATCAAAAACTGATAAGCTGGAAAATTTAGAGTCACCTGTTGATATCGTAAAAAGTACAGAATATTTTAGTGGCCTGAAAGATAGGTATTACAACTTAATACTATTCGTTGAAGGTGAAACAGATGACTATGTTAAGCTATATCTCGGATTTGATGAGGGAAACGGAAGAAAGACAAGGTTAGATTTTCTGAGATTAGACGAGGAAGGAAATGTTTATAGAAACAAGGACTACTATACAGGTAACGATAACTGGATAGTTATAAAATGATTTATCTCCTCTATTTTTAATTTTTTATAACCATATTTATTTTAGCTGCATCAGTTATGAGAATTTTTCTTCCGATGAAGCCTCGTTACTCTCAGGTCGCAAAGCGGACATTCGGGTTGGGCGATAATGCTTGCAGCACGCGCGCCCTTGGAATGGAGCCAAAGGCGTTATGTAATGGGCGTCCCCGTGCCCGCAATGGTTATGCCTATCTGGATGTCAGCAGTCGGCTTCAAGCCACTCGCATAACTTCTCGACCTCGGCGATGACGGCCTCTAGCTTAACCTCATCGACATACACATTCGGAGACAACCACCAGGACAATTCCCCCTCGTCAAAGTTGATGGCTTTTTGATCAGCATCAGAAACAAAATATGGAGATGGATATTTCTCCAAGTCACTTTTGGAATGAGTTGTCTGTAGCATGGTTAAGACTTCCGGATGCTGGCCCCGATTTCGGGCAAGAACAGCCTGCTCGATCAAGTCCAGATCCGCAGGGCAACCCTCCATATCAAGGCCAACATCCTCGAAGATCTTACGATAAGCATGGAACCATCCGTTAGCGTGCTTTCGTTTGTACTCTTTGCCACGCCGTCGCTCATGCCGCAAGTGAGCCCAGTCATTTAGGAAAAGCTGGAGTGATGAAGCCACCATTGACAATGCCGTCAAGCCTACGGACTCCAGTCCGGTTTTAGCATCCTGCCATTCCTGAAGATATGGAGGCTCCTCAGACTCATCATAATCCGGAACAAATGGTGGCTCTTCGTTTTCGATCGCAGCCACTATATTCGTGAACGGCTTTGAAGCATTGCTATAAAAGTATTTAGCAAACTTCAGCCGGTCTCTCAGAAAAAATACAAGATCCACCGAGCACCTCATATCGCATAACGCCGCATTTACCGGTTTGTCGGGTGCATTGGAGTTTTAACTTTAGGTGTCTAACATATCCCAATCGTCACCTAACACCCAGCGCAGTGCAGATAACTTACCGTTGATCATTCCCCACTCGAAGTCAGTCCATGGGCCAGTATCTTCATATTTCTCTTCAACCCGTTCAGCAGACTGGATAGCGCCTTTGAGGATGTGCTCATGAATTACATCTGAGCCATAGCGCTCCGTACCTTCAGGTACGATTTCAATTTCACCATCTTCGAGGCGACGCATAAGGTTCTGATGACGGTTATACCAGATCTTATCAACTAGCTCATCCATGGAATCTAATATTTCTCTCAATCCTCTGGTTTCTTCTGAAAAATCATGCTCAAACTCGACTTCAGCGAGTAAGTCGGAGTCAATATGGTCTATAGCTGAAGCCAGATTGTTGAAATAAAAGGAGTTTGGGGTTGAAAAAATTTCGTTAAAATCCGAATGCGGCTTTCGGTGATCTTTAGAGGAAAAGTCGTTGTGATTATGGGTGACAAAGATACAACTGTCATCGCTACGGTCGAGACCACTCAGAAATTCGAAAAACTGCTCAATGATGACAGCATCCGCGACGGAGTTTTTGCTAATATGAAACGGCGCTCTTTTTTCTAGCCCACGTTGAACGGCAGCGACTTTTGAGCGCTCACTGATTGAAGTTATTACAGCATATTCAATTAGCCTTTCAACCCTATGAATAGTCGCGTAGTTCGCATCAGTCAAAAGAGGTAGTCTTGCGTTGATATCATTTAGAACGTCTATGGTCGAGGCTTGATTTTCACCCGCAAACTCATTTACTACAGCCTTGACCTGTTTAAATTCCTGAGATAGCCGTTGCGCAGTTTTTTTCGCCACATTTTCTTTATTTCGTTCATACTCCTCAACAACTAGATCAGCCAATACTAATTCTACTCTTTTTGCGCTAACCAGCTCTTCTAGAGCAGATAAAAGAGGCAGATCACCTCGTTTTGTAGAAACATCCAGCAAAACGCATGTATCGAGGAATATGTAGTTCATATAGTCCTTATTTTTTGATATCTCGTCACTGAAACCGGCTCACGTTAACCATCATCACCAGTAACAGAACCGCAGCGAAGCGGAGGTTTTGGCATCCGGTGCATGGATTGGTTATACATGACGACAGATTGAAAACAGGTAAGTAATTCCATCTTCAACCCTATTTTTTATCGATAGCAACTTTGTGATGCCGAATTTCCCGGATGACCCATGAGTGCCATCATTGAAAACACGAAAGAGGCTGAGCACATTTTTGACATCCTCATCCACAAAATTGAAAGCTTCCTCTGTGAGTATTCCGGAGCGCCCCAGCAAATACTTAATTTTCTCTTTACGCATTGGTTGACCTTGAGGAGTCTTATCGCAATCCGGTGCTTTTTCCATCACTTTCTCATCTGGAGCATTGATATCTAGAATTTGAACAAAAACTTCTCGGGCACTTGTGCAAAAATGTCGAGCGGCATCCGGGTTTTCTGGATTCAAAGAGAATAAAGCTCCCTTCCAGCGATTGCTCAACTCGGGCGACAACTCTTGCAGCATGTCGTTGATCTCAGTGCGAAGGAGATCGGATTGCTGCCCTTCGCTATCCTCAACGTCAGATTCAAGTGCGTTTGAAAGAGCTAAGCTATTCGCATTTTCTTGCTCTGATCTGTCTAAGAAGTCATAGCCAAAGTTGGAATGTTCAAAATCATTCTCTTTAGCATCTAAACGCTCATAATAAGTATTGAGCGTTATGGCAGAAGTTCTAACTATCTGGTATTTAGACGAGTTAGACGACCTCATTTTTCGGAGTTCGGAATCAATCTTTTGTCGATTGGCCCTGACCCTCGCATTGTGTTTTCTTACTTCGCTATTGTACCTGTTAACCGCCTGCTTAATTTTCTGATTATGCTGCCTGACCTCACGGTTATACTTGGCTATAGCCTGTTTCTGCTTATTCTGTGCCTGCCTGAGCTTGCTGCGCATTTGCGCGGAACTTATTCTTCTCGGCATGCAAGCCTCCTACTCATTTTCTGCATAAGAGCAATTCGGCAGCGCGCTTTATCATTGCAAAAATTCGACTGCGTCATGATTATGGACATTGAACCATCCATCGCGCTGCACATAAATCGATAAAACAATAGCTTAGCCGAGCATGGCCTTCTCCGCCATGTAATCATTCAGAGTCCGAAATTTGCTCCACCAATCATACTGGATGAAATGGCTGTGAATAGTTTGGAGGCTCTGAAGGAAAGCCCTGACTCGAATATTCGCTTTTGTTTACCTGAGCTCCGAGTGTGCCCTGGTCGCAAAGCGGACATTCCTCTGATCCGATAGCTCTTTGATCAGCCCACCTTACAGTGTAACGGAAAGACGGTCAGGCGGAGGCACAAAAAGGCAAGAACGGCCGCATTTATAGGTTTTACGGCAAGAGGACTCAGAATATCTTTTCGTGGAAAACAAAAGAGGACTGCGTCTAGCTAAAGTTGGTGCTTTCCACATCGTCATTTTGCTAAGGTTGGTACGATCAAGTCAATCTTTGTCAAGCGACAAATCCCACGATCGTGATTGACAAAAAAGACCGGCATGAAAATTAGTTTAAGAGGCTGTCAATGAATATTGAGGGAACAAACGTAAAAGATGACCTATGGAACGCTCTTAGATCCTGTCAGCAGGAAAGTGTAAAAACAGCGTTTAGCTATCTGTCAAAACCAAAGTCTGATAAATCGTGCTTGATAAGCCTTCCTACTGGTGCCGGTAAAAGTGGTGTTATAACTACTGTTTCGCACTTCACCAAAAAGAAAAAAATTCTAGTTCTTTGTCATAGACGAGCTGTATGTGATCAGTTGTATCGAGAAATTAAAAATGACTTCTTCGAGAAAATCCATCCAGACCACAGCCTAGCGTTGAAGAATGTCTTTAATAAAGTAGATGATGTATCTAAAGATGGCATCTATGTGTCAACCTTTCAAAAACTTCAAACAATGTCAGAAAAGGAATTCGATGTACTACAGAAAAATATAGATGTACTACTGGTTGATGAGGGACACACTGAGCCTTCTCCCATTTGGAGTCAGATATCCAGAAAACTTGAAGCGCATAAAATTATAATTACAGCAACACCTTACCGAAATGACCTTTTCCAGTTCGATATTGATGCAAAGTCAAGCTATATATTTACTTTTAGAAATGCTTTGGATGATGGAGTGCTGCGAGACCCAGCATTCTCCACGGTTAATGAAAAAGAATTGCCAGATATTATTTATAAAAGGATTTCAGAACAACCATGCACAATTTGTATTGTAAAGTGTAATACAGGCTCAGAAGTTAAGAAATATTACGATATGTTGAGCCAAAAATTTAAAACGCTAGCTATACATGATTCGTTCAAAAATACCGATGATGAATGTCTAAAATCTTCTGTGCCGAAAAAGGTTTCCAGTCAATCTTGGCAGGTTCTCATTCATCAGAGGAAATTAGATGAAGGTGTTGATATACCTCATGCTAAAACCTTGATTTTAACTTATCCGGTGTCTAGCGGAAGAGAGCTTGTTCAGACTATCGGTAGAGTAGTTCGTGTTTTTAAAAACTTCATCCCGAAGGTTGTCGAAATAGATACTAGCTCGAATGAAAAGTTGTGGATAAATTATCGGAAATTCGATAAATCCCTTTCGAGTGTTAGTTCGTCCAGAAAATTCCTTAATTCATTAAACACAGCATCGTTGATTAATAGTTACTTAGAAGCTTTTCCAGAGTATAGCTATTTTGATTCTTCTTTTAAAAAGAGGTTCAACCTTAAGGATTTTGACCCAAAGAGCTCTTTGAATATCCCTCTCGCCTCTGTGTGTTTCGTAAAGAAAGCAAGTGACTTTACCCTGCCCGTCATGATGGATGAAATGTATTGGGAGTATACTAAGGAAGGTGATTTGGTTGAAAGGAGAGAGAACTGTTGCGGTGCAGAAATTATTATTTCAGTAAGTTTTAATAACTCAAAGCTCTTGAAAAATGAGTTATTTTTTCAACCATCATTTGAAGTTTTTCTGGTAAAAGAGTTTGATGACCTAGTCGCTATATTTGATAGCAGGAGCCAAAAATATAGCTACAGAAAAGAGTTGGGGCTAGGGGCAGCGGTTAATGTTGATGAGCTTCTCAAAATGGCAAGCAGAGAAGAGCGCACTAGAACAAAAGAAGCTCATGCCATTGCGATAACGAGCGCGGAAACAAAGCCTGCAGGCATGTCAATGAAAAGTGAGGATTTAGAGAAAATCATAACAAATCAGACCCATTCAACTTATGCCTTTACTACTCTAAAAGTAGATAATATAGGTCAAGATGATAAAAGAAAAAGTAGCTACTATCTGGGGATGGGGTCCGGTAGAATTTCAGATCAGAAGGTCAGAAATTTTTCTTTGCAGGAGCTCATGGACTGGATAAATGATGCCCATGAAGTAATGAATTCCACTAGCGCTTTAAAAAGCAGCTTCCTTAGCTCATTTTCTAAACCGGTATACGAAATTCCTGAGGATGATCCTTTATCTATACTTTTTGATTTTTCCCATTTTGAGGCGGATTTGGAAATCCACAAAGATGAAAATCGATACTCAGTAGAGCCTGGTTTTAAATACGCTGAATACGATGGTGGAATTGATTTAATTGGATCTGGAAATCGATACCTTGTTCGGTATGATGAGAAAGAAGAACGTCTAAAATTTGAAGGTGATGAATCTATTTCATGCCTGCAATACCATAAATCATGGCTTGATATTTTGAATGGCGTGAGCATTAAAGCTCTTTACCCAAATGGTTTGACCTATGTTGATGGAAACTTCTTTAGGGTAACGCTTCCTTCCCAGATGGATGGCGATATATCTGAAACTAAATTAGGTGGAGCATTAATTCCCCTTAACGAGCTTACCTCTGTAGACTTGGATGAAAAAGATATTCCTGAATCCGTGACTTCACACGGTCTAATTTAATCCCCAGACCTGCAACCGCAAG
>CAXAVL010000193.1:0-8858 GCA_963971905.1 uncultured Cellvibrio sp.
GCAAAGACATCTTAAGCCCGGGCTTTACTATCTGCAATACAACCGCGGGCACAGGGTTGTCTCAAAACGTGACTAATCCCCCCTTGATGCGTTTAGCAAAGGGGAACCACATGTTTTGGGCTAGTAATGAGCGCTGGCAGTGTCGGTGGCGCTCTGATATCTCTCAGTCTGATCGGGGGGTGAATGGCAATAGCTTTGCGGTTACCGGAGTGTATGCATATCGCGACAGTCCATTGGATAAAAATAAGCTATCCAAGACTGGCATCGCCAGTGAGCTAAACGTGAGAGTTAAGGTGTGTGTGGCGGGGTTGGAAGAATCCAACTGTTATAAGTACCCTACTAGTACACACAAGAAGCCTCAGGGTTTGTTGCAAGAATTTGGCGAAATTCGCAATGAGGCGAGCAGTTCAAAAATTAATTTCGGACTGTTGACTGGATCGTACAAAAAAAATAGATCTGGCGGTGTGTTGCGCAAAGCAGTAGGTAACATGATGTCGGAAGTTAATGCGACCACTGACGGTACATTTAAAAAAGACGGTAGCGGTGTTCCAGTGGATGGGATTGTTAAAACCCTAAACCTGCTTCGACCCTATGGCTACTCTTACAGCGGTAATGGTGAGGATGGTAGTTATAACACTGGCGATAGCTGTTCATGGGGTAAGAGTTCATTTTCAGATGACACCTGCACCAACTGGGGCAATCCGCAAGCCGAAATTTACTTAGAGTCACTGCGCTATTTGGCTGGGAAATCGGTAAACACAAATTTCTCTGTGACAGGGAGCGATAAAATTTCAGGGCTGAATAGTGCTGCATGGGGTAGTGCACCAGTCAATAAAGACAACTATTGCGCGCCGCTGAATGTGTTGCAATTTAACGCTTCCACAACTTCCTACGACGGCGATAATCTTGCAACTGCAGCAGATATTACCGGAGGGACAGCTGAAGCAGTTTTGAATGAATGGACGAATAAAATTGCCAGTTCTACGCATGAAAATTTAACTGGAAAGTATTTTGTTGGTCTTACCGGTGCGGCGCTCGAGGCAAATGCTGGGTTGTGTACTGGCAAAACGCTTACCTCTCTCTCTGCAGTGCGTGGAACTTGCCCTGATGCACCTAGATTGGAGGGGAGTTATGGGATTGCAGGTTTGGCCTACTATGCTCGCACCAATGATTTGCTGCCCGGCACAAGTGTACCTAATGCTCAAACAGTTCGTACCTATGGTGTGGCGCTGTCTCCCGCGCTACCAAAAGTAGAAATAAAAACCCCTAATGGGGAAAAGTCAGTCAGTATTCTTCCTGCTTGTAAGAATCTATCTATCGGGGGGAACTGTGCAATTGTTGATTTTAAAATATTAAAGCAATCTGAGGTTGCAGGGGTATCCAAATCTGGTCAGCTCTATGTTAACTGGGAAGATAGTGAACAGGGCGGCGATTATGATCAGGACATGTGGGGTATTATCAAATATGAAGTCACCAATAGTTCGGTCAAAGTAACTACCGATGTGGTGGCGCAATCAACCCCTAATAAAATGGGCTTTGGTTACGTGATTGGCGGAACAGAGTCGCATGATGGCCCGCATTTTCAGAGCGGGATAAACTCTTTCGATCAATTCGAGTGTACAACCAAGGCCTGTAATACCGCAGATGCAGAAGCTCCGAGTGTAGATTACCCGCTGGGTACGTCGTCAGCTAAGTTTCTACAAACTCCTTTGTACTACGCCGCGAAATGGGGTGGCTTTAGTGATGCCTTGGTTGAATCCACTTTGGGCAAAGCGGCCTATGACCCTGAAAAGCGTTTGGATTATTACAAAGACGCCAAAGTGATTGAGGCGATTAAAGGCAAAACAGCTGCTGAGCTTGGTTCCTATTATTTTGCAACTAACCCTCGTGAATTAGAGGCGTCTTTGCGCGAAGCGTTTAGAGATGTGGCTAAGGGTATTGGTTCTGCATCTGCAGTTGCCACTAACTCAACACGTTTATCCGAAGGCGCCTATGTGTATCAGGCAAAGTTCAACAGTGAAAACTGGACGGGTGAGCTAAATGTATTTGAATTTGATAAGGATGGCCGCATTCCCAGTAAGGCAGCTTTCACCACAAGTGAAGGCAAGGGCATGCCTACTACTGGCGCCGGAAGAAACGTATATACGTTTAATGGTACTAGTCTGGTGAGTTTTGCTTGGGGTAACCTGCTTGCGGATCAAAAGGCTGCCTTTAAGTTGACAGGGGATACGGACACCAAGGCAGAGAAGCGTATTGATTGGTTGTTGGGTAACGCCACCTATGAAACTGAAACTGACGGTTTGCGCAAGCGCGGTACCGGAACTGAAAGAGTTATTTTAGGCGATATTGTTAATTCAAGCCCTGCTTATGTAGGCGCGTGGGATTTTCGTTATCACCGTCTGCCTGATGGCGGTAGCACCTATCGCGATTACGTTGCACTGAAAAAAGGAAAAACACCGCGTGTATTTGTTGGTTCAAATGATGGTGCAGTGCATGCATTTCAGGCACCTACGGAAGGAAAGAAAGAGTTCAAGGAGTTGTTCGCCTATGTGCCTGGGTTGGCTATTCCAAGGCTAGCTGCAATTACAGAAGCAAATTATGGCACTAAAGAGAATCCTCATCGGTTTATAGTGGATGGACCAATTACAGTAGGTGATGTTTACATTGGTGGTGCGTGGCGCACAATTATCGTCGGCACTATGGGGGCGGGTGCACGAGGCGTTTACGCATTGGACGTAACTGATAGCACGCCTAAAGTGCTTTGGGAGTTAAGTGAAAAAGATTACCCCCAGATGGGTTATGTAATGGGTAAACCGCTAATTGTTCCCATGAAAAATGGCCGCTGGGCAGCCATTTTCGGCAACGGCAGCGGGAGTGGCAGTACCTCTAGACTATTTGTTGTAGATATAGAAGATAAGAGCAAAACGAAAGTATTGGATACAGGCGCTGGTACAGGGCTGTCTGCCCCGGCGCTTTTACCTAATGTGATTGGCCAGGTTGAAGCTGCCTATGCAGGTGACTTAAGCGGCAATCTTTGGCGATTTGACTTATCGAGTGATTCGGCAAGCGATTGGAAAGTGAAGTACTTACTGTTTGCTGCAAAAGATGCCAGTAACAACGCTCAGCCCATTACCGCTGCACCCACTCTCGGGTTAAATGCAGTTAAAGCAAATAAAATTATGGTCTACTTTGGTACCGGTAAATACTTTGATGTAGGTGATAACTCCAGTTCGACGACGCCTCGGCACAGTTATTACGCCATTGCAGACGTGGGAACTGAAGTAAAAAGAAGCGATCTGTTTGTAAAAGAGTTGCAGACAACATACAAAAGCGCGACTGATGGCAGTGGTACTGATTCGCGCAAAGTGAAACAGGATGTGGCAGCCCCAGTGCAATCACCGGATTGGAAAACTCAAAATGGCTGGTATCTCGATTTCAATGATACGGCTGGTGAACGTGTTACCACTAAAGCTATATTGTTGCAGGACTATTTGATATTCCCAACCTTGATTCCGTCTGGCATAGCTTGTCAATATGGTGGCGGTAGCTGGTTAATGGCTGTGAGAGCTGTGGGAGATAAGGCGGGTATTACCCCTATCAAAAATACCTACAATGGCTTTTTGGTTTTGGGCGATTTGGGTTTTGGTCAACTAGGTGAGGCGGGTAAGGGGGCAGTCGTTGGTAGCGGCACCGATGCAACTTTACTGAATATCAAAGCTGAATACGACGCCGCATCCGAAGGTCGGCAGTCTTGGCGCCAGTTGCAATAGCATAGGGTTATGATATGAAAGTAATAAAAGGCTTTACGTTGATAGAGGTGATGATAACCGTTGCAATTGTCGGAATTCTTGCGGCGATGGCTTATCCCTCCTATATGGAGTCGGTGCGAAAAAGTAACCGGGCTGAAGCAAAGACAGAGTTATTTGATTTTGCGCAGAGATTGCAGCGGTGCTACACCTCGTTCGCTCGGTTCAATGACAAAGACAATTGCCCAGCTTACAAAACGCTTGAGGCTGGTACTTATGTAACGCGCGGTTCTGGTTTTTATAAAATCACAATTGCGCATACCAGTGGATCTGAAACAACAACATACAAACTGACAGCAGAGGCGATTAAATCGCCTCAAACTCAAGACACTGCAAACGACTGCAATAAATTAACGCTGGAGCATACGGGGGTGCAAAAACCGGAAGTGTGTTGGTAAGCCAGCAATAAATAAAAAAGCGGCATTTACCTGCCGCTTTTTTATTTAATCAATGGTTTAACCCACTATTCATCATCCAGCCCCAACTTCTGCAGTCTATACCGTAGCGATCTAAAACTAATCCCCAGCTGTTTTGCAGCCAGTGTTTTGTTCCACTTGGCTTGCTCCAGTGCGTGGCAGAGGATTTCTTTTTCAACGTCTTGTAAATATTCGTCCAGCGAGGAATATTCTGCGCAGCGTGCGGGGTAGTCTAGTTGTACGTTATTGCTGCGTGCCGATGATTTGTTTGTTGCATAGGTTTTTTCAGAGCCGTTATCGAATGGGTGATCATGCCCTCGCAGTTGTAAATCCTGGGTGTCGATGATATTGCTATCGCAGAGCGTGAACGCACGCTCCAGAATATTTTCCAGTTCTCGCACATTGCCGGGGAAGTGATAATTTTCCAATATGCGCAATGCATTTGCTGACAGCGTGGGGGCAGTAAGTCCAATATCGGTTGCGAGTTTATGCAGTAAGTGTTGGGTTAGTTGCGCAATATCTTCGCGCCTTTCACGTAAGGGGGCGACTGAAAGCTGAATAACATTCAGGCGATAAAATAAATCCTGCCGGAATCTTCCTTCGCTAACTTCCAACTCTAAATTTTTATGTGTTGCACAGAGAATACGTACGTCGGTGGCAATTTCGTCGGCTGCTCCGACCGGGCGAACCTGTTTTTCCTGAATCGCACGCAGCAATTTCACCTGCATATCCAACGGTAAATCGGCAACCTCGTCAAAAAATAAGGTGCCACCTTCCGCTGCTTGAAATAAGCCAATTTTGTCTTGATGAGCTCCGGTAAAGCTGCCTTTTTTGTGGCCAAAAAATTCGCTTTCCATGAGTTCGCGTGGAATTGCACCACAGTTGACGGCGACAAAGGGTTTGCTTGCCCGCGGCCCTAAATCGTGAATTGAGTGAGCAACTAATTCTTTTCCCGAACCTGATTCGCCACTGATGTAGACGGGGGCTTGGGAGCGTGCGAGTTTTTCAATGCGGCGAATTAAATCTTGAATGGCTTTTGATTCGCCGATGATGGGCGTTACGCTATTGATTGGTTTTGGTTTGAGTTCACTGGATTCAATTGCGGTGCTGACCAGTTTGCGTAACGTGGTTAAATCTACGGGTTTGGAGATGAAATCAAATGCTCCGGCTTTCATGGATTCAATTGCGGTATCGATGCTGCCATGTGCGGTAATAACCGCTACCGGGAGCTGAGGATACTGCTGTTGAATTAATTCCACCAATTCCAATCCTTTGCCATCGGGTAAACGCATGTCGGTCAAACACAGATCATAGTGGTTCTGTAGTAGCAATTGTTTTGCGCTGGCAACAGAGTCGGCGCTGTCAGTGTGAATTTGCATTCGCCCTAGAGTGATTTCCAGAAGCTCGCGAATGTCTGGTTCATCATCGATAATTAATGCGCGTTTTTGAGTCATAACTGTTTTTGAATCCCATGAGCTTTTTTATTAAGAATTTTTATCCGGATGCGCCAACTGTAAATGAAAGCAGCTTTCGCCTTTATCGGTGCGCTTGTAGGAAATAATTGCCTGATTGGCCTCGCACAATTCTTTGCAGATATACAGGCCCAATCCTGAACCGGTGTTTTCTGTGGTGAAAAAAGGTTCAAATAAATGTTTGCGATTTTCTTCGCTGATGCCTGTTCCAAAGTCTATCACCCGAATATAGGGTTGTTGTTGATTGATATCCAAACCAATTTCTATGCGTAAATCAGCGCGGCCTGTTTGCGCTAAACCATAGCGTATACCATTGTCAAAAAGATTGGTGAGAACTTGCTGTAATTGACTGGTGTCAAATTTGGCGCACAGATTAGTGATTATGTTGGTGTCATCATAGTCAAAGTCGCTGTGTGAATCGCCGATGTTTTTTTCTTTTATAAGAATATTAAATTGCGAACCATCGCTGTTGCTGGATTTGTAGTCAGCGGCAAATCTATAAACCCACTGTTGCAAGTTAATCTGGGTGGGCTTGGCTCCACGGCGGCGCGACAGCTGTAAAATATTTTCGATAATCTGATTAACGCGCTTACTGTGATTATTAATGATATCCAGCAGGCGATGCTCGCTTGCGGGCAAAGTGTCGGATTCACCTAACAGTTGACTTGCATGGCTGATGGCCCCGAGGGGGTTGCGAATTTCATGGGCAATACTGGCGGTTAGCCGCCCTAGCGATGCCAGTTTCAATTGTTGTGCTTGTTGATTGAGGGAGCGCACATCTTCAAGAAAAATTAATACGTCGGCAGAGGTGCCTGGCTCTAGATAGGCGAAGTTAGCTTTGGCTTCGGTGATAGTGTCACCGTCGATTTTTAAATAGGGAGAGTGGTCGTTAGCATTGCGCTGCCAAGATTGATGCTTTTTATACAGCTCAGGAAAATGATCCAGGCGTAAATTTGCAGAGGTGTCCTGAGATGAGCCGAGTAATTTTAAGGCGGCTTGGTTGCATAAATCTATTTCAAGATTTTTATTTAATACCAAAATTCCGGTGCGCATCCGCTCCACAATAATTTGTGCTAGTTTTTGCAGGTGTGCCGCTTGGGCCGCTTGGGCTTCGGCTTCTGCGTATGAGATGCGAATTTTTTTGGTGAGATATTGAAAAAGTATTGCGGTAAGAAAAGCGAGCGCGCTGAGCGTTCCTGAGGCGAATAGGGATTTATTGTCCTGCACCAATATCAAAAAACGAAAGGCTCCTTCGCCGATGACCACAATGGTTGTGATGGCGGCAAGAAAAAATGAAATTCGCTCGCGCAGCATAATGCCACCAGCGGCAATGGCTACAAGTAACAAATAACCCAAACCGCTGACGGCGCCTCCACTGGAGTGCATCAGTAAGCCGATTGCAATCACATCAACCAAGAGCGAGCTAAACAGCTTGCGTTGGGAGGGTGAATATTTTAATCGCCACATTACAACCAGGGTTATAAAGTTGATGGCGGTGTAGGCGGCTGAGGTGTAAAAAAACAGATCGGGATTATCGTTGCCTAATACTTTTGGCGCAAACTCGATTTGGAACATCAGTAGCAATACACTGCCGAGGAGCGTTCGGTAGTAGGTGTAAACTCGCAGCAAATCGTAGGGATTGTAGCTGTGTGGATGGCTAAGCATATTAGAGGTCATGGTGCTTTTCTGTATCCTTTTGGGAGAGACGGATAAATTCTACTTGGCTTTAAAAGGCTGGATCGCGGACAATGCGCGCCAGTGTTTGAGTCGCCTGAAGCCTATAATTCTTGTTAGGTGCCTGGTTACATAGGTCAATTGTGTTGGCAAGTTTGCCAGTTTCCCAGTGCTTATGCTGCTTTCCAGCGAGTGATTCCAAGCTTAATTTTCAGCAATGCTGTTCCCACTTTACTATCGCATGAGCTCTATGTCGCAGTTACAGTTTATTCTCGCTCAAATTAATACCCTTGTAGGGGATATTCCCGGCAATACCGCCAAGGTGCTCAGTGTGGCTCGTGAGGCGCTGGCCGATGGCGCTGTAGATGCCATTGTGTTCCCTGAGTTGACCTTAACTGGCTATCCGCCGGAGGATTTGTTGCTGCGCCCAAGTTTGACTCTGCGCATCGAGCGAGCGCTGCAGGAATTGAGTGAAGCAAAGCTGCCGGTGGCACTGGTGATCGGCTATCCCCGGTTAAAAAACGGGCTGCTGTACAACATGGCAGGGGTTATCGCGGATGGAAAATTAATTGCCGAATACGCCAAGCAGTGTTTGCCGAATTATCAGGTGTTTGATGAAAAGCGCTATTTTGCTGCGGGCGATCAAGCCTGTGTATTTAATCTCAAAGGTGTGCCGACAGCGTTAAGTGTCTGTGAGGATATCTGGTTCGCCCAGCCTATGGCGCAGGCCAGCGCTGCTGGCGCTAAGCTGATGCTCAATCTCAATGCCTCCCCTTACCATCAGGGTAAGCAGCAAGCCCGTGAGTCGACAATTGCCCAGCGCGCCCGAGAAGGGCAGATGCCCGTGGTGTATACCAATCTGGTTGGCGGTCAGGATGAGCTGGTGTTTGATGGTGGCTCGGTAGTTATCGATAGCCAGGGCATCACCCAATTTCGCGCCCCCTCTTTTGCTGAAGGCCAGTTTCCTGTGGTTGTGGCGTGGGATCAGCAGCAAGTCAGTATTCCACCTCAGCCGCTTGCTGCGCTGCTCGACAACACCGCCGCGGTTTACCAAGCGCTGGTGGTTGGTATGCGCGATTACGTCAACAAAAACCGTTTCAAAGGCGTGGTACTGGGCTTGTCGGGCGGCATAGATTCGGCGTTGACCTTGGCGATTGCAGTGGATGCATTAGGTGCCGACCGCGTTGAGGCGGTGATGATGCCGTTTCGCTATACCTCTGATCTCAGTAAAAATGATGCCGCCGATGAAGCTGCGCGCCTCGGTGTGCGCTACAGCTCGATTAGTATCGAGCCCATGTATGAAGCCTTTATGGCTGCGCTCAGCGATGAGTTCGCAGGCACCAAACGCGATACTACCGAGGAAAACCTGCAGGCCCGCTGCCGTGGCGTACTGCTAATGGCGATCTCCAACAAAAAAGGTTATCTGGTGCTGACTACCGGCAATAAAAGCGAAATGGCGGTGGGTTACTCCACGCTGTATGGCGATATGG
>CAXAVL010000194.1:0-8803 GCA_963971905.1 uncultured Cellvibrio sp.
TTCGCCGAAAAAAATGGCATCGCCGCGAGTGAACTAAAAGCTGAAAACGATGGCAAAGCCGACAAGCTAGTCGCGCGTATTACCAGCGAAGGCAAAAAAACGGTCGCTTTGTTGGAAGCAATAGTGACTGACGCACTCGCTAAGTTGCCGATTGCCAAGCGCATGAAGTGGGGCGCAAAACGCGAAGAATTTGTGCGCCCAGTGCATTGGTTAGTGATGCTGTTTGGCAGCGATGTAATAGATGCAAATATTTTAGGTTTAAGCGCTGGCCGCACCACTCGTGGTCATCGTTTTCACTACAACAACGCGATTGACCTCGACAACGCGAGCGACTACGCCAGCGTACTAAAAGACACCGGTTATGTGGTGGCCGATTTCGCAGAGCGCAGCGCAACTATTAAAACGCAGGTAGAAGCCGAAGCGAAAAAAGTGGGCGGTGTGGCAGTGATTGATGCCGACTTACTCGACGAAGTTACCGCGCTGGTTGAATGGCCAGTGGCGCTGACTGGAAAATTTGAAGAGCGTTTCCTCGCTGTTCCTTCTGAGGCGCTGATTGCGTCGATGAAAGAACACCAAAAATATTTCCATGTGGTGGATGCCAACGGCAAGTTGAAAAACAACTTTATCACTGTGGCGAATATTCAAAGTAAAGATTCAGCGCAAATCATCGACGGCAACGAGCGCGTAATTCGCCCACGTTTGTCGGACGCCGCGTTCTTTTTTGAAACTGATAGAAAAACCACACTTGCATCCTTGCGCGAGCGGTTAAAAACCATCGTATTCCAAGCACAGCTCGGTACCATTTTTGATAAAACCGAACGTGTTGCCGGTTTAGCAAAGCTGATTGCTGGCAAATTAAATGCCGACGCTGCATCCGCTGAACGCGCCGCGCAATTGTGTAAGTCTGATTTGGTCACCAATATGGTGGGCGAGTTTGACGATATGCAAGGTATCGCCGGTTACTACTACGCAGTTAACGATGGCGAAAATGCCGAAGTGGCGGGGGCGATGAACGAGCAATATATGCCGCGTTTTGCCGGTGACCAGTTGCCTGCAACTATGACCGGTACCATTATCGCGCTCGCTGACCGCCTCGATACCATCACCGGTATTTTTGGCATCGGCCAACAGCCAACTGGCTCAAAAGATCCGTTTGCTTTGCGCCGCGCCAGCATCGCGGTTCTGCGTCTGTTGGTAGAAAAAAATCTCGCCCTCGATTTGCGCGACTTATTAACTTTCGCGAAAAGCCAACACACCAATCTCAGTGTAGGCGATGAATTGGTCGAGCAAGTTTTGGCTTATATGCTTGAACGTTTCCGCGCATTTTTTGAAGATGCAAATATTCCCGCTGAAGTTTTCCAATCGGTAACGGCAAAACAATTGTCACAACCTTTGGATATCAATCAGCGTGTACTTGCGGTAAACGAGTTTAGCAAGTTGCCGCAAGCACAGGCATTGGCTGCGGCGAATAAACGTGTATCC
Organism: uncultured Cellvibrio sp.; assembly: GCA_963971905.1. Classification (GTDB taxonomy): domain Bacteria; phylum Pseudomonadota; class Gammaproteobacteria; order Pseudomonadales; family Cellvibrionaceae; genus Cellvibrio. The sequence continues at coordinate 1,483 of CAXAVL010000194.1, forward strand.
AATATTCTCGCTAAACAAAACGCCGCGCCGAGCACCGAGGTAAATACTGCATTGTTGCAAGAAGATGCAGAAAAAGCCTTGGCAGCTGCGGTGAGTGCAAAAGCAGCTGTAGTCGCACCGCTGTTTGCCGCACGCGAATACACCAAAGCACTTGCTGCACTCGCCGATTTACAACAACCGGTCGATGCGTTTTTTGACGGTGTGATGGTGATGTGTGAAGACCCGGCACTGCAACAAAATCGCTTGGCGTTATTGCAACAACTGCGCGGGTTGTTTTTGGAAGTAGCAGATATTTCTTATCTGGTGCCAGCGAAAAATTAAATCCAACCCCCACCCCTAGCCGGGCGCCCCAACCCTCCCCTTAATAAAGGGAGGGAGCTTGAGGCACTTCGCCATGAAAACGGAGAGGGATCGGCTCCTCCCCCTGGTAAGGGGGAGGCTGGGAGGGGGTAAATCTCCCTTGAGAGCAAAATGAAACTAATTATTCTTGACCGCGATGGTGTGATTAATCACGACCGCGATGACTATGTAAAAAGCGCCGACGAATGCATTCCGATTGCCGGTAGCATCGATGCGATTGTGCGCTTGAACAAAGCGGGCTTTACAGTCGTGATCGCCACTAACCAAGCGGGGCTAGCCAAAGGCAAATTTGAGTTGGAAGACCTGGAAGCCATGCACGAAAAAATTACCCGGCGTGTGGAAGAAAGCGGCGGTGAGCTCGGCGGTATTTTTTACTGCCCACATCACCCCGACGACAATTGCAAATGCCGCAAACCCAAACCCGGGTTGCTGGATGCTATTGAAGCCGAGTTTAATACCTCAGTAGAAAGCTGTTATTTTATTGGCGATAGCCTGCGTGATTTGCAAGCTGCCGTACAAAAAGGCTGTAAACCTTTGCTGGTAAAAACTGGCAATGGCGTGCGCACCCTGGCGCAATTAACAGTTCCCAGTTTTCAAACCACCCCACCCATTATCGATGCCGATCAAGTACAGGTATTTGATAACCTTGCTGCCGCCGCCGATTTTATTCTCGCCACCACTCACTGATAACTCCAGCTAACAGGAATTAACGTGCTCAAACTTCGCAGTCTTGTTTTCAGTATTGGTTACAACATTACCAGCGCCATCGCCGGTTTGGTTGCCGTGATTATCTGGCCTATTTTTCCCTACAGCTGGCGCTGGCGTGTAGTGACTTGCTGGAACCGTTTTGTGATGTTCTGGCTTTGGTTATGTTGCGGTATACGTTTTGAAATTACGGGCAACAAACACGCAGACAAATTTCCCTGTGTGATTATGGCCAAACACCAAAGCACTTGGGAAACCATGTTCCTGCAATATTATTTTGGCCCGGTCAGCACCATCCTTAAAAAAGAATTATTTCGCATCCCATTTTTCGGTTGGGGTTTGGCAAGTTTGCGCCCAATCGCAATAGATCGCAGCAGCCCTATGCAAGCGTTAAAAGAAATTAAAAAAATTGGCCTGCGCCGTTTGCAGCAGGGCAATAATTTAATGATATTTCCCGAAGGCACCCGCACACCGGTTGGCCAAGTTGGCAACTATGCCCGCAGCGGTGCCGACATCGCCATCAGCGCCGGTGTTCCGGTTATCGCCGTCGCCCACAACGCCGGTGAGTGCTGGCCGCACAGACAATTTCTCAAATACCCCGGCACCATTCGCGTAGTGATTAGCGAACCTTTTAACACCGAAGGTAAAGACCGCAAAGAATTAACCGAAGAAGTTAAAAACTGGATTGAATGTGAAATTGCGAAAATGGCACCGGCGCGCAAAGATGGTGTTCGTGTAATTGCTCAATCTGCAGAAGAAATAAAATAGGACACTCTGTTGGGCATGACTGCCCAACTTGCACGAATAACAAAACCCGGTGCACGAACACCGGGTTTTTTATTGGTTTTGATTTGCCAAACATTTCCACATCGTCACTCAAAGATTGCGCTTGTAATTTCGAATCTCGAATTGCGGGACAAATCCCAACTGCAGGTAAAGTGGTTCACCGGCAGCGGAAGCTTGCAAGGTTAAATATTTTCCGCCCATTGCAATACTGAGTTTAATTACTTGCTGCATAATTATTCGTGCAAAACCTCGCCCGCGGTAGGGCTCAGACACACCCACCAAATGAACTCCAATAATATCTCCGGTTTGATAAACCAATGCCGTTCCCACGGCTTGGCCTGCATCTTTCAATAGCAAAAGTTTGACTTCATACAAATCTACAATGGCGTTTATCGCCGCTAGGTCAATCGCAGATCCAAAAGCTGCGCTAGCGATTGTTATCCAAGTTTCAAGATCAGTAGAAGTTTGTACAGCTTGTATATCCGGCTCTGGCAACTCAGGAACCGAATAGGCCTCTAAGTCCAGATACATCGCTTGCTGTGAAAATAACACCTGAAAACATTCGTCTTTTAAAAATATTTCCAATTGATTAGCTACTTGCCCTGCCCCTAACCAAACAGGCACTACCGCTGCCGCCGGCAATTGATGCAACTCCGGCACAACAGAATTAATCTGCTGGATGTTTGCATCCCAATCAAACCAATAGCGATTCGGCCAACTGGCAGATACGATTAAACTATTTTTATTCCACTCTGAATTTTTGTTGATTCCCATCATTCGCCACAGCGATGTCAGGTTTTCGATATTTAAGCGCTTTAGTTCTTCTGTGTTCATCTGACTATTCAATCCTTATTAATCAACACAATGCCCATAATCATCGCAAAGACACCTAAGCATTTATTGAAGTTGATGGATTTCACCGGCAGATCAAACCAACCATAATGACTGGCTAGAATCGCAATCATTAATTGTCCGGTAAGGGCATAAGACATCATGGAGCCAACGCCCATGCGCGGAATCAAAAAATAAAATGACGCAACACCAAACGCACTTATCGCGCCGGAAAACCACAGATGTATCGGCACGGATTTTAGATTGATAAGTGGAGGTAACTCGCGCGCGGTGATAAACACAACCGTCAGCACACAAACGCAAGCAACCACAAATGCCACCGCAGCCGATAACAGCGGATTTTTTAATAGCACTCCCAATTTCGCATTCATGCCTGCTTGAATGGCGATAGCCGCACCCGCACATAATGCTAAGAATGAAAAATAATTCATAACAACGTGACCATATCCTGCAGATCAAAACGTACTTTTTTCTGCTGGGCACTGCTATCTATCGGATGGCGAATACCAATCGGGCAAACAGCGGTAGTGGTAAGATTTTTTTCACGCAGGCCTAGTACCCAATCGTAACCTTCAGCTTCAATACCGGTCATTGGGCAGGTATCAATTTCCATCAGCGCTGCACTGGTAAGAAAATTGCCCAGTGCGATATAGGCCTGTTGATGTGCCCACTCCTGTCGCTGTGCGGTATTCATTTGTGCCATGGCCGCCTTGTAGTGCTCCGCCATGTTTTGCAACTGTGCTACTGGAACATTACGCACTGCCGAAAATTGTTGGATGTAGCGATCTACAGTAGCATCGCCAACATTGGTATGCGCCGCAAAAATAATTAGGTGTGAGCAATTTGCGACTTTGTCTTGCCCGAGGGAAAATTCAACTAGTTGCTGGCGAACCTTGGGCGATTCAATCACCAGTAAATGGTAAGGCTGCAAGCCATAAGAAGACGCACTCAACCGTGTTGCTTCTAACAATTTTTGCAATTGTTCCGGGGCGATGCTATCGCTAGAGAATTCACGCACCGCATAACGCCAGTGCAATGCTTTTATCAAATTCATCGATTAACTCCTGCTGTAATTTAGATAACCAGCATAGAGAGTCGATGGACTTGATTCATTTACATAGGTTGATATATTAAAGTTTTTTGCGGATACGGCTGAGTTGGGTGGGCGTAATGCCCAAGTGAGAGGCGATGTGGTGCTGCGGCAGACGTTCTACCAAAAAGGGATAGTCCTGAATAAAACGCAAATAGCGCTGGGTGGCATCCTCCTGCACTATAGCGATTTCGCGTGCATCTTTGGCGAGCAGCCAATTTTTTTCCAGATAATGAATTTGGAATAATTTTAAGTCGTCCCGCTCAAGTAGCAGAGTGCGATAAGCAGGAAAGTCTATTTCAATAATCTGCGCAGGTTCTAGCGCGACTATCGCAAACTGCGAAGGTTCGTTGCGCAATAGCGCCGCCATGGAACCGGGAAAAGTGCCTTCATAGAAGAAATTTTTGTTGTACTCATTACCTTTATCATCGGTGATAAAGGTTCTGAACAAACCTGTGTATACAAATGCGAATGACGCTGGAATTTCACCCAGCGAATACAACACCTCATGTTTTTTAAGCCTGCGATACTTACAAATCGATCTGAAAAGTTCCCAGGTTCCTACCGCCAAGGGATTGTAGGAATCTATAGCTTTTTTTAACGCGCCAAACGCATTTTCAATATCACTCATAAGGCTTTTCGCTTCACCAACAATATCAGCACTGGAGTTTAGGGAATCCCGCAAAATTCGCGCAAGAATTTTACGCCATAAAAAAGCCCCGGTGTTTACACCAGGGCTTTTTACAGACGCGACTGCGAGCGATTAATCAATAGTCGCACTACCCTCCTGTAACACCACCACGGTTTTTTGGCTGTCCCAATAATATTTTTTGGTGACGACCAGATCCGTTTTTCCGGTGTTGGTAATTTTCGTATTGGCGCTATAGGGATATTCCTTACCCGCTTCCATAACATTGCTCACTGAAGAGCTGCTCGCAGCAGCACTACTGGCTGGAGCGCTGCTGGAACTGTTGCTCTTCTTTTTATCGCTGCCGCCGCAGGCCACCAAGCCAACTACCGATAACAGGAGTAATGACTTAACCATTAATTTTTTCATAATCTGCTCCTGTTACTTAGCTGCCGGAAAGGTGAGAGTCATATCCAATGAACTGCCATTCACCATCATCTTGGTCAACGCAGGGCCATTGGCTTCGGGTTTGAAGACTTCTACAACACCGGATGCCTGAGTAAAGATTTGCACCGATTGCAGCGCATCGCCGGTAATATCCACAAACACTTTGCGCTCATCTTCTGCCGCTGAGGTTTTGCGCATTCCCGGTTTATTGCCGGGATTCCAGGTGCCTGAAAGCTTCAGGTTTACCGAAGATCCCGTCCCGCTGAGGGTTCCTGTTCCCGTGACAGTCTGCCCTGAACCGAGGGTAACACTGGTAGTTCCGCCACTAAACCCACCGGTTCCCTGACCGAGACCGATGCTAAAACCACCTGTTCCGCCAGCTCCGGCTCCACTAAGCCCACTTATTCCAAGCCCAGCTGTTGAGCCGCCCGAACAAACTATAGACGTGCATTGGGTAGCGGTGTAGGAAGCGCCGCCCATCAAACCACTGCTAAGTACCGTTCCCGCGCCGTAGAAACTGCTAGTCACACCTGAGTTGCCACTCGCTGCTGTACTTACCAAGGTAGAGCCGTCCGCAGTCGACGTGGTGGAGGTATTTCCCAAAATAGTGGTGGTGCCAAGCGTAGTTCCTGTCGGGCTGTCCGCCACTTGTATCACGGTGCCTTGGGTCGTTTGATTGATCGACAAATTCGGCCCTGGAATAGTACCCAGGTTGAAATCAGCGCTATTTGGAGTAGAAGCCGAGATAGTGGTTCCTGAGGTGGTTATTACAACTCTTGAGGAATTACCGGTAACCGGGTTGCTGGTTAACAGGGTTGTAGAGCCTTCACCTACAGTGACTAGCGCCTTAAGGTCATTGGTTGATACTGAACCGCCAGGCTGAAGTGTGCCGTCCGAGGTTTGCGCACCTACTGTCACGCTGGTAGTCGTAACTCCGGACTGTGTGTTGGTGGTGGTGGCCACATTGGTCTGGGTGCTGTTGCCTTGATTATCAGGCGCGCTGGTTTTACTCGCTGTGTCGGTGGTTGTGGTGTTAGTCACAGTGGTACTGGCATTACAACTCTCACAAGTCACAACTGGCGTATTGCTCTTTTGTTTGAAATTGGCATTAGCCACCGGGCAACTCGCGCCGGCACAGCGCGCTGGATCGGTGATGGACTCCAATTCGTAGCCCACATTGGGCACGACTTTGCAGTGTTCTTGTACGAGTGGCACATAGCTTTGGTCGATTCCGATGAAGATCCCGAGCAGATCTTTATCGCACCAAACACTACCCGCACCTGCCGGCGTAATCACAATTCTGCTGTTGTACAGAATACCCGTGTTAACGGTGAGATGTTTGTCGGTAGACATATTTTCAATGATACAAGTCTGACCCTCTACCTTGGTGCACTCCCCACCCCAGCCTTTGAAGGTAACATCCCTTGAGAGTATATCTGCCTCAAACCTACAGCTTACCGTCTTCCCTAGTGATACCGGGTTAGCGGAACATCTAAGGTGACTGGCAATCGACACGCCATTGACCAAAATCGGAAGGCTGGTGGAGTTGCCCAATATAGATTGCATGGATGCGGTAATCGTAAAGGTAGATGCCACATCAAACGCTGCACTGACCGTTTTGTTGCTAGTTAGGTTTTGCATTGTGCAGGTGCTGGTGGTAGCGGCTGCACAATCTCCACCCCAGGATGCAAAACGATAGCCGTCATTTGCCTTGGCCGTGCAGGTCGCTGTGCCGCCTTCCATTACGTCCTTGGAGCAGGTGACAAAACCGGCACCAGCTGGCGATACGCTAGTGCTGACGCTATAGGTGGGCAGCAACTCAAAAGTGGCAGTCACCGATGAATTCGCCGTCACGCTGGCAATAGCACAGCTGCTCCCAGTACAAGCACCAGTCCACTCTTTCAAACGATAACCCGCGGCAGGGTTGGCCGTACAACTTGCGCTATTGCCGTGATTGACCGGGGTGGTACAGCTGACAGAACCCGCATCAATTGGGTTGGCGACAGCAGTGAGGCTGTAGCTGTTGATGGTGAAATTCGCCGTCACACTTTGATTGGCGGTGACATTACTGAAGCTACAACTCGTGCCGTTAGCACTGGGGCAACCGGTCCATCCGCTAAAGCTGTAGCCAGTATTGGCCGTGGCGCTACAGCTGCCATTGCTGCCGTGGCTGACACTGCCATCGCAACTGACACTACCCCCTGCTGAGGGTGAGGCGCTGCCGCTAATGCTGTAGCTGTTCAGGCTGAAATTAGCGGTTACGGTTTTAGCGGATGCAACACTGGTCAATACACAGCTGCCGCCGCTGCAGTCACCACTCCAACCGGTAAAGCTGTAACCCGTGTTAGCACTCGCGGTACAGGTGCTATTGCTACCCCCATTTACCGGGTTAGGGGAGCAGGAGGCAGTACCTGAGCCTGAGGTGTTAACGGTGATATTAAACGTTGGACTAG
>CAXAVL010000195.1:0-8773 GCA_963971905.1 uncultured Cellvibrio sp.
CAGATTTCTGCTGAAGTGCTCAAGAAAATGAAAAAAACCGCTGAAGATTATCTCGGCGAAACAGTTACCGAAGCGGTAATTACCGTTCCGGCTTACTTCAACGATTCACAGCGTCAAGCAACCAAAGATGCCGGTCGCATCGCGGGCTTGGATGTAAAACGCATCATCAACGAACCAACCGCTGCAGCACTGGCATACGGTTTGGATAAAGGTGTAGGCGATCGCACTATCGCGGTTTACGACTTGGGTGGTGGTACTTTCGATATTTCAATTATCGAAATTGCGGACGTTGATGGTGAGCATCAATTCGAAGTGCTTTCAACCAACGGCGACACTTTCCTCGGTGGTGAAGATTTCGATATGCGCTTGATCGAATTCCTGGCTGATACCTTCAAGAAAGACACCGGCATCGATCTGCACAACGATCCTTTGGCGTTGCAACGTTTGAAAGAAGCAGCTGAAAAAGCCAAGATCGAATTGTCGTCTAGCCAACAAACCGAAGTGAACCTGCCGTACATCACTGCTGATGCAACCGGTCCAAAACACTTGGTAGTAAAACTGACTCGCGCGAAGTTGGAATCTTTGGTTGAAGATTTAGTGACTCGCTCAATGGAGCCAGTAAAACAAGCGATTAAAGATTCAGGCAAATCCCTCAGCGAAATCGACGACGTCATTTTGGTCGGCGGTCAAACCCGTATGCCAATGGTGCAAAAAGCTGTTGCGGATTTCTTCGGTAAAGAAGCGCGTAAAGATGTAAACCCTGATGAAGCTGTGGCAATCGGTGCGGCAATTCAAGGTTCAGTATTGTCGGGTGATACCACCAACGTATTGTTGTTGGATGTAACTCCATTGACGCTTGGTATTGAAACTATGGGTGGCGTTGCAACTCCGTTGATCGACAAAAACACCACGATTCCTACCAAGAAATCGCAAATTTTCTCGACTGCAGATGACAACCAAACAGCGGTAACCATTCACGTAGTGCAAGGTGAGCGTAAACAAGCGTCGCAAAACAAATCACTCGGCCGTTTCGACCTGAGCGATATTCCACCGGCGCAACGCGGTATGCCGCAAATCGAAGTAACCTTTGACATCGACGCCAACGGTATTTTGAACGTAAGTGCAAAAGACAAAGCAACTGGCAAAGAGCAGTCAATCGTAATTAAAGCGTCTTCAGGTTTGAGCGACGACGAAATTCAGCAAATGATTAAAGATGCAGAAGCTAACGCCGATGCTGACCGCAAGTTTGCTGAGGTTGTCACCGCGCGCAACACCTTGGAAGGTTTGATTCACGCAACTGAAAAAACCTTGAAAGATGCGGGCGATAAAGCCACTGCCGATGAGTAATCTGCAATTGAAGCAGCGCTGACTGAAGGTCGCGAAGCCGCTAAATCAGAAGACTTGGCAAAAATCGAAGCAGCTACTACCAAGTTAACTGAAGCGTCTGGTTCACTGGCGCAAAAACTCTATGCCGAACAACAAGCAGCCGGTGCTGGTGCTGGTGCTGGCGCACAACAAGCGGGCGGCAACAGCAAAGCAGCAGATGACGGCGTAGTAGATGCTGAATTTGAAGAAGTGAAAGAAGACAAGTAAGTTGTAGGATGGGTGGAGCGCAAGCGATACCCATCAATATTCAGGATTCGTTCTTGGAATCCAACAGCAAATGCGGGCTTGCCCGCATTTGTCTTGTAAGAATCTGGCAAATGTAGCCCGTATGGAATTTAACGAACTGCGGGGCATGTTTTAAATGATCAACCCCGTATTCCGCTAGGTTCCATACGGGCTACGATGAAATTTTATTTGAAATGTAAAACACATTTCTACTATCGGTGTAACCATGGCTAAACGCGATTACTACGAAGTCCTCGGCGTCAAAAAAGATGTAGACGCAGCAGAATTGAAAAAAGCTTACCGCCGTGTGGCGATGAAATTCCATCCGGACAGAAATCCAGATGATCCTTCTGCGGAAGAAAAATTCAAAGAAGCTAACGAAGCCTACGAAGTATTGTCCGACGACAATAAACGCGCTGCTTATGATCGTCACGGTCACGCGGGTGTAGATGGTCAAGCGGGCATGGGCGGCGGCGCTGGCTTTAATAATTTCAGCGATATTTTTGGCGATGTGTTCGGCGATATTTTTGGCGGTGGCGGACGTGGTGGTCGCGGAGGCCCAGCGCGCGGTTCCGATCTGCGCTACAACCTTGAGCTGAGTTTGGAAGAAGCCGTTAAAGGCACCAGCGTACAAATTAAAATTCCCACCCTGGTTAGTTGTAAACCTTGTGATGGTTCCGGTGCAAAACCGGGCAGTAAACCCGTAACCTGTACCACTTGCGGCGGTCACGGCCAAGTGCGTATGCAGCAGGGCTTTTTCTCGGTACAACAAACCTGCCCAACCTGTCGCGGGCGCGGCACTATTATTTCTGATCCGTGTAAATCGTGTCACGGTCAAGGTCGCGTAGAAGAAACCAAAACGCTTTCCGTTAAAGTGCCAGCAGGTGTGGATACTGGCGACCGTATTCGTTTATCCGGCGAAGGTGAAGCAGGTGCAGACGGTGGCCCAAGCGGTGATTTGTATGTACAAGTTCACGTGCGCGAACACAATATTTTCAAGCGTGACGGCGCCGATTTATATTGCGAAGTACCGATTGATTTTGTCGATGCAGCACTCGGTGGCGAACTTGAAGTTCCCACGCTTGATGGTCGCGTAAAACTAAAAGTCCCGGCAGAAACCCAAACCGGCAAACTATTTAAATTGCGCGGTAAAGGTGTAACACCCGTGCGCGGCGGTGGTGTCGGTGATTTGCTCTGCCGTGTAGTAGTTGAAACCCCAGTGGGTTTAACCAGCAAACAAAAAGACTTGCTCAAAGAATTCCAAGCGACTATGAAAGGTGGAAAATATTCCCCCAAGCAGTCGAGTTGGTTTGATGGGGTTAAGAAGTTTTTTAATGAGTAAGTAAGGTTAAAAACAAAAAAGCCGATTCGCGAGAATCGGCTTTTTTATTAAGCAATTCAAATAATAGAATCCGATGAAAATAAGCAAAACCAACCAAAAGCTTGATGACAATATATGTAAGGCGCTAACTATTGCCTGCGAATCTTCTTTGCATAATATTGCAGGGTTTTCTTGGTTAACACATCGTGTGAACTACACCAATTTCCCCGGAAGTTTAGTGACCACTTGTGTTTTTAATACCGATGAAGACATTGAAACTATGTTGGCGCTTAAGCAAGATGAAGTCTTGCGCGAAACCATACAAAAACAATTGCTTAAGGTGGGTGTAATAGTAAAAAACATTAAACAATGTGTGCGTTTTGACATTGAACATGCGTGTGAACGTCAGCATTGTGGGAAATGGTCCGAACGTTTGACGTTAAATATTGCCAAGTACAAACCTTGGGAAACTATGCCCGCTAAGCGTTAATGAAATCGCTGTTGGGCATCGCTGCGCTCAGCACCAACCTACGGATTAATAAATAAATGAAATTGTTGGGTAAGCGGAAAGGTTGGTGGATATTTCTTAGTGTTTTTGTAATCATTTTATTCCTGCCTGAATTCCCAAAGATTCCAGTACAAAATGCTACTGAAAAAGATTGGAATGCCAAGTCATTTTGGTTTGAGCCTTGGGGAAAGTCCGGGGTGCATAAGGGAATTGATATTTTTGGCAAGATGAATACACCCGTTTTATCGACCACATATGGTGTGGTGATTTTTGCAGGCGAATTGCCACGCGGTGGCAAAGTGGTGGCGGTGTTGGGACCAAAATGGCGAGTGCATTATTACGCGCACTTAAATTCCGATTCGGTTTTTATCGGTGAACCGATGTGGAACGGTAAAACGATTGCGGCTCTTGGCGATACCGGCAATGCCAAAGGTAAACAGCCGCATTTGCATTATTCGGTTGTGACCTTGGTTCCCTACCTTTGGCGGATTGATGGTACAACGCAGGGTTGGAAGAAGGCGTTTTACCTAAATCCTGCACAAGTCCTCCTGCATTAATGGCGAGTTTGCTAAGCCCATCGCAATACCCATTCAGTTTGAAATTTCCTGTGCCTTCTCAACCTTGCTGATTCTCGCTATAGTTCTGAGTGCTAACTAAAAGCACATATTGCATTAATAAAATAGAAACAGGAGCTTTTATGACTGACAATAATGTTTACAGCACCCCGCAATCACAATTAGTCGATCAAGTAGATGACAGTGAAAAGCCGTTGGCGTCGCGCTGGGCGCGCTTGGGGGCATCGTTGATTGACTCGATAATCATGATGATTATTGTGCTTCCTGTGATGTATTTGACTGGTGGTTTTGATGGTGTAATGGATGGGCGTCAGCCTGGATTTGTTTATTCCTTGGCTATGGGTGTGTTGGGCGTTGTTATATTCTTCATTATTAACTATCGCTCTTTAGTTACTAATGGTCAGACTGTGGGCAAAAAAGTTCTGGAAATAAAAATTGTTGATCTAAACGGCAACGTTCCTGCTTTTCAGTCGCACTTACTCGTTCGCTACGCAGTCTATTTTTTACCTGGGCAAGTTCCCTTTGTTGGCCAGCTATTTAATTTAATTAACATTCTCTTTATCTTTACTAAAGAAAAACGCTGCATTCATGACTTGGTCGCTAAAACCAAAGTGGTTCAGTGCTAAGTCATATGCGCTGTTAAATAACGCCACTTATCTCTCGGTGGCGTTTGTTCACTTTAAAAAACGGCTTTTGTGATTCCAGTTCATCGTTTGTTCAGCTTTTGTGGTTAGTCTTGCAATCTTTCTGTTGCCTTTCTCGCGTTTGTCCCTCACTGCAAATGAATCAAGGAGTTGTTATGCTGCTTCGCACCTTATCGTTGTTGTCATTTTCTCTGGCCCTATTTAGTCAGCCGTTATATGCGGGTTATGACAAGGATCACCCGCTATTTTCCGCGTATCCTCAAGCCAGTATTAATTATGGGCAAATGATCGATTATGAAAAATTCACTTTGCCGGTGTCTGTGGTAAATGGTGAGTCTGACCCCGAAACATTCACACCACTGGCGCTGACAGGGGATCTTTATCGCCACACTTATGAGATAAGAAATGTTTCATCATTGAAGGTATATGAGAATTATTTGGCCGCAGCTAAGCAATTAGGCTTCAAGGAAATTTTTGTTTGTACGTTAGATGCCTGCGGGGCAGAGCGGGATGCCAAAGCTCTTGGTGGAAAGCTGGCAATCAGTGGAAGTGTGTATAACAACTACCGCAATCCTTATTATTGGGTCGGTGAAAAAGACTCGCCTAAAGGGAAGGTGGTGGCGGCTTGGTTTGTGGGCGCCTATGAAGATACAGTCAATGTGCAGCAGGTGATTGTCGAAACTGAATCGCTTGAAACGGGTTTGATTAAAGTGGATGCTGCTTACGCGGGGCAAGCAGTAGCGCATGTTGAGCCGCTGTCAGAAAAAGAGAAAGCAGAAGATAACTCTATGCTACCGCGCTACCCTGGGGCAAAAATTTACGGTCATAAAAAAGTAGATACTGAGACGGTAAAAATTCCGTTTGCAGCTAATGCAACGGAAAAAGCACCACTGCAGCTAACCGGCGATTTAACCAAGCACACCTATACAGTTGAAAATGTTTCAACTTTAAAAGTATATGAGAACTACAAAACCGCATTAACCAATGCTGGCTTTAATTTTATTTCCCAGTGTGAGCTGGAGGCTTGTGGGACTGAAAAGCAAGTGAATGACCTGGGTGATCAAGTGGCCTTATCCGGCGATGTGTATGATTGGTATCGAAAACCCTATTATCTGTTAGCTAAAAAAACTCTACCCACTGGTAATGTTTATATCGCCCTATTTATTGGCGCGTATGAATCACAGGTCGCTGTGCAGCAACTTGTAGTGCAAGAGAAAGCGGTGCAAACCGGTTTGGTCAATGTAAATGCCGATGGTTTAAAACAGCAAATCGATGCGGAAGGCAAAGCGCTGATTTACGGTATCTATTTTGATATCGGCAAGGCAGAGATAAAAACCGAGTCAAAACCTACGCTGGATGCCATCGCCGAATTATTAAAACGCAATCCGGATTTGTTGCTCTATGTGGTTGGTCATACCGACGACACGGGCGACGGCGCTGCTAATGTAACTTTATCCAAACAGCGCGCTGATTCAGTGGTTGCTGCATTGGTAAAAAATTACCAGGTCGCTAGCAACCGTTTGCAAGCACAGGGTGTTGGCCCTTACGCGCCAGCATCCAATAACACCAGCGATGCAGGCAAACAAAAAAATCGCCGCGTGGAATTGGTGAAGCGGTTGCGTTAGTTATTAAATTTCATCTAAGCTTGATCTTGCAATCCCTCTAAATAAAGCCAGAGGGATTGTATAGCCCTCAAATCATCATGGAAGATAAATTAAAGACAACGGAAACCATTATGACTACACCTGTAACACTGTTAAATAATACGTTTAAATTACCCGCATTTCGCGCGGGCCAGGAGGCGGTAATCACTGCGCTTTTACAGGGCCAGTCGGCGCTTGCCGTGTTTCCTACCGGCGGTGGCAAAAGTTTGTGTTATCAATTGCCCGCATTACTGCTTGAAGGTTTAACGCTGGTGGTATCGCCGCTGATTGCGTTGATGAAAGATCAGGTGGATTCATTGCAGAAGTTGGGAATTAACGCGGCGCGCCTGGATTCATCGCTCGGCAAAGATGAAACCCAAGCAATTTATACGGCGCTGCAAAACGGCAGTTTGAAGTTGTTATACGTGTCGCCCGAGCGTTTAAAGAACGAGCGTTTTGTGCAGCGGCTCAGCCATTTAAATATTAGTTTATTAGTGATTGATGAGGCCCACTGTATTTCCGAGTGGGGCCACAATTTCCGCCCGGATTATTTACTGCTCGCCGATCTCGCCAAAAAATTGCGCGTCGGTCGCGTGCTTGCCTTAACCGCTACTGCAACCCCGAGTGTCGCGGCTGATATTTGCAAACAGTTTGCGATACAACCTGAGCACCATATTCAAACCAGCTTCGCGCGCCCGAATCTGCAATTGCGCGTTACGCCTTGCACGGCCGAATCGCGCATGGATTTATTGCTCGCCCGTTTACATAAACACCCGCGCGATGCCGCGACCATTATTTACGTCACTCTGCAAAAAACCGCCGAGGAAGTTGCTGCAGCAATTAACGCAGCAGGCCTGAATGCTGCGCATTATCACGCCGGTTTAAAAGACGACGAGCGCGAGCAAGTGCAAAACCAGTTTATGAGTGGTGCAGTGCCAATCGTGGTCGCGACCATCGCGTTTGGCATGGGGATCGATAAAAGCAATATTCGCGCGGTGTACCATTTTAATTTGCCAAAATCGATTGAAAACTATGTGCAGGAAATTGGCCGCGCCGGCCGCGATGGCAATCCGTCGCTGTGTGAACTGTTGGCGGTGGGTGATGATATTCGTGTCCTGGAAAATTTCACCTACGGTGATACACCCACCGCTGAAAGTCTGCGCGCATTAGTCGAACACTTGCTCGCATTTGATGAGGTGTTTGATATTTCCACTTACGAATTATCTAACCAGTTTGATTTGCGTCCGCTGGTGCTAAACACTGCACTGACTTATCTTGAATTGCAACATGTGATCAGTGCGCAAAGTCCGTTTTACACTGAATACAAAGTCAGTTTTATTCAGGATAAACAATTTATTTTGTCTCAATTTGATGCGGATCGCGCCGGATTTTTGCAGCAGTTATTTGCCGCTGGGCGCATGGGTAGAAAATGGTTATCGCTCGATATGCTCACCATTCCGCTGCAATTAAATGAACCCAAAGAACGCATTAGCAAAGCGCTGGATTACATCGCCGAAAAAGGTTGGATCGAATTAACCGTCGCCAATTTGCGCCAAGGCTACAACAATAATCAAACGATCAAGTCGCCCGAACAATTCGCTGCGCTGTGCGAACATTTAAATAAACTATTTGCTGAGCGCGAAGCTCGCGATATCAAACGCATTCACAGCGTACTCGCGTTTGCCAATAATCCCGCCTGCTTGAGTCAACAGTTAATGCAATATTTTGGCGAGATGAGCGCGCAACCTTGTGGCATTTGTAATCACTGCCGCAATACTTCACCTGCACAAGTCAACTTGTCAGCAGCGGCACTGCTTACCACGGCACAGCAAACCTTGATCGCCAATCTCAACAGCGAAGGTCATGCGGTATTACGCCAACCGCGCCAATTGGCGCGGTTCCTATGCGGTTTACCCAGCCCCGCGACCAGCCGCTCCACGCTGAAATCCCATCGCGCCTTTGGTGCGCTGGCGGATGTGTCGTTTCCTGTGATACTGGCTGCCTTGCAATAAATTGTTCTATTCTCAAACCATAAGCCACGGCCTGCGTGGCTTATGGTTATAAGAAGTGTAAATAACTGTTTCTGGTGTCGCACCCTTGGGCGACATGGAATAAAGTCTTGCGCCTGAAATAATAAATCCGATATTTGATAGCGCTGTCGTCCTGTGCGACAGTGCTGGCTCACATAACAACTACTTCCAGCCGCTACCGTTTGACCTACCACTTTGGAGAAACGCTATGAAAACCCTCAAAGGTCCCGCTATTTTTCTCGCCCAATTTTTAGGAGATGAAGCTCCCTTTAACAGCCTTGATGCTATTGCCGGATGGGTGGCGAGTTTGGGCTTTAAAGGCGTGCAGATTCCCACTTGGGACGCGCGCGTATTTGACTTGGAGCAGGCGGCGAAAAGCCCCGAATACTGCGCCCAATTTCAGGCGACTCTGGCGAAACACGGCTTGGTAGCGACGGAATT
>CAXAVL010000196.1:0-8758 GCA_963971905.1 uncultured Cellvibrio sp.
CCGAGGCATTTACCGCGATGAACGGCGTACAAACCGAAGCCACCACCGATACCGGCGGCGGTCAGAATGTGTCCTATATAGACGCAGGCGATTGGATGGCCTACGCCAATATCACCATTCCGACCACCGGCAGCTATCGCATCGAATATCGCGTTGCCAGCCCATCGGGTTCACTGCTGTCATCCGACCTGAATGCGGGCACCACTCAACTGGGTAACGTGACTATTCCGGCAACCGGCGGTTGGCAAAATTGGGTGACGGTGAACCAAACCGTGACCCTCAATGTGGGGACTGTGAGCTTCGGCATCTTCGCGCAACAGGGTGGCTGGAACATCAATTGGTTCCGCATCACCAAACTCTAAACGCCACTACACAGCCCGCGACAAGGGCTGCAATAAACGAAATATGACGCTTAACCCCTGACAAAAATCGCTTTGTCAGGGGTTTTTTATGGGTGCCACTTTTTTCACTGAGTAGAACTTACACACCCTGCGTAGCGCGCAATTTTTTATTAAGTTCTTGAAATATATGAATATTATTGATTCCCACTCAGGGTGATAAAAAGTGACAAGCCTCAGGTTTGGGTAATTTTGAAGGTGGGACGACACGTCTGATGGCACCTGTGATTATCAAATGGCTAGAAAAGCGGTCGTGATCCTGCAGAGGGTGATTTGTGAGAGCCATCAATAACAATGCAGGCAGACAAATAAGTCCATACCAATAAATAAATGGAGAACTCCATGAGTAAGACACTAACAATGACTCAATCAACAGGCTTTAAAAGAAAATTAATTGCAACCGCAGTAGCGTCGGCCATGCTTGGCGCCAGTGGTATCGCACTTGCGCAAAACGATAATGTAGAAGAGGTTTTGGTTACCGGTATTAAAGGCAGCTTGCAGCGCGCGATGGACGTAAAGCGTGAGGCCAAGGGTGTAGTTGATGCCATCTCTGCAGAAGACATAGGTAAATTCCCAGATACCAACCTGGCGGAATCCCTGCAGCGTATTTCGGGTGTATCTATTAGCCGTAACAACAATGAAGGCAGTCAGATCACCGTGCGTGGTTTTGGTCCCGACTTCAACCTGGTGACGTTGAACGACCGTCAGATGCCTACTAATGGTTATAGCCGCTCATTTGACTTCTCTGACCTTGCGGCAGAGAGTGTTAGTGGTGTCGAAGTATATAAAACCTTCAGTGCTACCCGTGCCAGTGGTGGTATCGGCTCGTTGGTTAACATCAAAACTGCTCGTCCACTGGACAATCCTGGCCTGAAAGCTTCCATCGGCGCCAAAGCTGTAATGGATACCACCAATGAAGTGGGCGAAGACCTGACTCCGGAAGTGTCTGGTATTTTCAGTAATACTTTCGCCGATGACACCTTCGGTGTGGCGATTTCTGGCTCCTATCAAGAGCGTGACAACCGCGCAGTCAATGCCGATATCGCTAACTGGCGGAACAATATCGCCTTTAACCCTAATGCCACAGTGCAAGACAACCGCGAAGACAAATCCGGGAATGTTTATTACCCCAGAAACTTTGGCTATGGCATCGAAGATTTCCATCGCGAGCGCACCAACGGTCAATTGGTACTGCAATACGCACCTACCGATACACTGAAAACGACCCTCGACTACACCTATTCAAAAGTTGATTTAACGGCGTTAAACACCGGTGTGGGTATCTGGTACAACGATGACGGCAGCGATGCGCGCGATGTTGTTATCGATAAAAATGGCACAGTGACCAAGTTGACCTCTGCGGGTGATGACTTTGCCTCTAACATCCGTTTAAACACCTCTGAAACTGAAAATAAATCCTTCGGTTTTAACACTGAGTGGCAAGCGACAGACAACTTGACGTTGGAGTTTGATGCGCACAACTCTACCAATGAGAATGGCGGCACAGGTCGCGGCCACAACGCCTTCCTGATTCTGGCGGCGGCATCTATTGATCAGAAAACTTACGATGCTACCTCAGGCCAAGACATTCCCTACATGCACGTGACCTTTAAAGACAATGGTCCCGGTATAGAGAATGGGTTCCCAACCGCTGCTTCATATGATTCGCTGTTTGGTGAAGCCAACCTCAACATCAATAAATCAGAAGTTAACCAATATCAAATCAAAGGTACTTTTGATACCAACGAAGACACGGGTATTACCTCAATTGATTTTGGTGTCGGTCAGTCTGAAATTGCCAACCGCTGGCGCGGATACAGTACTGGTCAATTGCCTGCTGGCTGGTACGGTGGCAATGCTAACTTGTTTCCGGATGAAGTCTTTAAACAAGAAAAACTCAATGGTTTGACGCCTTCATTCTCCGGCGGTGGCTCCAACGTACCTTTCTACCACTCATGGGATTTTGAAACCAACGTGGGTGTATTGGAAAACGGCAAGTGGAAAACGCCGCAAGATTGGGCTTGGGGTTCAGGCCCTACTGCATGTAATCCCTGCGTAATGCGTCCAAATCTGAATGGCGATCCGGTTAGCGATCACAAAGTAACGGAAGAAACTATTAGTGCTTATGTAGAGTTTAATAACGAAGGCAGTTTGGCCGGCATGCCAATGCAAGTCACCACTGGTTTGCGCTATGAGTCTACAGATATTGAAGCTAACAGTTTCCAAAAAGACCCCACTGAATTGGTTTGGGTAAGCTCAACCGAGTGGAGCCTTAATCGCGCTGCAGCGAGTAGCTACACTTCCGAGAAGGGTGATTACGACATCTGGTTGCCAAGTTTGGATGTAGGTCTGGATATTACTGATGATGTTAAAGGTCGTCTTAGCTACAGTAAGTCGATTACCCGCCCATCACTGGGTTCTATGATTGGTACCTTCGACGTAACTTCACGTCCGAAACCGGGCGAAAGAACGGGCACTGCCGGTAACCCTGATTTGACCCCGTATTCGGCAAATAACTTTGACTTATCGGCCGAGTGGTATTACGACGATTCAAGTTATGTGTCCGCCGGTTTTTTTGTTAAGCAAGTGGATGACTTTATTGTTAATCAAATCGTTGAGCGCCAAGTGGGCAACCTGCGCGATCCGGCACAGGGTCCGCGCACTGCACAAGCAATTGCTGATTTGAAGGCGGCTGGACTCGATTCAACCGATACAACAAATATCCTTAACCAAATTCGCACCAATACCGGTCTCGCTCCGACTGATGCGGTTGTGCAAAACAACAACGACCCATTGGCCATGTTTAATGTGTCGCAACCGATTAACCAAGAGCAAGCACAGCTTTACGGTTGGGAATTTGCGGTACAGCACATGTTTGGCGAATCAGGTTTTGGTGTGCAAGCTAACGCCACTATCGTAGATGGTGACCTGGAAGTGGATAACGCATCAACTGACTTCCAGTTTGTATTGCCTGGCATGAGTGACTCAGCCAACTTGATCGCGTTCTATGATAAAGACGGCCTGCAAGCGCGTATCGCTTACAACTGGCGCGATACTTACTTGAACGGTGTGGGAGAGGGCAACGCGCCTTACTACACTGAAGAGTACGGTCAAATCGACGTGACTGTCAGTTACGAGTTGCCTTTTGTGGACGGTATGACTGTGGTCGTAGAAGGTATCAACGTCAACGATGCATCACAGCGCGTTTATGCCCGTTATGAAAACCAGTTTAAATCCGCCTACCAATACGGTGCGCGTTACAACCTGGGTGTTCGTTACAACTTCTAATAACTTCAGGGTTATATAAGACAGGGAAAAGCCGCTGCTCTTGGCGGCTTTTCTTTTTTTAAAAAATGCTCATTAACCTTGATATCCCGGGAGCCATGTGTGGCCAAGAATGAATTGCTCAATAATGTCACTCATAAAGATTTAAAAATTATTCAGGAGCGCTCAGTTCAGCACGGAGATAATATTGGCTACAGCGCAATAATTCCGTTGGAGTTTCGTCAGGCGGCGTCCTGCTATCCTATTTTTTTCCGTAAAACCAACAGTGAAAATCAATTTGAAGCCATTGCGCTATTTGGTTTTGCGCCCAATGAAAATTTATTTTTAAGTGATCAGCGCAAGGACGATAACTATATTCCTCTATCGATCATGCGCATTCCCTTTGCTATTGGCTATACTCAAAATTCTGCAACCGGTCAGCGCGACCCAGTAGTTCATGTGGATATGGATCATCCCCGTGTTAGCACTACACAAGGCGAACCGGTGTTTTTGGAGCACGGCGGAAATTCCCCTTATCTGGATCATATCAACAGCATACTGGCGGAGTTGATTAGCGGAGTGACTGTGTGTAAACGTTTTACCGATATTTTGCAGGCAGAGGATTTGCTGGAACCCTTTGTATTAAAAATAACACTGGATAACGGTCAGCAAATTGAAACGGGTGGTTTTTACACTATCAATGAAAAAGTGTTGCGCGAATTGAATGCGGAACAATTATCGCGCTTGCACAACCAGAATTTTTTGGAATTGATTTATATGTCGATTGCGTCATTGGCCAATATAAAAAAATTAATCCATAAGAAAAACCTGTTGTTGCGCAGCTAAATATTATTTTTTTAAAAGAAGGCATCTATGTTGGAGAGCATGCAACCAATCAAAGTGCTCGAAGGTATCGCCCCCGATGCAATACCTGCGGCGGTGTTAACGTCGCCGGTGCCACTGGTGTTAAAAGGGTTGGTTAAATCCTGGCCCATTGTGCGCGCTGCCGACCAGTCGGCGCGCGTAGGTTTTGATTATCTTTGTCAGTTTTACAATGGCGAACCGGTCAATACCGCAATTGGCTATAGCAGTAACACCGGCGCAATTTTTTATAATCAGGAATTTACCGGTTTTGCTTATGAGCGCGCCCGCTCATCGCTCACCGGTGTGTATGACAACATTAACAATTTGCAGGCCAGCGGTTCAGCGCGTGCCTATTATGTTGATTCCGCACCAGTGGATTTTTGCGTGCCCGGATTTCGCGCGGAAAATGATTTAAATCTTGGCTCCTTTACTCCGCGAGTCAGTTTGTGGATGGGGAATAAAACCATAGTGTCCGCCCACCACGATATTCCCGACAACATTGCCTGCGTGGTGATTGGTCGCCGCCGCTTTGTCTTGTTTCCTCCCGCGCAATTAAAAAATCTGTATATCGGCCCGTTGGATTTTAATCCCGCTGGTCCCGCCATCAGCATGGTGGATTTACATAATCCCGATTTTGAAAAATACCCACGCTACCGCGAGGCATTAGCGCATGCACAAATAGCAGAATTGGAACCGGGCGATGCCATTTATATTCCGAGTATGTGGTGGCACCATGTAGAAGGTCTAATGCCTTTCAATTTAATGGTGAATTACTGGTGGACGGCTTTCCCTTCTTATTTAGGTTCACCGCAAGATGCTTTCACTCACGCCCTAATGAACATTCGTTCATTGCCAGAGGATGAGCGCGCGCATTGGAAAAATCTATTCGACTATTACATTTTTGATTCTAATCCCGACAATACTGCGCACATCCCACAGGAAAAACTGGGCGTGCTGGGTGAACTGGATGAAATGGCCGCGCGCCGACTCCGCTCACAATTGCTCAATCGTTTGAATCGTTAATTTTGCTGCATTATTGATATCTATAGTGACAACGGTTACCCAATGAAAAAAAATGAAACCATTATTATCGTTGGCGGTGGCTCCGCCGGTTGGATGACCGCCGCGGCACTTTCCAATGCGTTCGGCGCAACCAAAAAAATCATTCTGATTGAGTCCGATGCTATCGGCACCGTGGGTGTGGGCGAGGCGACCATTCCTGCGGTTAAATCATTTAATACACTATTGGGTATCGATGAAGCAGAATTTATGCGCAATACCCAAGGCACCTTTAAATTGGGTATTCAATTTGAAAACTGGGGTGCCCAGGGCGATTCCTATATGCACCCCTTCGGGTTGGTGGGGAAAGATTCCTGGATGGCCAATTTCCAACACTTTTGGCTAAAAGCCAAACGCAAAGGAGTAGCCAAAAGTTACTTTGATTACTCACTCAATATTCGCGCGGCCTATAGCAATAAATTTTTTATCGACTCCAATTCGGGAGTGGATTACGCCTATCACTTTGATGCGGGGCTCTATGCGGCTTATTTGCGTAAATACAGCGAAGCACGCGGTGTGGTGCGCATTGAAGGTATGATTGATCAAGTGCAAACCCGCAGTGATAATGGTTTTATTGAATCGGTCAGCTTGACTTCTGGCGAAACAATAGCGGGCGATATTTTTATCGATTGCTCAGGATTTCGCGCGCTGTTAATTGAGCACACATTGCACACTGGTTTTGAAGACTGGTCGCACTGGCTTCCCTGCGACCGCGCGGTTGCGGTGCAAACAGAATCAGTCGGAGAGCCAGTTCCTTATACACGTTCCATCGCGCATCAGAGTGGTTGGCAGTGGCGGATTCCATTACAGCATCGTGTTGGTAACGGCTTGGTTTATTGCAGTCGTTATCTCAGCGATGATGACGCGAAAAAATTATTATTAGAAAACCTTGAGGGCGCGCCAAGGGCAGAGCCGCGCCTGATTAAATTTAAAACCGGGCGCGCGCTAAAACAGTGGAATAAAAACTGTATTGCAATTGGCCTATCAAGTGGTTTTCTGGAGCCGCTTGAATCCACCAGTTTGCATCTGATCCAAACCGGTATTGTGCGGCTGATCAGAATGTTTCCAGGTGATGAGATTAATCAAAGTGAAATTGATGAGTACAATCGTCAATCGCAATTTGAATACGAGCGCATCCGCGATTTTATTATCTTGCATTATTGTGTCACCCAGCGTACCGATAGCCCCTTTTGGAATTATTGCCGCACTATGGACATTCCCGAAACTCTCGCGCGCAAAATTCAGGTCTATAAAAATACCACCAGTGTATTTAAAGAACAGGATGAGCTATTCCATGAAGGCTCATGGCAACAAGTCATGCTCGGGCAAGGCATAACACCGCAGGATTATCATCCGGTGGTGGATAAATTATCGGATGATGAGTTGATGCGTTTAATGAATAGTATCGAAAAAGAGCATGATCAATATCTGATACGTTTTCCCAGTCATCAGCAATTTATTAATCATTATTGCAGCGCAAGCGCACCTTAAATGGAAAAAATCCGGGTGAATTGCATCACCCGGATTTACCTATCTCAAATGAATAAATTAATCTGCGATTTAAAGGCAGGTATATTTTAATGCAGGATAAGAGTAAGGGGATTGTGGTTGCACACTGTAGGGGCAACCGGTGCCACAGAAAGCGGCTACATTAAATGAGCCAGCATTAGGGCCTGTTTGAAATAGAGTAGTGGCACCTGTATTACAGCTACTTACTGGCGTGGTAACAACTTTAAGAATTTGTGCGGAATCACATGCCCCGCTTGCTGTGTAACCTGAAGCAACCCAAGTGATGTTGCATGAGGCCGGCGAGTAGGCGCTATATTTTTGTTCGCGGGTCGCTAGTGAAGTTCCATTTAATTTACATGCGGTGTTAATAATAGCGCCGCTATAGCTTGATTGTTGACTTACTAGTGTCCAGCTGCAGCCAGAAGCTACTGTGGTCGTCTGTGCATTTACACTCACTGCTATGCTGCCCAAAATTGTAAATCCAAGACTTGTTATTAATTTTGATAATGTCATAAAAAATTCCTATTAATTTAAGGTTATTGTCCAGGTGAAGTCACAATGGCATCCGTTTTTGCGTTCACGGTAATGGTTGTTTCATTACCTTGCTGTGGTTGCAGCGCATCGACATCCATGCCGATGTTTGAATTAATTAATCGTGGTGATGGCCGCGTTAATTAAATTCAAAACTGTTTGCTTCTCTTTCGATATACAAGGTAGTAACCCCCTGTTGTTCGTCCGGTGTGGCGATAATCATTGGGTATTTATGTTGTGCTTTTAAGGTTTGACTCATCTTCCCCATTAATTCATTCGCTTGATCAAGGTCTCTAATGCTGATGGTCAGCGCGCAGAGCCGTGTGCGGCACTGTGTTTCGCGCAAGGCTATGCCGGCCAGCTCGGGGTTTTGGCTAAACATTGTTAGATAATCTTGTTCTTGCGTTTCTGCCCAGTTGGTATCTATATTTTCTGCATCAAATCGTTGTTGCATCTCTTTGTGCAGGTCAAAACTCCCTGTTGTTTTGTGCGAATTAGCTAGCCAGTTGCTGAATTTTTCTGCTGTACGCAGCAGTTCCTTTTCTTTTAATTGCGCTAGTGACGTAGATTGCTTTGAATTTTCGGACCGCCCAGCTGAAGTAGGCGAAGGTACTTTTATCGTTGTGTTGGGCGCGGCTAGAGGCGTTTTTTGTTGATCTATTAGCTGCAAGCTTAATTGTGTGTTTTCTGCTTTCAATTGTGCAATTGTTGCATTTAGCTTTTCGGTTTTTTGCTGCACGAGTTGGGCATTTTTTTCGAGTGCCTGATTGTTGTAGTAATTCGCTATATATGCCCCTGCAAGCGCCGATGCTGCGCCAATAGCGAACATGGTTATCTTTTTTGCCATACGCTCTAAAGCTCCTTAAGTCATGGGGTATCAATCAATGTTGTTCGTATTATCCATTGCGAACGACTCTAACAAATTTAGGCTTCTCTGTTAGTCCCACTTTTAGCTGAATGGAAAACTGGGTGTGATGTGCTGAGAAATAAGCAATTAAGTGCGCCAAAAGCACGCTGATCAATGATTGTTTTAGCGTGGTGTTTGATTGCGTCTGAATAAGTGTTTTTAGTCGAACACTAGATGGGGGCGGGATATATGCAAAAGTGAATCGCCCCACGTTAAGTTATCTGCA
>CAXAVL010000197.1:0-8730 GCA_963971905.1 uncultured Cellvibrio sp.
CCCATAGTGAATTGTTCGAGGCTCTGCGAAAACAATTCCACAAACCAGCCGTTATATTGGTAGCGTGCACTAATATCGATAAAACCTTCATTGTGCACCTCGCCTTTTTTATTACCCTCCGGCCAACCCACCACGGGATTGGTATAACTGGCAAAACCGAGCCCCACTTCTACATAACCGCCATTACCCGTATCTGGCCCCGAGGCACCTTTGCGTACATCGCTGGAGAGATCTCCTGCAACACAATTAAATGCAAGGCCTACTACCAGCGACATGCCGCAGATAACAAACGTGCGCAATCTCATCCACATAAACATTTATAACCTGTGCAGTAAAAAGTGTGATTTAAAAAACCAGCGACATACCCAGTGCAGGAATAATGCCCATACCGACTTGATCTTCCAATTTGAAATCTTGCGCCGAGTGAGTGCGTTTGTAATCCAGTTTACGATCAGTAACATTGCGGCGATTGAGGGCGTTGAGAATATCAATATTGTAAGTGCCTGAATAACCCCAAAGTGTCATTTCGCGATTAAAGCGCAGATCCAGACGCGCATAAACCGGTAAATTTTCTGAATAGGGCTCGCCATACACCGGCAGAATACGATCTTCAAACCAAGGGTTGGGTTGAATGCCAACTATCGGCGTTATCGCGCGGCCAGATTGTGCGGTCAGGCGCGTGCCCACGGTCCACAAATCGTTTATTTGATAATTCATTACCCAATTCACTACCAGCGGCGTATCCAAATAATAATCGCGTTCCATATCGGTGAGTTTATTGGTGCGGGTACTGCGCGATGCACTGATCGCAAGCCAGCCGTACCAGCGATCGGTTAAACCTTTATTGATAAATAAATCCACCCCATAGGCCTCACCTTCAACATTGTTGGTGTAGAAGGGTTGGTTAGTATCATTCACATCACTAGCAAGCGGCAAACCATCCATGGTTTTGTAATAGGTCGTTATCGACCAACTCCATTCATCAGCCAATTCCTGTTTAATACCCAGCGTGTAGTGATTGGAGGTGGGCGATTGCAATTCGGTATTGCCAATTTGTGGAAAGGTTTTATCGATATCCGGCAGGCGATTGTAGCTGCCCGCAGAAGAACTTAACGTCCAGTTGTCGATAAACTCCCAGGCGATTGCAACACGCGGATGGGTAAAGGTTTCTTCGGTGAAATCGTTGTAGTGGGTTTGCACCCCCAGATCTACCGCCAGCGCATCGGTAATTGCCCAGTGATCATTCACATAGGCAGAATGCTCTTTAATTGTCACTTTATCTTCCGCGACAATTAATTCGCCGCGGCGCAATTCGCAATCGGGATCAAATTCAGTACATAAATAATTGATAAACCGCGCATCGTAACTGTATTCAGTATTATGGCTTTCTGCCCCCATTGAAATACTGTGGGAGTTGCCCAGCATCAGCGAAAAATTCGCTACCGCATAGACATCTTCAGTAGTGAAATCAAAAAAATATTTTTCCCCTCCCCAAAAGGTATCGTCATTTTTTTGGTAGTGCCCCATTTGCATATCAAGCTCACTGCCCTCCCCTGCAGCAAATTGCCAACGCAAATTTTGGTTGTGATACGTATTTTGAATTTTGGCATCCCCGGCAAAATCCGGCTCTTCCATAACCTCGGTAGAAAATTCAGTAAATTCAGCTGCCGCCAAGTCACTGGCACCATTGGCGCTCAAAGTGAGCTTGTGGTCATCACCTAAACGGTATTGGTATTTAAACTGGTAATCCGTATCTTCCGGTGCATCTTGCACTTTAATGCCGTCTTCTTTTTCGGCGGCATCACTATCAAAAAAATAATGCAGCAGACTGGCGCGACCAGACAAATAAAAGGCGGAATCTTCCGTTACATCGCCTTCAACAAATATGCCGGCGCGCAGAATCGAAAGATCAACTTTGGTATGAATATCCTGCGTTTTGGGGTCGCGCAATTTGATATCAAAAATCCCGCCGATGGCATTGCTATAGCGCGGACCAAACCCGGCGGAAAATAAGTCAAAATCCTGAATGATATTTTCATTAAAAATCGACGTAGAAAAAGTATGGAAAACATAGGCTGCCGGCGCACCGTCTACCAAGTAGCGATTGTCGCTCGGCGATGAGCCGCGCACCGCTGGCGCACCGCCGCCATCGCCTTCACTAATCACACCCGGCAAACTGAAAACTGCCATTAGCGGATCGCCCAGCGAACCTGGCACATCAATAATTTTTTGGGCATTTTCAGTAATCACCGAATAATCGCTTTTGCGCCCTTGTACTACCATTTCTTCCACGCCAGCGTCATTCGCGGGTGGCGGGACGGGGCTTGTTGTATCACTGGCTATAGCCGGAGCAGCTAAGAGCGAGAGGACTAATCCGGGAACAATAATAGGGGATGTGCGCATGGCAGTTTCCTTTTGGCTAGGGCAATCGCTGCGGTTACAGCAGCATAATTAAGAGCGCACAGCCTAGCGATGATCGACAAGATTGGGTGTAACAGAGCGCATGCGTCTGTATCAATCTGTAACCGCTGGCATCTCCCCCCCTATCCGCCTACAATTCCCTCCTTTGTTTTGACTTGGCTGTTACGGCCTGAGAGCTATGAGTTCATCCCTGATTCCCGAGCGCCCACTGCTGATTTCCCCTTCTCTCGCTGCGACTATCGGGCTGGAAGAGGCCTGTATGTTGTCGATTTTGGGGGATTTGGCGACTTATTTGTCGCTGGTTCCAGCCAATGGCCGCCAGTGGTTGGATGTGGACGCGAGTTGGATAAACCGTTTAATGCCCTTTTGGACAGATCAGGATGTCCAGCGCATTAGCCGCAGCTTGAAGGATAAGGGTATTATTTTGCTCGCGTCTGCGCCTTACACCGAGAGTCAGCGCTTGACGCTGGCATTTGATGAGGCCGATACCCAGCCGTTCACACCGCCGCCCGCATTAAGCCCTATTGCTGCCCCCGCTCCTGCGATCCATGCCGGAGCAACTCTAATATCGCCCAACTGGCAGCCAGATCAGGAATTGTTGCGCCAGATTGCGCAATACAATATCCCGCTTGATTTTGTGCGCTTGCAAGTGCCCGAGTTTGTGACTTACTGGCGCGAGCGCGGCGAAGCAAATCACTCCTGGGGCGCGAAGTTCTTAAAAGACTTACTGCACAAATGGCGCAGCCACGAGACACAAGTTGCGCGACAAAAACGCGAAGAAAGTGAGCGACAAGTGCGCGATCGCGATACCGAGTTTTTAAATCGCGACTTGGAAACCGCCATGCACAGCCAGTGGCGGCCAAGCAAAGATGCGCTTGAAGTGCTGGTGAAACACGCAAGCATCAGCCTCGCGTTTGTAGAGGATTCTATTCCGGAATTTGTGGTCTATTGGCAAGAGCGCGGCGATGTGGGTCGCACTTGGAACAGCAAGTTTATCCAGCATGTTAAACGCCAGTGGAATCGCTACAACTCGGCGCTTGAGCACGACACCGAACCCAAACGTATTCCCGACAATTGGCAGCCAAGTAAAGATGTGTACGATGTACTCAAACTCGCCAATATCGATTTAAAATTTGCCCAGCAACAAGTCGCAGAATTTGTTTTGTACTGGCGCGACAGCAATCAATTGCTTGCCAGCTGGAATACCAAATTTTTGCAGCACGTAAAATTTCACTGGGCCAAACAGCACGCATTAACAACCGTCAACTCGCAGCAGGTTAATACCCATGCAGGACAGCAACTCCCTCATTCAGCAGGTCGCACAAGAGATAGCAGCCTCGCGCAACAACTCAACGACCGCAGCTGGGCAAGCTGAGCAGCAGCGTAACGAACAAGAGCGCCCTGCGCCCAGCGATGGCCACATAGATGCGATCAATCAAGTGTTTGCGCTGTTTCGCATTAATTATCACAACCAGTATTACGCCGCGTTTAAAGACAATGAACTGCTTAATCAAGCGCGCCGCCTCTGGTTAAATTCACTCACGCAATTTGCGCCGGAAACTATTTTGCGCGGTGCGCGCAAGGTGATTGAAGAATCGGAATACTTGCCCACGCTTAACCGCATGATTCGCGCTTGCCAAGGCGAGCCGGATAAGTTTGGTTTAGTGGATGCTCACCAGGCTTATGTCGAAGCTTGCCGCGCGCCCAGCCCGAAAGCGGCTTATGCCTGGAGCCATCCGGCGGTGTATCACGCTGGTTGTGCAAGCGATTGGTATTTTCTAACCAGCAATGCCGAGAAAGTCGCCTTTCCAATTTTTGAGCGGCACTATTTGAAACTCTGCGAGCGCGTAATGAACGGCGCGGAATTGCCCGCACCGAACATACCCGCACTGCCCGAAACGATAGAAACACCGCTGAGCAAAGAAGAAAACGCCAAACGTATGGAAGAGCTACGCAAACAACTCGATTTGTAATTCACTTTTTAATTTTTTGGACCAAGCTTTTTTATGAATAAAAACGCATCACAATGGCTACTGGGTTTATTACTGGTCGCCTTCCCAATTGCCACGCTGGCATTAGTGCTCACCCTTGCTAGTCTGCCCAGCAACTATTTTTTCGCGGATGCAGAGCACATTGGCGATGATTTATCGAGCAACACGCTGCTGCCCGACTTCTCCGCCATTGAGCAAACACCCGAGCGCAAAGCACAATTTCTCGATATGTTGCGCCCATTAATTGATGAAAAAAATGCAAACCTATTAAAGTCCCGCGAGCGATTAATCAAAATAAAAACCGAATGGGATGAATCGCAACAAATTACCGGCGTAAATGCGCGCAACCTGAAGAAACTGCGCGAAAAATTTCATGTGACTTACGAAACCTATCCTGATGATGCACGGGCAATCGACATCTTGTTACTGCGAGTAGACGTTATTCCGCCTGCCATGGTAATGGCGCAAGCAGCCATAGAATCCGGCTGGGGCACCTCGCGCTTTGCCGAGGAGGCGCACAACTTATTTGGCCATTGGTGCTATAAAGAGGGCTGCGGCATAGTACCTAACAAGCGCCCGGCCGGTGCCAGACACGAAGTTAAGAAATTTAACAATGTTGAAGAATCTATTACGGCATACTTCAACAATATCAATACCCATAATGCCTATCGCCCCTGGCGGCAGTTGCGCGCACAATTGCGCGATACACCGCAACAATTTACCGGCAGCGCGATGGTGGCCGAACTGGGCAAATATTCCGGGCGCGGCAGTATGTATATTCATGAATTGCGTACCCTTATTCGCAGTAACAATCTGGAATAATCCACAGCCAGACAATTCACCATGGCTACACCACCACACAGCAAGGATTTCTTATGTGTAAACGATTGGCAATCATCATCAGCGCATTGGGCAGCATCACCAGCCTGAGTGCACAAGCAGAGCTGCCGGTAGCATTTCATGTGTCCGGGCAAGCTGCTTACACCAAGGTTAAAGCAGCTGGCGAAAACTTTTCGCCCTCGCTGTTTCAGTTTAAAGCGGATATTGAAGTTACCGATGGTTTACTGGACGGTATCGGCTTGCAAGGATTAGTTGCAGTGCCTGTGAGCGATGCAACCGAAAATGGTTTGACCTTGGAAATCAAACAACAGAGCGCCGCCTACATCACACTCACTAATCCAGATACACAACCAGAAGATTTAAAAGTCAGTATTTTGCTAGGTTATGCTTCGACTGAAATCGAAACCCAGCTTCCCGCTCTCGGCGAAGTGGGCAGCAATAAAGATACTTTTTCTGATTTCAGTTATGGCATCTCAGTGCAAGACCCAATCATAGAAGGTAAACCTTATTATTGGACCCTCGACTTAATTCGCTATTACAAAGATGACAATTTAAGCGTTGATGGCATCAGCCTGGGAGTAACTTATGCGTTCTAAAGGATTACAACTTTTATCGGCACTCGCATTAGGTGCCAGTGCATTCACACTGATCAGCTGCGGCGGCGGCGATGGCGACAGTGCACGTGTTGCGCAAACCGTTGATGCGAGTAAAAACGGGATCACAGCTATTAAGCTTGCAGACACCAGCAGCAGTGTTCATATCCAAGGCAGCCGCCAATTTAATTTAATTGGCACAGATGTAAATGGCAAAGAAATAAACCTCAACAACAAAGCTAGCTGGACCCTAAGCGATCCCAACTTGGGCAGCATTAAAAATGGCCTGTTCAAAGCGGCGGGTAAAAAAGCTCCTCTGCAACTTGTTGTCAGCTATGCGGGCATGAGTAGATCATTGGATATAGCCTTGACCGATGCCAATCTCACCGGCATTACCGTCAAACATCCAACCGCATCTGTCGATGTATGCAAAGACACACAATTCACTGCAGACACAGTATTTAGCGATGGAGAGAGTTATGACTATCCATTGACCTGGAAAATCACCAGCAGCAATCCAGTCAATATTGCGAGCTTTGCGGACACTAACGTTCCCTCACTCAGCACAAGCAAAAATGGAGTTATTAAAGTTGTTGCTTCAGGTTTAGACAACGACAAAAAAATAGTTCCATCACCGGAATTTGAGTTCAATATTCTCAGCAATCTCACAAAACTGTCATTGAGTTCCAATAAAAGTTTGGAAATGCGCCAGGGGCAAACGGCAACTGTCACTGCAACTGGCGAATATAAAGATGGCTCAAGTGTCAACATCACTAAAAATGTCTCCTTGACCAGCAGCAATACCAGCGCACTCACCGTTAATAAAACAACCGGGGTTATTACTGCTGCCGCTGGCACAATTAGCGGCACCGACGTCAACCTCACCGCCAATTGCGACGGTACGACTGAAACTCTCATCATTAAAGTATTAAAACCCGAGCTGTTAAAAATGGAGATCGTTAGCAAAGACAGCACTAGTTCAACTGAAGCGATTTCTGTTTCTGTCGGCGGCAACGTAGAACCACGAATCAAAGTTTCCTATCCAACCAGCACTGGAATAGATCCAGAAATTTACTCAGGCACCAATGCCCTATGGGAAATTACCAGCACACCAACAGGGTATGATTCAAGTAAAGTCACTCTGGAACCAAAGACAGGTAAGGTGACCATCAGTAGTTCGATGATTATCAATAACCCTATGATCGTTACACTATCGGCCAAGCTTTTGGATAGTGACAACAAAGTCATGATTGGCAGTGACGGCAGCGAACTGAAAGACACCATTCAATTGACAATCAACAGATAAATAAAAGGCGCTCCCAATGTGTGGGAGCGCCTTGTAAAAAGAATTAAAATTTTAGTCCCCATAAGTCCACTCACCATTTTTATCGGTAACCAACCACTGTTGGGTATACCAATAGAACCTCCCTTTTTCTCCGGCATAAGCGGTACAGTTATAGCGAGTTCGTCCAGGGTTTAGCGGCTGCTTGGCTTGCGCCCACAATTTATTATCAATTACTTCTACTGTAATCGCGCCCTGACCAGTGGCAAAACAATTTATTTTTTTCAGCAGTACTGCATTATCAAGCTCCAACACCAACCAAGGTTTATCACCGGCTTTTACTATCAGATTTTTTTGCCCGGTGTTTTTATCGCGATAAAAGCTAACACTTCTTGTCGGCAATGGTTTGGTATTGACCTTCATTATGAAGTCGTCGAGTTCGGTAAAACTGCCACCAAAGGGAAAGCGCGGTACAGATTGCAAATCACCTTTTTCATAGAGCGCGCCAGATTGTTGACCGAAGGCGATATAACCTAACTTCTTGGCAATCTGCTGCACCTCCGCATCGTACTCACCAAAGGGATAGGCCATAATCATCGGCGCGGTACCGATTTCCTGTTCAATTTTTGTTTGCGCTTGATTAATTTCGGTTGCAATTCGCACTCGCCACTGCACAACTGATTCATCTTTTTTACGCCGTGGCAGATGGTTGTGTTGAGTGGTGTGATTGGCAATAGTGACGCCGTGTTTTGCCATTTCACGCAACTGATCCCAACTGACAAACAGTTTTGATGTGCCGATGGAATCTGTGTTTACAAAAAAGGTGAAAGGCCAGCCGCGTTTTTTTAAACGCGGAAATGCCGATTCGTAAACCGATGCGTATGAGTCATCAAAAGTAATTGCTACCGTTTTATCCGGCAGCGGCTCGCCTTTGCGCAACCTGTCCGTGAGTTCCAGCAGCGGCACCACCTTAAAATCATTCTGCGCCAAATAATCCATCTGCGCTTCAAAGTGTGCAGGACTAATGCTGGTTGATTTTGGTGTGCTATTGCTAACGTGGTGATACAAGATCACCACGGCAGCTTGTGCCGAGGAGGCTAAAACAATACTCAGTAGCAGAGCAAAAAATTTAACAGATGAAGCCGCAACACGCGCCCTTCTCATTTTTTAACCTCGGGATGTTAATACTGCGCACGAATCTCAAACGGGAATTCAGCCGTTTGCTGCTTGCGCGCGATACTGAATTCTATCGTCGCCGGAAGCTGCTTGATAGGTAACTCTACTTGGTTTACCCCCTGGTTACTGCGCAACTCAGCTGCTTGGCTAATCAGAGTGCCGTTTTGATCCAACGCACTAATCGCCATCAGCTCGGGGAAAATACCGTGAATATCAAACAGCAAGCGGCCAGCTTCCCAGCGCGCCAATTTGAATGAAGACTCAGCGCCATTCCATTGCATACCGAATTGAAATGGCAGCTGGATTGCAACCGGGTCAGCCGCCGCGAGAAATACCAATTTTCCCCAGAAGGCAATCACGTCGCTCACCCCCAAGTCCCGCCCACGTAAATCCAATTGGCCACGCAACCACGGCTGCGCCGGGTCGG
>CAXAVL010000198.1:0-8703 GCA_963971905.1 uncultured Cellvibrio sp.
CGCAGGGTGCAGGAGTAAAACCTATAGTCGGGAGTGATTTTTGGATTGCCAGTAGCGATAACGAAGGCAAGCCAACACTCATCACTTTGTTGGCGATTAATGATCGCGGTTATAAAAATATTATCGAATTGATTTCGCGTGCTTGGCGGCAGGGACAACAACAGGGCGTGGCTTATGTGCAGCGCGAATGGATCAGCGAATTCAGCGAGGGTGTGATTGCTCTTTCTGGCGGAAAATTCGGTGATGTGGGCATGGCCTTGTTGGGAGGCAGAGCACCGCAAGCCAGTGAATTATTGCAGGGTTGGATGAAGGACTTTCCCGACCGCTTTTACTTGGAATTGCAGCGTACCGGGCGCGAGAATGATGAAAATCATCTGCACGCAGCAGTCGCACTTGCTACTGAAATGAATTGCCCGGTGGTGGCGACCAATGATGTGCGTTTTTTAAAAGCCAGCGAATTTGAAGTGCATGAAGCGCGCGTGTGTATTAGTGAAGGACGCGCACTGGATGATCCACGTCGCGAGCGTCGCTACAGTGATCAGCAATATTTCCGCACTGCGGAAGAAATGACGGAATTATTTAGCGATATTCCTGAAGCTATCGCCAATACCATTGAAATCGCCAAACGCTGTACGGTGACGATCCAAATGGGCAAATACTTTTTGCCCGAATATCCTGTGCCTAAAGGTTTAACCGAGGCAGAGTTTTTTTGCAAAATTTCCTTCGAAGGTTTGGAACAGCGGCTTGAGCGCATCCTGGATAAATCCGCACCGGATTATGCTGAGCGGCGCAAGGTATATGAAGACCGCTTAACCTTTGAGTTAGATATTATTAACCAGATGGGATTCCCTGGTTACTTCCTTATCGTAATGGACTTTATTCAATGGGCGAAGGATCACGATATTCCGGTTGGCCCCGGCCGTGGTTCGGGTGCGGGTTCGCTCGTTGCTTACTCCTTAAAAATTACCGATCTCGATCCGCTTGAATACGATTTACTCTTCGAACGTTTTCTAAACCCCGAGCGGGTTTCCATGCCGGACTTTGATATCGATTTCTGCATGGATAATCGCGACAAAGTTATTTCGTATGTCGCCGACAATTATGGTCGCGATGCGGTAAGTCAGATTATTACCTTCGGTACCATGGCGGCCAAAGCGGTGGTGCGCGACGTGGCGCGGGTGCAGGGAAAATCTTACGGTCTTGCCGATAAACTTTCCAAAATGATTCCGGCAACACCGGGCATGACCCTTGCGCAAGCGCTACAAGAAGAGCCGCAGCTCAAAGAATTTATTGAACAAGATGGCGATGCCGGTGAAATTTGGGAGATGGCAGTTCAGCTTGAAGGCCTCACGCGCAATGTCGGTAAACATGCCGGTGGTGTAGTGATTGCGCCCACTAAACTTACTGATTTTTCACCGCTGTATTGTGATGAATCCGGTGGCGGTTTGGTAACTCAGTTCGATAAGGGTGATGTAGAAGAAGCGGGTCTGGTGAAGTTCGACTTCCTCGGTTTGCGTACTCTCACTATTATCGATTGGGCGCGCATTATGATCGATAAGCAGCGCCTTAAAAAAGGTGAAGCGCCGCTGGATATCAGCGCAATTCCACTCGATGATGCCAAAACATTTGGTTTATTAAAACGCGCAGAAACAACGGCGGTATTCCAGTTGGAATCCCGCGGCATGAAAGATCTGATCAAACGTTTACAGCCAGATAATATCGAAGACCTGATTGCATTGGTGGCGTTGTTTCGCCCCGGTCCACTTGAATCGGGCATGGTGGATGACTTTATCAATCGTAAACACGGCCGCGCACAGGTTGCTTATCCCGATGCAAAATTTCAGCATCACACCTTAAAGCCAGTACTTGAGCCGACCTATGGCGTTATTGTTTACCAGGAACAGGTAATGCAAATCGCGCAGGTACTCGCCGGTTATACACTTGGTGGCGCGGACATGCTGCGCCGTGCGATGGGCAAAAAGAAACCGGAAGAGATGGCCAAACAGCGCGAGGTTTTTGAAACCGGTGCAAAAAATCAGGGTGTTGATCCTGAGTTGGCGATTAAAATTTTTGATCTGGTAGAAAAATTTGCGGGCTACGGTTTTAACAAATCTCACTCTGCGGCTTATGCAATTGTCTCTTATCAAACCGCTTGGTTAAAAGCGCATTATCCCGCGCATTTTATGGCGGCGACTATGTCATCGGACATGGATAAAACCGATAAGGTGGTTACCTTTATCGAAGAATGTCGCACCATGAAATTAAAATTGTTACCGCCGGATGTTAACTCCGGCGAGTTTCATTTTACGGTGGATGATGCCGGCCGAATTATTTATGGCTTGGGTGCAATTAAAGGTTTGGGTGAGGGGCCAGTTGAATCAATTATTGCCGCGCGCAATGCGGGCGGTCCGTTTAAAGATTTATTCGATTTTTGTGCGCGTGTTGATCCGCGCAAAGTTAATAAGCGCGCAATGGAAGCGATTATCCGCTCCGGCGCCGCAGACAATCTCGGGCCTACCAGTAATACTCCGCAACACAATATTGATCACGACCGCGCCGTCATGTTTGCCGCTATGGGCGAAGCGGTTAAAACTGCAGAGCAGGCGATGGCGAATACCAATGCGGGTATGATGGATTTATTCGGCGCTGTGATCGCCAGTGATGATTCCAGTATTGATGTTTACAGCGAATTTCGCCGTGTGCGTACCTGGACGATGAAAGAGCGGTTGAATGCAGAAAAAGAAACGCTCGGTCTCTATCTCACTGGTCATCCGATTGATGAATATGAAAGCGAACTGAGCCATTTGGTTAGCTCGCGTATCGCCAATTTAAAACCTGAGAAGAGTACCCAAACCATTTCCGGTTTGGTTATTTCCCAGCGCATTGTGCGCACCAAGCGCGGCGACAACATGGCGATTCTGACCATTGATGATCGCACTGGGCGCATGGATATCACACTCTTTGCCGAGACTTTTAATAATTCCCGCGATGTGTTGTCAAAAGACGGTTTGCTGGTGATCAGCGGCCAAGTTCGCTATGACGACTTTAGCGGTATGTTAAAAATGAGTGCCGACAATATTCGTCTGCTCGCCGATGTACGTCAGGAAAAAGTGCGTGAACTTTGGCTTGAGCTGGAATCGGGCGCGCTGCCCGCCAGTTTTTCCCGCGATTTGAGCGAAATGCTAGACCCTTATCGTCAGTCACCTCAGCAAGATGCACGCTGCGCTATTGTAGTGGATTATTTACGCAGCGACGCGCGCGCGCAGCTGCGTTTTGGCAGCCAATGGAATGTGCGCCCGGAAGATGAACTGCTGCAGCGCTTACGCGACAGTTACGGTAGCTCCAAGGTGAGATTGGTTTATTAATTGTTTCGAACTTTTTTATGATGCAAAAGGCTGCAGTTGCGGCCTTTTTATTGTCTGCCTATTTTTCTTTAGATTAACTCGATCTAAAAAAAGATCATCCCGAGATCGATTTCGTCTTTTGTCTCCGCTCTGCCCATCTAGACTCTAAGTGAAGGGTTAAAAAATTGAATGATGGAGGGCAGTAATATGTCATCAATTCTTGTTAAAGATTATATGCAGGCCAATGTATTAGCCGTGAAATCCAATGCCAGCGTGCGGGAGGTCGTCGAGTACTTGCTTAAATGGAATATTACCGGCGCACCTGTGGTTGATGAAGACATGAAGGTTATTGGGTTTGTGTCGGAGCAGGACTGCATGAAAGAGATGTTAAACAGCGCTTTCTATGCTGAAGACTCTACTCAGGTTACCCATATTATGCGGCCCGATGTGCTTAGCGTAGCGCCGGATACCAGCATTTTGGAGATTGCTGAAATCATGCTCGGCAACAAACCCAAGAACTATCCTGTTGTCGAGAACGGTAAGCTGGTGGGTTTGATTAATCGCCGCCACATACTGCAGGCGCTCAAGCAGCACAACGGTAGCTATTTTTCGCCGGCCCGTGAGCGCCCTAGTTTTGCAGTAACATCTTCCTTAGTCTGATACTGGCTCATCGCAGCTCCGGATTTGTTCTGGTTAGAGCAAATCCGGTGTGTTGCACCAATCCTCGTTTGTTTTTGCCGCATATTCCATCACTTCATTTTCACTGGAAAAGATCGACTAAATCGCCCATTTCGCGTAAGGTAGCGCCCCAATTGTGCTACCTGTTGGACTGTTCAAAAAGTCATCACATCAGGCTCCAGCACTCACCCTATAAGTCAAAATGGTAGTTTGCTACCCGGATCAAGAGCTCGCTATGAATCTGAATTATCTGGATTTTGAACAGCCCATCGCCGAACTCGAAGGCAAAATTGAAGAATTACAACTGGTCGGCAACAGTTCCGATGTGAATATCGCCGATGAAATCGCCAAGTTGCGCGAAAAAAGTACCAAGTTAACCGAGTCTATCTATTCCAAGCTGACTGCTTGGGATATTGTAAAGGTCGCGCGTCATCCGCATCGCCCTTATACCTCTGATTACATTTCCCGCGTGTTCACCGATTTTGATGAGTTGCACGGCGATCGTCATTTTGGTGATGATGCGGCCATTATTGGTGGTGTTGCCCGTTTAGATGGCAAGCCAGTGATGGTTATTGGTGAAGAAAAAGGCCGTACTGTCAATGAAAAAGTGATGCGCAATTTCGGCATGCCGCGCCCCGAGGGCTACCGCAAAGCCTTGCGTTTAATGGAAATGGCCGAGCGCTTCAAGCTCCCCGTATTAACCCTAATTGATACCCCCGGTGCCTACCCTGGTATCGACTCGGAAGAGCGTGGTATTTCTGAATCTATCGCGCAAAACCTTGCAGTAATGTCGCGTTTGCGCACGCCTATTATTTGTACCGTAATTGGTGAAGGCTCCTCTGGCGGTGCATTGGCAATCGGTGTGGGCGATCAGCTCAACATGCTGCAGTATTCGACCTATTTTGTTATTTCACCTGAAGGTTGCGCCAATATTATTTGGAAAACTGTTGCCAAGGCGCCGGAAGCGGCTCAGGCGATGGGTGTTACCTCAAAAATTTTGCAAGACTTGGGTATTGTTGATGAAACTATCCCTGAGCCACTGGGCGGTGCGCATCGCAATGTCGATGACATGGCCAAAAAACTGCAAGAGCGTTTAGTTGCTCAGGTCGATCGCTTAAGCAAAGAGCCGCTTGATGCTCTGCTTGAGCGCCGTTATCAGCGTTTGATGAGTTACGGAAATTAAACGCGCATAAAACCGATGAAAATAAAAAAACCGCTGATGAGAGTCAGCGGTTTTTTTATCAGTTGAATTAATTATCCCGCTTGAAAATACTGTCAGTAATCTCCCGGAAGATATTGCGCCTCCGTGGTCTTTGCTCATTTTTAATTGCATTATTTTTTTGCGCTGTTGGAATGTCTTGCGCCAGCCTGAAGCCAATAGATTTACGCGATTTATTTGCGCTAATCCCAACTTGAGAATAAGCGGTAATAGCCTCTACTTTGCTTGTAAATGATCCGCCACGCACAGCGCGTTTCAGGCAGGCGGCTGCTGGTGTTTTATCAGCACAATCATTTATCCATTCGGCGACATTGCCAGCAGTATCATGGATGCCAAAATCGTTGGGGGGATAGCTGCCTACCGGTTGCGTTTTATTATTAAAAAAACTTGCCCATAATGATTTGCAACCATAGCGGCAATTGGCTCGCTCCTGTGCGTCATCTTCGTTGTTCCCCCACCAATAACTGCTGGTAGTGTTTCCGCGTGCGGCGTATTCCCATTCGGTTGCAGTTGGTAGGCGATAATTTTTTCCGGTAGTTTTGCTCAGCCAATTGGCGTAGGCGATGGCATCGTCCCAGCTGATATTAATAACCGGGCGCTCGCCACGGCCCCAGTTCAGATCATCAGGCAGCGCACGATTGGTGGCCAGCGCAAAAAAATCGTATTCATTGAATGTAATTTCGTAGCGGCTGATTAAAAAATCTTTATCAATGCGCGCTGGTTTAGCCGACTCGGTGGTGGCGTCGCCCATTAAAAATTCACTCGCGTAAATCTCTACCATTTCCGGTAGGGGGAGTTGATTTTCGTTCGCGCTCAGGTTTGATTTTTGTAGCGCTATATCCCAGTGTTGGTTGTGTGAATTAAGTCTTATCCATTTGGTTTTTGTAGTGTAACCGGGATGGCTTATTTCAATATGGTAAGCGGCAGGTGGTAGGCTTATCCCATGTGCATATTTTTCTTTAATATTGAGTATGCGAATGCGTGCTTCAGCAGGAATAGGATTGATTCTTAGCGATAAGTAGTTAGTGTTTTGCGGTTCGCCAGTCGAGTTGCTTTTGCTGCTGCCAGACAACTGTGCCCACTGTTCGCGTGTACTATTGTTGGGACGATCGCTAAAGAAAATAAACCCAATGATTATTAATGTGAGAAAACCGAGTGAACCATAACGCCAGTTTATCTTTCTGCGTTTATCGTTTAATTCAGCTGGCGCTTGCTCGTTAAGAGGAGTTGGCGGCGCTATTAAAGTTTGATCTAGCTGTGATCCGGTAACAAGCTTCGGTTCTGCTGCGACATTAAGAAATCTATTTTTTATTTGATTTACAAGTGCAGTTGTTTTTTTTGCAAAAATAATAAGGTTTTGCTGAAGATAATTTCCTGAGCTTATTAATAATTCCACTGGCTTGGTAGTGCTGTTGGTGGCAAGTAAGGATTTATTATTGTTAATGATAGGATTAAGCCTATCAATTAACTCCCGTGCTGTTTGAAAGCGTTGTTCCGGTTTTTTGGCGAGCAACTTATCCATAATGTGTTGCAAAGCAAATAAGCGCAGCGGAAGTTTCGGTGCCTGTTCATGAATGTGTTTTATGCCCAGCGCAAGCGAACTGTCCGCTTGAAATGGGCGGCTGCCAGTGAGCATCTCATAAAGCACTACACCAAGGCTGTATAAGTCTGAACGACCGTCGCTGGTTTCTCCTTTTGCTTGCTCTGGGCTCATGTAATAGGGGGTGCCGATTACCGCGCCCACTTGCGTCATGTTGGCTTTCGATTTAATGGTACGCGCTATACCAAAATCAGTCAGTACTGGTGACTCGTCTTCGCGGAATAAAATATTTTCCGGTTTGATATCGCGATGCACATAGCCCTTGCTGTGGGCATGCTCCAGTGCGGCCGCAATTCCCAGAGTAATTTTTAATGCGGTTTGTGTTGTGATTCCTTGCGCGATTTTTTCATCCAGAGAGCCTTTTGGTAAAAACTCCATGGAAATGTAATTAAATTCCTGATGCCGACCAATATCGTAAATTGGAATGATATTCGGGTGGGAAAGCTGGCCGATGATGGTTGCTTCTCGCTGAAAGCGCTGGTGAAACTCAGGGTCTTTATCCAGCGATGGTTTCATTATTTTTAATGCGACCGTGCGTCCAACACTATGCTGGGTTGCAAGGTAGACAGTCGCCATACCACCACTGTTAATTTTCTTAATAAGGGTGTAGCCAGGGATTTGCATGGTTAGAAATAAATCAGATTTAAGTGGGCAAGTGGGGGATGTAAGAGCGGCCAGTTTAACGAAATTTTCTGAATGGAAACTGGCTAATTTGCACAAATCCTTTTGTGCAAAGTGATGATTTTTTATTTTTTAGGTGTGCCCGGTTTACTGCGGGAGTTTTTTCCTGCGGGGCGATTATTGCTATGTTGCGGCTTGTTTGTTTTGCTGCCAGTAAATTCTTTTTTCGCTGGTGCACTAGCACTTTTAGCTGTGGTGGTTTGTGCATTGAATTTTTTTGCACTTTCAAATTTATCACCAAAGGCTTTTGCTGCCGGTTTGCTGGCTGTTTTAGCGCTAGTTTGTTGATGGCCGCTTTTGCTCGCAAATTTTCCTACTGGTTTCCCTTGCTTGCGGGCATTGGGGTTGTGGCCGCGGCCAGTATTGCGCGCATCGGCCTGCTCATCTGGAATCAATGCTGAAGCGCTGTTGCCGATCAAATGCGGTTTGCGCATGGCGCGCAGGGCTTCACGGATAATCGGCCAGTTGGCTGGGTCGTGATAACGCAGCAGGGCTTTTTGTAAGCGACGCTGTTCCAAACCGCGCGGGATATTAATTTTTTTGCT
The DNA here is from genome assembly GCA_963971905.1 of uncultured Cellvibrio sp. Classification (GTDB taxonomy): domain Bacteria; phylum Pseudomonadota; class Gammaproteobacteria; order Pseudomonadales; family Cellvibrionaceae; genus Cellvibrio. The sequence goes on from CAXAVL010000198.1 coordinate 8,068, forward strand.
CTTGTAGGTGAGTTTTTTCAGCGGGTTGCGCTCGCTCACGTACATCGCCGTTGCGAGTGACATAGGCGATGGATAAAAGGTTTGCACCTGATCCACTTCAAAGTTGTTTTTCTTTAACCAGAGCGCAAGGTTGAGCATGTCTTCATCGCGTGTACCCGGGTGGGCTGCGATAAAGTAGGGAATTAAAAATTGTTCCTTGCCCGCTTCTTTCGAGAATTGATCAAACATACGTTTGAACTCGTAGTAGCTGCTCATCTTCGGTTTCATCATTTGCGAGAGCACACCTTCCTCGGTGTGTTCCGGTGCGATTTTTAAATAACCGCCGACGTGATGAGTGACCAATTCTTTAACGTATTCCGGGTCGAGCACGGCCAAGTCATAACGTAAACCCGATGCAACCGACACACGCTTAACGCCGCGAATTTTGCGCGCTTCGCGATACAAATTCGTGGTGTGTTTATGGTCGGTCGTTAAATTTTTACAAATAGTCGGATATACGCAAGATAAGCGACGGCATTTGGAAAGCGTCGGCATATCTTTGCAAGTGAGGCGATACATATTCGCCGTGGGGCCGCCCAAATCGGAAATGTGGCCGGTAAAGCCGGGCACCTTATCGCGAATATCTTCAATTTCTTT
>CAXAVL010000199.1:0-8678 GCA_963971905.1 uncultured Cellvibrio sp.
AAGTTGTAGCCGAACCCCCGGTCTATGAGCGTTTGCCGTTCAGTTTTGCTTCCGCACATGGCGTGATGTTGGAAGAGCTGGCGCCCGGTTTAATGCCGCGGGTGTTGCATCGCCCTGGGCTGACACTGGATGTATTGTTGGAACTGCAGCGTATTTTGGGTGCCGATTTGGTGCTGGAAGAGCTGCCCGCCGAAGACTTCCAGAAGCGCCTCACACGTGAATATCAAAGTGGCGATGGCGCAGCGCAGCGTGCAGCGGAAGACTTAGGCAACGAATTTGATTTGTCGTCTATGGCCGATGATTTGGCCGACCGTACCGACTTGCTCGCCGGTGATGATGACGCTCCTATTATTCGCTTGATCAATGCGATCCTCTCCCAGGCGGTGCGCGAAGGTGCATCGGATATCCACCTTGAACCCTTTGAAGATCGCGTCTCGGTACGCTTCCGTATCGACGGTGTATTAACCGAAGTGCTCTCGCCCAAGGCGGAATTGGCGCCGGTCTTGGTATCGCGCTTGAAAGTAATGGCGCGTTTGGATATCGCTGAAAAACGCCTGCCGCAAGATGGCCGTATTACCGTACGCCTTGCAGGCCATGCGGTGGATATCCGTGTATCGACCATTCCGTCTGCGTTTGGCGAGCGGATTGTATTGCGTATTCTCGATCAAGCCGCAGGCCAACTTAAGCTTGAGCAATTGCAGATGCCGCAGCTGGTCTATGATCGCTTGACCAAAAACTTGCTTAAACCCCACGGCATTATTTTGGTGACCGGGCCGACTGGCTCGGGTAAAACCACCACACTCTATGCGGGCTTGAGCCATATCAATACCCGCAGCCGCAATATCCTCACGATTGAAGACCCGGTCGAATACCTGTTGCCCGGTATCGGCCAGACGCAAGTGAATACCAAGGTTGATATGACCTTTGCGCGCGGCCTACGCGCCATTCTCCGGCAAGACCCGGATGTGGTGATGATCGGTGAAATTCGCGACGGCGAGACTGCCGAAATTGCGATTCAAGCGTCGTTGACTGGTCACTTGGTGCTATCAACACTCCACACCAATACCGCGATTGGCGCGGTGTTACGCTTGAAAGATATGGGCGTAGAACCCTTCCTGCTGGCCTCCAGTATTGAAGTGGTCATGGCCCAGCGCTTGGTGCGTGTACTCTGCAGCCACTGCAAAGAGCAATATATGCCCAGCGACGCCGAGCGCGAGATGCTCAAACTGCCGGAAGAAACGCCCATCTGGCGCCCGGCACCCAGCGGTTGTAAACACTGCAATCAGCAGGGCTATCGCGGCCGTAAGGGGATCTACGAATTAATCGAGATCACCGAGCGTTTGCGCCATCTCATCCACGAGCAAGCGGGCGAGCAGGAATTGTTGGCCGAAGCGCGCAAACACAGCCCATCCATGAGCGACGATGGCCGTCAGTGTGTGCTCAACGGCGTCACCAGCATTGAAGAAGTGCTGCGCGTCACCACCCAGCTGTAGCGGACGTAGATTATGGGTGCATACAGTTACAAAGCGCTGACCGATGAAGGTAAAACCGTAAAAGGGATTCTGGAAGGGGATTCCGAGCGGCATATTCGCACGCAATTGCGGGCGAAAAAATTAAAGCCGCTGGAGGTGGTGAGCGCCACGGGTGATAGCACCGCTGCAGCCAATAGCGAAAGCGGTAATATCGCTGCCAGTTTCCGCCGCCGTGCATCCAAGTTAAGTACGCGCGACCTCAGCTTGATTACCCGCCAGTTGGCCTCGCTGGTCAAATCCGGTCTGCCGCTCGACGAAGCCCTGCACGCAACCGCTAAGCAATCGCAAAAAGCCAATGTAAAACGTGTTGTGCTACAGGTGCGCACCAAAGTATTGGAAGGTTTTAGTTTGGCGCAGGCACTGGGCGACAATCCGGTCGCCTTTAACGATATGTATCGCGCACTGGTACGCGCCGGTGAAGGCTCGGGCTATTTGAGCCCCGTGCTGGAACGCTTGGCGGATTACACCCAAACCAGCCAGCAGCTGCAGCAGCGCATAAAAATGGCGATGATCTACCCAGTGGTGATGCTGGTGGTGAGCCTCGCTGTAATTGTTGCGTTGATGGTGCTGGTAGTGCCCAAACTGGTCAAAATTTTTGAGCAGGGCAAGCGTGAATTGCCCGCGCTGACCGAGGGTCTTATCGCCACCAGTAGTTTTTTAATGAATTACGGCGTCTATTTGTTATTTGCCTTGATCGGGGTGTATTTTTTCATCAAGCGCTTGATGCGCGACCCCAAACGCCTGCGTGCCTGGCATGTGGTGCAGCTGAAGCTGCCAGTGATTGGCGAGTTGGTGAAACAGATTAACTCGGCGCGTTTTGCTGCCACCTTGAGTTTATTGTCTGCCAGTGGTGTGCCGCTGCTTCAGGCACTGAATATTTCCGGTCAGGTGATGACCAATAAAATCCTGCAAGAGGCTTGCGATACCGTCGCCGCCTCGGTGCGTGAGGGTATGAGCCTGAGCCGGGCGATGGAAAATACAGGTCATTTTCCGCCGCTGTTGGTGCAGCTGGTCGCCAGTGGTGAAACCAATGGCACTCTGCCGCAACAGTTAGATAACGCCTCTAAAGATCAGGAGCGCGAATTGGAAATGATGTTGGGTGTGGCCATGGGCTTGTTGGAACCGGCCACCATTATTTTTATGGGGGGAGCGGTATGCGTGATTGTATTGGCGATTCTCACCCCGATTTTCGAAATGACCAAGCTCGGTTAACGCAACTGAGTTGATGTTGATAGCCGTTTATAGTGATATTTCAGGAGACAGTCATGAGCACAACAATGAACATAAGATCGATGAAAACAAGAGCGCAGCAGGCGGGTTTTACGCTAGTCGAAATCATGGTGGTAGTCATTATCATCGGCCTGTTGGCCGGTATTGTAGTGCCCAACGTGATGGACAACCTGGATAAAGCCAATGTGCAAAAAGCGCGCGCGGATTTTAGCTCCCTGCAAACTGCGCTCAAGTTATACCGCATCGACAACTTCAATTACCCCACTACCGAGCAAGGTTTAGAGGCGCTGGTGACTAAAAGCTCTATCGCACCGGTACCGCGCAATTTTAAGTCGAGTGGTTATATCGACAACCTGAACAAAGACCCATGGGGCAATGACTATCAATACATGAGCCCAGGTGAAGGCCATGAATATGATATTTACAGTCTGGGTGCAGATGGCGTGAGTGGTGGTGAAGGCCAAAACGCTGACATCAGCGTCTGGGACGAGCAATAAGTTTTAATCGCCAAAGGCAGCGCCAGTGAAATCCAGCCAACAAGGCTTTACCCTGATCGAGATCATTTTTGTGGTCTTTATTATTGGTATGGCGGTGGGGGTGATTTCGATTGCCGTTGGCGGTAATGCGGCGGCGGATATGACCCGCAAAGAAGCCGAAGAGTTTATGCTTCAAGCCAGTTATATCGCCGAGCAATCGGTGCTTAAGGGCGAAACCCACGGCCTGTTTGTTGAGCCTCGGCCAGCGCAAGATATAGATGGGCAGGAGCAATGGTGTTATCAGTGGCGCCGGGTGCGCGACCGCCAATGGCAGGATTTGCCCGAGCTGAGCCAACACTGCTTAGCGGAAGGGCAGAAGATCGATTTTGTGGTGGAAGATGAACTCTGGGAATTTGATCCGGAGCTGGAGTATCAAGACCCGGTAATGGGTTTTTTCCCCAGTGGTGATGGCTCAGGCAAGGTTGAAATCAGTATTTATGCCGATCAACTAGCCAGCGGTGCAATAGTTCAAACCGAGCAATTTGAATTGGATTTGGCCGGTGAGCTGCATTGGCTCAGTGAAGAAAAGCGGGTTGAAGAGGAGCAGCGCGGGCGATGAAATTCTCTCTTTTGCGCCGCTCGGGTGCTGGCACTAGGCAGCGCGGTTTTACCCTGCTGGAAGCCATGATTGCATTGATGATTGTAGCAATGGCGCTGCCGGCGCTGATCACTTTGGTGTTGACCCAATTGGATGGTTCAGCGGCAATCCGCGATAAAACCTACGCCTATTGGGTGGCGGAAAACCAGCTGACACGAGTGCGCTTGTTGCAGCAACAAAAAGCCAAGAAAGCGTTAGTCGATTACAAAGTGCCAGAAAAAGACGCTGGCACCGTGGATATGATGGGGTTGCGCTGGCAGTGGCAGCTAAAAACTATCGCCATGGATACCTTGCCAGTGCCCGGTTTTAAACGAGTTGAAATCGCCGTGCGCTTGTTAGGCACCGCCGATGGCATGAGTTTGGGGCGCTCGGCGGTTGATGAAAGCAAACCAGTGCTGGCGCGGTTGACTGGTTATATTAGCGACCCTGAGTTAGTTCAGGTGATCCAATGAATCGGTCGCGGGGTTTCACTTTATTAGAGGTACTGATTGCGCTGGTGATATCGGCGCTAATCGCGGTGATGGCATTTGAATCGCTCAACGCTGCGGATAGCGGCGCCACACGCACCAACGAAGTTCTCGCGGAAATCAATCGCCTCGACCGCGCTTGGCAGATCATGGCAGCGGATTTACGTCATGTAATACCTCCGGCTGCGGCAGATAAAAACACCGTATTTCAGGCGGAAAGCCTGCGCTCCTCGGGCGAAAATGCAGATCAACTGGTGATGTTGTTTAAACGTCGCGGTTGGGTCAATTTTTCCAACTTGCCTCGTAGCGATTTACAAATGGTGGGGTACCGGGTGGTTGATGGTCAGCTCTGGCGCGATTTCGCCCCCGAGCGCAATCTCGAACTGTCCGATGTGGATTTGGAAGAGGATGACGGTTTTCATCAGTTATTGCTGGACGATGTTGAGGATTTTCAGCTGCGTTTATTGTTTCAGGGGGCAATCACTTCCAGAGGTAAGTCGGCGCTCCAAGGGCGCGAATTCTCGGAGGATTGGCTACAAAAATGGCCAGATAATAATCAGCAGGGCGCAAGTGCGCAGGATCTGCCGCTGGCCGTAGAGATCACCATCGAACTGAAAGGAGTTGGCAGCAGTGTGCGTCTCTTTGCCATGCCTGAACAGCAGTAATCCGGCTGGTAAGCCGAATGCCGAGCAGGGTACTGTGCTGGTGCTGGTATTGCTGATTGTGGCGCTGGTGGCTGGGCTCAGTGTCAAATTTGCCGCCCAATATCAGTTGGGTTTGGCGCGCGCAGAAACCCGCTGGCACGGTGCTCAGGCGCGGGCGTTTTTAGAGGGCACTGAAGAGGTGGCCAAGTTGATGTTCCGCGAAGCGGATCTTGACCCAACTATCGATTATTTAGGTGAGCCTTGGGGCAGTGAAGTACCGATTGAGGATGAAGGCGTCAGCGGCTTTGCCAGAATGACCGATGCCACTACCCAGTTAAATTTGAATGATCTGGCGCGTCCTATCGATCTGACCAAACCGGAGGGCACACCTGAGCGCTACAGCGAGCCGCAGCGGCGGTTTATCCGCTTATTGCAGACTTTTCCGGATTTACCGCTCGACCAGAATCAAGCGGAAATGTTACTCGCCGGTGTAGTAGATTGGGTTGATGCGGATGATGCCGAATCAGGCTCTGGCGGTGCGGAATCCAACTTTTATCAGGGTTTAAAAGAGCGGTATCGCGCGGCCAATGCGATGTTTAAATCGGTGGATGAGCTGCGTCTGGTGCGTGGTTTTAACGAAAGCCCGATGCTGATAACGCTATTGCAGCCGTTTGTTACTGCCTTACCCGTGGCAGATGCCGGACTGAATATTAATACCATGGATCTGATTAGCCCCTATGGGAAGGGCATGAATAACCTGTTGTTGTGTCTTAACGGTCAGGCTGATTTGGTGCCGATGAACCCTGCTGATATGGAGCGGTTTATCGCCAACCGCCCACAGACAGGGTTTGCGGATAAGGCCGCGATATCGGCCGCCTGGGATAGTATGTTTGCCGGTAAACCGCTGGATATAGATGGACTGAATACTGCTACCAAATATTTTTGGCTGAATTCCACGGTGCAGTTGGTTGATCAGCGCCGCAGCATGCGTAGTTTGCTGATGCCCGGCGCCGAGCCGGGCACACTTAAAGTGATCCGCCGCGATGATGTGTTTGAATTGCCCACCGTAGATCGCGGCGAAAAAGATGACGATGGTGATACTGAATTGGTTGAATAGCCTTAACCCCGATCAGACTCATAACAAGCTGATTTTAATAACGAGCTAGAGCAAATTATGTCCATGCAATTGGTGCTCTCTGTAACAACCTCCGATGACGGCAAAACGCTGGCGGATCAGTTTCGCTGGTGCTGGCTGGGTATCGACGGTACGCCCGCCAGCGAAGGCGAGACTGGCAACCGCGAAGCCCTGCGCGCCGCGCTGAGTGACAAACCGATCAACCCGCAATCAGCCTGGCTTATTTTGCCCGGTAGCCGTGTGAATACACGCCAGTTGGAATACAGCGAAAAAGAGAAAAAACACCTGCGCAATCTCTTGCCCTTCCAGTTGGAAGAGTCGGTAGTAGGTGATGTGGAAGATCTTCACTTTGCGTTGGGTACCCCGGCTGATGGCAAAGTTGTTGTCGCTTTTGCCGACAAAATCTGGCTGCAAGCCGCTTTTGCTGAGCTTGCCGCCTTGGGTATCGAAGTGCCCCGCTGCTGGACCGCGCCGCTGACACTGCCGCTCGCCGCTGTAGCGGTGACTGACACAGACAATCACTGGTCGCTAGGTTTGTATCAAGATCAGGTTTACTTGCGCTATTCCGCTACGCTGGGTTTCAGTGTGGCGCAGCAACATGCGCGCATGGCACTACAAATGTTACTGCGTGATCAGGAGCGAGTAGATCGCCTGCCCAACCTGCACCTGCGCGCGGCCACTGAGGGTGATCTCGCCAGCTTGGGCGAACTGATTCCTGCCGAGCTGCAAAACTCTATCGCCAGTCAAACCCTTGCCGATGAGTGGGCGCTGGACTTCAGTAATAGCTCGATTGATTTGTGCCAAGGCGATTTTTCCCAGCGTTTGCCAATTGAGCGCTGGTGGAAACTCTGGCAATCCGTGGCGATTTTTGCCGGTGTGTGTGTCGCGGTTTATCTCGGCACCCTCATGTTTGAAATTCATAAACTCGGTGGCGAAAACCTGAAAATTCGCCAGCAAATTGAAGCGACTGCGCGCGGTGTTATCACCCAAGGGCGTATTGTTGATCCGGAAAAACAACTCAACAACCTGCTGCGCCAATCCAAACCGGTTGGGCAGTCGGCCAGCGTGGTCGCGTTGATGGCACAGGTGCTGCCGCTAATTGCGCAGGAGCCGAATGTCATCATCAAAGGGATTTCCTATGCGGGTGAGTCGGGCGAGTTGAATATCAATATTCAGGCCGACAGCTTTAGCGCGTTTGAATCGCTTAGCCAAAAAATTCGCGATCAAGGCCTGAACGCAGAGACATCAAGTTTTAATGCCCAAGGCAATGTGCAGACTGCGCGCCTCAAAGTGACCAAGAATCCTTAATCGGTAGGCCTTTATGAATCAGATTAATCAGTTATTGGCTCTGCTCAACAAGTACAGTCGTCGCGATCAGATGCTCATTTTGGGCTGTAGTGTGGCGGTGGCGGTGTACTTGATTTGGCTGGTAGTGCTCACGCCCATTCAGAACAAACGCGACCGGTTGCTGGCTGCCAATGTCGCCTCTACCCAAACGCTTGGGCGAGTACAAATTGCAGCGGCGCAAATCCAGCAGGCGCGCAATGCTGGGGCGAGTGTCAGTAACGAGAATATCAACGGTTTGATCGATAGCACTTTGCGCGCGAATGGCTTGTCGATGAGTAGTTTTCAGCCGGGCGCTAATGGTGAAGTGCGGGTGCGTTTGGATCGCGCTGGTTACGCTCCGTTAATGCAATGGCTGTATGCAATTGAATTTAAGCAGGGGATTCGCGTGAGCGATTTGTCGATAGCGTCCACCAATGATCCTGGTCAGGTCATGGTTAATCTGCGCCTGCAAAAAAATTAATTAACACGCTACATTAACGCTCTGTTGATGTTCCTGTCGATTGCTTGCTAACGCATCGATACAACCCGTACACGATTGAAATCAGCCCTATGAGCCGTTTACCTGTTTTACTAAAAACTCACAAAAAACTCTGGATTCCACTCGGAGTCGTGCTGTTTCTGGTCTTTGTGATCAGTAGTATCCCCGCTATTTGGGGTGCTTATCTGCTGACTCGTGGGACCGGCATAGCACTCAGCGGTGTCACTGGAACGCTCTGGAATGGCCGCGCCAGTTTGGCCAGCGTGCGCACGATCGATCAAGAATATTCACTGGGGCAGTTAAGCTGGAGCCTCAGTCCACTTTCTCTGTTGACGCTGTCGCCCTGTGCGCAGGTGACCACCAAATTGCCCATGCAAGAATTTAATGGCGAAGTCTGCAGCGGTTCTGGCGGGGCGATAAAAGTGCGCGATGCGGACCTATTGTTGCCGGTTGCGCTGCTGCAACCCAAGCTGCCGGTACCGATTCAAGGTCAATTCTCGACCCACATTAATGAACTTGAATTGCGTGGCAATGTGCTGCTCAAACTCAAGGGCAAGCTCACGTGGAATGGTGCTCGGGTGAATACCGGCACTAACTGGTTGGATATCGGCAGTTATGGCGCCGAGCTGAGCGACAATGGCAATAACGGCATTAGCGCCAAACTCTTCCAGCTGACAGGGCCGGTGGATGTGAACCTGCAAATCGAATTGG
>CAXAVL010000200.1:0-8588 GCA_963971905.1 uncultured Cellvibrio sp.
TAATGCCACATCTTTTACCACACGATTTTTAATACAAGGTGAATCCCTGCCAATGAAATCCCTGCAAGTGATCGAACTCTTTGCCGGTATCGGCGCCGATGGCAAACCGATAGTCGAACAACTTCATGTGCGCGAGTTGGAAGATGGCAACTTCCAATTGGTGCAATCACCCGCGTTTGCCAAGGGTTTAGCCAGTGGCGATGTGGTCAAAATGCTGCCCGATACCCGCGAGTTTGATTTAGTCCAGCGCAGCGGCAATCTGAGTGTGCGTGTATTTAGCCGCAGCGATATTCAAGCGCTGGGCGATGCGCTCACCGCCGAATTGGAAAAACTCGGCGGTGAACTGGACCGCGAGACGCCGCGTATGTTGGTTTATTCTATCCATGTGAGCTGTGGCTTCAGTGCGATTGAGAACATACTTAACGAATATGTCGGCCGAGATGGCCAAAGCGCCTGGATGTACGGCAACGTCTACGACCCTAACGACGGCGAAACCCCGCTTAATTGGTGGCTGGATTTGCTCAAGCCTGAATGACATTTTCGACAAAAATCTCTTACAAGTATTTTGATCGTCACTCCCGCTCGCGGGAGTCCAGCTTTTGACCATCAGACCTATGGATCCCCGCCAGCGGGGATGACGACTCCTTTATATAGAAGCCCTGTATGTTGCATCTGATATCCCCTGCTAAAACCCTGGATTTTGAAACGCCACCCAAAACCGCCGAATTCACCCAGCCGCAATTCCTCGACCATTCGCAGGAATTGATTAACGACCTGCGCCAGCTCACGCCGCCGCAGGTGTCCAAGCTGATGTCGATCAGCGAAAAACTGGGTGAACTAAATGCCCAGCGTTTTCTGGAATGGCAATTACCCTTTACGCCAAGCAATGCCAAACAAGCCGTACTAGCCTTTAAAGGCGATGTGTATACCGGTATGGAGGCTGACAAATTCTCCAAAGCCAATTTCACCTTTGCGCAACAACACTTGCGTATCCTCTCGGGTTTATACGGCTTGTTGCGTCCGCTCGATTTAATCCAACCTTATCGATTAGAAATGGGCACCAGCTTCGCCAATGCGCGCGGCAAAAACCTGTATCACTTCTGGGGCGATATCATCACCGAGCAACTCAATCAGGAGCTGGATGCGCAGCAAGAGCGGGTATTGGTCAACCTCGCCTCTAACGAATACTGGAGTGCGGTGAACACTAAAAAATTGCACGCCGAAGTAATTACGCCGGTGTTCAAAGATTGCAAAAATGGCCAGTACAAGATCATCAGCTTTTTTGCCAAAAAAGCGCGCGGCATGATGAGTGCCTTCATCATCCACAATAAGCTGAAAAAAGCCGAGCAGATCAAAGGCTTTGATACGGCGGGCTACCGCTACGACGAGGCCAGCTCATCGCCCAAAGAGTGGGTGTTTTTACGGGATGAAATGCACTGAGCAGCAGCCTAATCGCAATATAAATAAAAATTTTCAGCAGCAACCTTCATATAGTTAAAAACTCAACTATCCTCATTTTGGCATCGAAAACGGTCTTAACAGACCGTTGCAAATGAATGCGCAGCTCCCTACAGTTTTGGGGGTTTTGAAGAACAAATAATAGCCACGATAGGAAATCGCCCGATGAACCTCAGCCATGCGTATCTCGATCGCATTATCGCCCGCTTGTCGCAAGTGGCCGAGGTTTCGTACCGCCGGATTTTTAACGGCGTCGGCCTGTATTATCGCGGTGTGCAGTTCGCCATTATCATCAATGATCATCTCTATCTTCGCGCCGATGAATACTCACGCCCGCTCTATCAGCAAAAAGGCATGACCGCCTTTCAGCCGCGCGCCGCCATTAATGTCGACTCCTGCTTTTTCCAATTGCCCAATGAAGTGCTCGATCAGCCGGGTGAACTCCGCCACTGGCTGCGTATTGCGGTAGAGGCAGCGCAGATTGGCAACTTCTGCGACGATGAAACCACCCTCGACACCCCCATTCGCCACCTGCAAGCGCGCGCAAATTATTAAAGCTGGTCTAGGCTAAAGGGATATTTGTTAGAGAGATGACCTATGGGCATTCGTATTCTGGTGGTGGACGATGCCACTTTTATTCGCGACATGATTAAAAAACAGCTGCGCGACAAAATTTCCGGTGTGGAAGTATTTGATGCACCTGATGGCGCCCGAGCCTTGGCACACCTAAAAGGTCAGACCATGGATCTGATTCTCTCGGACTGGGAAATGCCCAATATGACCGGTGCCGAGCTGCTCACCGCAGTGCGCGCCATGCCCAATGCCGGCACCATTCCCTTTATCATGATCTCCAGCCGTGGCGACCGCAGCCATATAGTGAAAGCCATTGAGCTGGGGGTATCAGATTATTTAACCAAACCCTTTTCCGCCGAGGAACTGTTAAAAAAAGTCTTTAAACAACTCAAGCTCGCGGGCAAAACCCCGGTACAACAGGTGCGCACCGCCTCTACCCAAGGCATCGCCTTCGCCTCGGTCGATGTACTGACCGGCGGCGCCGCACCTCTCTCTACCACATCCAAAACACCCAACCCGTTTGCCAATAACAGCGCTGGTGTACTGGGCGCGCAGTCAACGGCTCCCGCTGCGGCAAGACCCAAGGAAGTCGCATCGCCTAAAACGGCCAAGGGAAAAGCACAGCTGCGCTTCTCGAATAACCGTAGCTTTGGCTGTGTGATTCGCGAAATGTCGCTGCAAATGATGAATTGCTTAATGCAGCGGACAGAGGACCTACCCACTATTTTCGAGCAGGCAGTGGTCGATATAGAAACGGGGGATGGCAACAGCCTTGCCCGCGTCAATGGCTATGTTCATAGCATTCAAGCCGGTGAAAGCCGCCCGGATACCAATGTGGTCAAAATTATTATCCGCTTTGTAGATAACGATGCCGACAAGTTTGAAACTCTCTCCAAGTACATCGCCCAGATGTAGCTTTTTTAACTTCGCAGCAGCAATCCAGCACTCAATGACTATACTCAGTCAATAATGATTGACTGATTGCCGCCCGATTTGCAGGTATCCCTATTTATGCTTCGTCTTACCCACTATTGCCAACAAGCTTCCCTTCTGGCGCTGCTGTTTATTGCCGCTTTTTCACAGGCGGAAATTGAGCATCGTTTTTCCGGTTTTGCCACACTCGGGCTGGTTAGCAGCGACAACCCCAAGCTCGCCTTCCGTCGCGATATTTCACAAGGTGATGGTTCCTATGATGGCACTCTGGAATGGCGCACCGATAGCTTGATTGGCGGCCAATGGGACAGCAGTTGGTCATCCAACATCGACACCACTGTGCAGCTGGTTGCCAAAGATCGTCATGAGAACAATCTCAACAATTCAGTGGAATGGGCATTTGTACGCTATCGCCCGGCCGATGGTTTTGACCTGCGGCTGGGGCGCTTGGGTACCGATATTTTTATGCTGTCGGACTACCGCCAAGTCGGTTATGCCTTCCCCTGGGTGCGTCCACCACACGACTATTACACCCTGCTTTCACTCTACCATTTTGATGGCATTGACCTAAATAAACGCATCAATTTGAGCCAGGGCACGCTCAACTTGAAAGCGTTCTATGGCAACTCCGATCAAAAATTCCCCACCGGTTTGCGCTCCAGCGATACAACTCGTCTGGATTTTGATGTGAGTGGCGCAAGTGTGGTTTGGGAGCAAAATGACTGGAAGCTGCGCTACAGCTATGCCAACGTAAACATCAATAATAATGTTGCTCAATCACTGATTGATGCGCTCGATGCCGCAGTACCACTTTGGCCCGAGGCCGCCAGCCTCTCCAGAAAAACCGCCACCCAAGGGCGCGATTTTCGCTATCACGAACTGGGCTTTGGCTACGACAACAATCAATGGTGGGTACAAGCAGAGGCAACACAATTGCGCAGTGCAACTGCCATAGTGCCCCAAAGTGACCACGCCTATCTCAGTATTGGCCGCCGCTTCGAGCACTTTTCGCTCTATACCCTCGGCGGTATCGCCCGCCCCAGGCATGACCCCGCTGTTGTCACCCCGCCAACAGGCTACCCCAGCCCCATTGCTGAACAGCTAGCCCAACTGGCTGGCGCCACCGCGCGCAGTCTCAATGGGGTGCGCATCCATCAAAAAAGTCTAGGTGCAGGCATACGCTGGGATTTTGCCGCCAAAATGGCACTTAAAGTGCAACTTGAAGAATTTAGAATTGACCGACAAGGCACCAACTTATGGTTGCGAACTAATTCCGGGCAAGCAATTACCGAGAATCAGAAATCACAGGTAATAAGCGTCTCACTGGATGTACTGTTCTAATGATGAAACTGTCAATATCGATCATTCTGCTGAGTTTTAGCGGCCTGCTCCAAGCCAATACCTTGGTGATCGTTAATGCTCACAATCCCATTACCCAGATGGAACACAAACAAGTGGTAGATTTATTTATGGGACGCAGCTCCGTTTTCCCCAATAAAGAACCCGCCCACACTCTGGATTTAAAAGCCGGTACACCTGTGCGCGCCAGCTTCTACAAAACCCTGACCGGCAAAAGCGAAGCGCAGGTGGATGCCTATTGGGCAACATTGGTCTTTGCCGGGCGTATGTCGCCTCCCAAACAATTAACCGATGAGCAACAAGTGATTGCGGAAGTCGCCGCCAACCCCAGTGCGATCGCCTATGTCAATCGCCAACCGCTGCCCGCTAGTGTAAAAATTGTGATGGAGCTAAACACCCCCGAATGAATATCAAAAGCCTTCACATCAAAGTATCTCTCAGCGTTGCCGCCGCGGCGCTTTTTGTAGTGATGTTATCGTCGCAATTTTTTTACAAAAGCAGCTATGAAAGCTCGTTTAGCGATAGCGAGCGCTCAGTGCAGCAGCTATTGGAAACCGTGCAAACTACTGCGGCTATTGCCGCCTATGTGGGCAACCGTGAACTCGCCCAGCAGGTGGTCACCGGCTTGACCCAAAACGATATTGTGGTGGGCGCCCAAATTATCGCCAACAACGAAATCATTGGGCAGGACGGTAAAACCAGCAGCGATATCAAACAAACTGCGCTGATTTCCATCCCCTTGATCGCCCCTTTTGACGACAAAGAAAAAGTGGGGCAATTGGCGGTCACGCCCAACGTTGCCCTTATTGCCCTACGCGCACGGGATTCGGCTATGGCCACCACTATCGGCCTGGCCGCCCAAGGCGCTGTAGTAGCGCTATTGGTATTGATACTGGTTTACTGGATGATGACACGGCCGCTCTCCTATTTATCCGGCAACCTGCACCGCATCACCCCTGGCGATGGCAAACGGCTCGATGTAAATGGTTTGCACCGCGGCGATGAAATTGGCCTGCTCGCAGGTGATATCAACGCGCTACTGCACACAGTTGAAAATATGCTCGAAGAAGAACGGCAGTTGCGCCACCGCGTAGAACTATTGGAAACACGCTTTCGCGGTATTTTTGAAGACAGCAGCGCGGGCATTTTTTTAGTGCGGGAGTTGGGCGCACTGGTTACCGCCAATCCGGCCTTTTTCCGCCTGACCGGTTTAGCGGAACACCAAAGCGCTAATGTCGCCAACAACGATATTATTGCGCGGGTATTTCTCGACCACGAACAGGCTCGAGCGCTGATTCAGCTCGCCTTGGCCAGCCAGTTGCCGCAAGCTGCTGATCTGCGTATCCGCACCGGCAGCGAAGTCAATCTGCGCTGGGTGCACTGCATTTTTTCACCGGCAGACAATGAGCAGCAAGGCACCACTGTGGAAGGCGTGATGTACGACGTCACCCAGCGCAAATTTTCCGAAGAGCGCATTCGCGAACTCGCCGAAAAAGACAGCCTCACCGGTTTAAGTAATCGGCAAGCCGCTGAAAGCGCGCTGGTGGAATTGATCCACCAAACCCCCATCAACAGCTGTGAATTTGCAGTGATGATGATCGACCTAGACCGCTTTAAATTCATCAATGACACCTACGGCCACGATGCCGGCGATAAAGTATTAGTCACTGTCGCCAAACGTTTACGCAAATTGGTACGGGATTCAGATATTGTCGCGCGTCTGGGTGGCGACGAATTTTTATTGATTCTCAATCATGCAGGCAATGTCGGCATGATTGAACGCATCGCGCAAAAAATACTGGATGCCCAGCAAGCCCCCATCGAAGTACAGCCGGGGGTGATGGAAAAAATCGGTATGAGTATCGGCATCGCCCTCTACCCCCAGCACGGCGACAACTCCCTCAGTCTGCGCAAACATGCCGATCAGGCGATGTATTCGGTCAAACGCGAAAGTAAAAATAACTACGCTATCTACAATCCAGACGAAAAAGCCACGACCTGAGTCAGGATCAAATGATAGCCAAATAATGTATACGATTACATTTTTAAACGCGCCAAAAATGAAACGTTTACACACAATTTTCAACATAAATTAGGATTTAGTTTCTACAAAAAACCATTTTTAAGCAAAATAAAACCAACCAGCTATTGCCCGATCTCGTTCCCCTGTGTAGCATTTTCACTATCAAGGTCGCGTTCATTGGAACACCGTGGGTAGCCCATGGCCGCCACTCTATTCGCGCCAATTCCTTTTTTGAGCCAACACCATGAAACAGCGTAAACCTATAGTCATCGCCAATTGGAAGCTGAACGGCGGTCTGGATCTGATCTGCACCTCCGTGGCGTCATTTATCGGCAAACACTTCGCTGCACAAATCGCCATCTGCCCGCCCTATTTGTACATGCGCGACATGATGACTTTTTTGCAGTATTCCGAATTGCAAATTGGCAGCCAGAACGTCAGCCGCTATGAATCCGGCGCTTATACCGGCGAGACCTCCGCACAGATGCTGAAACAAGCGGGCTGCTCGCTGTGTTTGATTGGCCACTCGGAACGCCGCGCCATGTTTGCGGAAAATAACGAGGGCTGCCAGATCAAAGTGCGCACCGCATTGAATCAAGGTTTACTGCCCGTGCTCTGTGTTGGCGAAAACCAACAGCAGCGCGAGAGCAATATCACCGAGGAAATTCTTCGTGAACAATTGCGCGGCGGCCTTACCGGCATTGACCTTTCCGACAAAGATCTGTGTGTAGCCTATGAACCGGTATGGGCGATTGGCACCGGCCTTGCAGCAACGCCGGCAATTGCACAGCAAGTCCACCAATTTATTCGCGCCGAACTCACGCAGATTTTTGACGCAGACACAGCAAACCGCGTGCGTATTCTTTACGGCGGCAGCGTGACCAAAAGCAATGCGCGGGATTTATTGCAGCAAACCGATATCGACGGCCTACTCGTTGGCGGCGCCAGTCTGGACCCGGGTCATTTCCGCGCGATTTGCGAACAGGCATCCGAACTTGCAGAGATAAATACCTAGCAGGACAAGGGCGCGGTAAACAGCGCCCCTGCAGATCACATAAAAAAAGAAAAACTAAAAAAACTAATCGGCGAACAACACGGTCATCACAAAAAAATCAACCACAGCTCAGGATTTGATGATGAACAGTCTCGCTAACCTTGTTGCCCCCGGTGTTGCCACTGGCGATGCCGTAAAAACCCTATTTAATGCCGCCAAAGCAGGCGGCTTTGCCTACCCTGCCGTAAACGCAGCCAACACCAATACGATTAACGCTACGCTCGAAGCGGCACGCAAGGTCAACTCGCCGGTGATTGTGCAATTGTCGCAGGGCGGCTCCGCATTTTTTCTCGGCAAGAGCATTAAGCTCGAAGGCCAGGGCAGTTCGATTCTCGGCTCCATTGCCGCCGCGCACTATGTACACACAGTTGCCGAAGCCTACGGCATACCAGTGATTTTGCACACAGATCACGCCGCGAAAAAATTATTGCCCTGGATCGACGGCCTGCTCGATGCCAGCGAAAAACATTTTGCTAACACCGGCGCGCCGCTGTTCAGCTCGCATATGATCGATCTATCGGAAGAATCGCTGCAGGAAAACATCGAAATTTCTGCCGCCTATTTAGCACGCATGCACAAACTCGGCATCACCCTTGAGATTGAATTGGGTTGCACCGGTGGCGAAGAAGACGGTGTGGACAACAGTCATTTGGATAACTCCGCGCTCTACACCCAGCCGCAAGATGTCGCCTACGCCTATGAAGAATTGCGTCCGATCAGCGACAAATTTTCCATCGCTGCCTCGTTCGGCAATGTGCACGGTGTTTACAAACCCGGCAATGTAAAACTCACCCCGGAAATTTTGCGCAACTCACAAGCCTATGTGAGCGAAAAATTTGGTGTACCCTATAATAGTTTGGATTTTGTGTTTCACGGCGGTTCAGGTTCGGAAGCAGCCGATATCACTCAGGCAATCCAATACGGTGTGGTGAAAATGAATATAGACACCGACACCCAATGGGCATTTTGGGAGGGCACTATGAGCTTCTACAAAAACAATGCCGATTATTTACAAGGCCAAATCGGCAACCCGGATGGCGAGGAAAAACCCAACAAAAAATATTACGACCCCCGCGTTTGGTTGCGTCACAGTGAAGAGCATATGGTGCAGCGCCTTGAGCAATCATTTGCGGATTTAAATTGCCTTAACCGTTACGTCTAAATAATGCAGGTATGTGCATGAAAGAA
>CAXAVL010000201.1:0-8575 GCA_963971905.1 uncultured Cellvibrio sp.
CAAACATCCCCTTAAGGTTGTACATTTTGTTACTGGCGGTTTTACCGGCTCCACCAAAGTCGCTATTGACCTCATTAGCTCGGTAAAAAATAACCCCGCCTTTTCCAGCATGTTGGTATTGCGCAAAAAGTCTTCGACTGATTCAGAACGCACCAATCAATTACTGGCTGAAGGAATTTCACTTAAAGTTATTGCAGGTTGGTCGCACTTGGCAACCATCATTGAACTATGGCGTATCTGCCGCGAATACCAACCGGATATTCTCGTCACACACGGCTTCAGTGAACACCTCTGGGGTAGATATGCGGGTTTGCTCGCGTGGGTTCCACATTTAATTCATGTTGAACACAACTCGCGTGAGCGGTATACCCCACTACGATTATTACAAGCGCGCTGGCTTGCGCGGCACACCGATAAAATTATTGGCTGCTCTGAAGGCGTGCGCTCACGTTTGCTGGAATTAGGCTTTCCCGCCGATAAAGTAATAGCGATTAACAATGGCATTCAATTAGCGGATTACATTCATGCCGATGCTATTCCCTTCGCTGAGCGAATTCCCGGCATTATTATGCCGGCGCGTTTTGCCAAACAAAAGGATCATGCAACTCTGATTCGCGCAATTGCATTGCTGCGCGATAAGAATGTGATTGTCCCAGTATTGTTTGCCGGTGCAGGTAATGCACGTCACATCGACAAGGCTAAAAAATTAGTCGCTGAGCTACAACTCAAGCAACAAATTTATTTCGCCGGCCACTGTGGCAACTTACCGTTTTTATTGATGCGCCATCAACTTTGCGTACTAAGCACTCGCTATGAAGGTATGCCGCTGGCTTTAGCCGAGGGCATGGCAGCAGGCTGTGCCGTAATAGGATCAGAAGTAGTGGGCGTTAAGGAAATGATCAATCACCGTAAAGATGGTTTATTGGTAAAACCCCAATGTGCTTATGCTCTAGCTGATGCGATAGAAATCTTGTTGAACGATTCAACATATGCACAAATATTGGCGCAACAAGGACGCCAACGAGCACTCTCCGAGTTTTCACTCACTCGCATGACACAAACTTACCAGCAGATGTTTGGCAGTTTGTCAGAACCAGCTATTACAACCCTACCCAAAAAATTGCTATTGGAAACTTAATTTTCCCGCAAGAATACATTCCTGATCGTAAAGGTGTAATTGATTGTGACCCCCGCTTCCAAACCCTGGCTAAGTATTTTAATTCCGGTCTATAACGTTGAATCCTATCTGCACGAATGCCTTGATTCGGTAGTGCAGCAAATCATACCGGGCGTAGAGATAATTACGCTGGATGATTGTTCAACGGATAATTCGCGTCACGTGCTACAAAGCTTTGCTGAGGATTCCAGTATCCCCCTGACGATTTTACGCCATGATTTCAACCGCGGTTTAAGTGCGGCACGCAATACGTTGCTCGATAGCGCACGCGGCGATTATGTCTGGTTTCTGGATTCGGATGATGCATTACAAGCCGGGGCACTGGCTGCACTACAGCAAATCACCCGTCAATATTTACCCGATTTGATACTGTGTGACTTTCGTGTTTGGCGCGAACAGCAACGCTGGAAACATCTATGGCGCGGCGAAAATCACAGCAAAACTTTTGTCGGATCAAAACGAAAATTACTTACTGACCCACTTAAATTATTTGAAGGGATTTACAAGGCGCGCAATTTACACATTTGGTCAAAAATTTCCAAACGCTCGCTTTGGAGCAGCGATTTGCGCTTTCCGGAGGGCCGGGTGATGGAAGATATGGTGGTGACTCCGCGTCTGATGTTGCGTGCCCAGACGTACTTTTATCAACCCAGTGTTTGGGTTGCCTATCGGCAGCGTGACGGCAGTATTTTATCCAGCACCAACCAGAAGAAGATTGATGATATGTCCATCGCCTGTGCGGGCATATTGGATCTCTGGTCAAAAAAATACCCGCAGCTATCCTCGCGCGCGCGTTTTTATTTCAGCTATTTTTGCGTGAAAACCCATATCTGCGTCGCGCGCGATATGCGCAGCCTACACAACAATCAGCACCCTGAATTAGATCTGTATCGCACACGATTTTTCAGTCATATCGGCTGGAATAAAACACAATTGTTTAAGGAATACCTCAAACGAGGCTGGTTGCTGCGCCTTCGTCGCTTTGTTCGGGAATACTGAATCTGGTGTAGTGCAGGCAATCGTTTTTCCGGTAACAAGTTCAGGGTGTTATTATGCGGGGGAATATCCATTAGACCCCGAATAGCTGAACCCCAATATCAATGAAAATACCCAATCGCTTAGCGGCTCTGGTCAATGATGGCCTGATTGACGAAGTCTATTACCCCCTCATGAGCGGCAAAGAAGCGCAGGTTTTTGTAGTGCGCGCCAATAATGAAGTCCGCTGTGCCAAAGTCTATAAAGAAGCCAAAAAACGCAGCTTTAAACAAGCTGTGCAATACCAGGAGGGGCGCACTGTGCGCAACTCGCGCCGCGCTCGCGCTATGGCGAAGGGCACTCGCTATGGCCAGAAGGAGGCGGAAGAGGCTTGGCTGAACGCCGAAGTAGAGGCGCTGTATCGCCTCGCCGAAGCCGGTGTGCGTGTACCTACACCCTATTGGTTTGTGGATGGCGTATTGGTGATGGAGCTGGTGGTCGATGAAGAGGGCGACCCGGCACCGCGTTTGGATGACGTCGCCTTTGACCCGGACACCGCACGCGCCTATCACGCGCAGATGATCACCGAAATTGTGCGCATGCTCTGTGCTGGCCTAGTGCATGGCGACCTGTCTGAATTTAATGTGCTGGTTGATCACTCGGGCCCCGTGGTCATCGATTTGCCCCAAGCGGTCAATGCCGCCGGTAACAACAGCGCGAAAATGATGCTGACCCGCGATGTGAATAATATGCGCGATTATTTTGGCCAATACGCGCCCGATTTATTAGTCACCCACTACGCCGATGAAATGTGGGATTTGTTTGAACACGGCAATTTGCACCCCGACAGCAAACTCACCGGCGAATTTGCGCAGAGCAATGTGGAGGCTGATCTCGCCACCATGATGCGCATTATTGAAAACGCCAAAGAAGAAGAGGAAGACCGCAAAGAACGCGAGCGCATGGCGCGCGACGGCGAATTTTAAATTAACCTAGAGTGTTAACTTAAACCTACACCAGAGTAATTGCGAGGTAAGTATGAAGCTGGATTTTTTCGACGAGATATTTAAAGGTTTTGGTATGGCCGACACCAGTTGGGGCGGCAGTATAAAAATATTTTCGTTGGTCTTACTCACCTTTATCGTCAGTTTTGTTGTGGGGAAAATATTCAAGCAACTGCAAAAACATTTTGATAAAACCAACAACCTGTGGGATGACACCATTCTGTGGGCAGCGCGCAAACCGATTAGCACCATGATCTGGATTGTCGGTTTATCACTCTCTGCGGCGATGGCTGATCATGTCGCCGGCACCACGTTTTACGCTTTTGCCGAACCCGTTGCGCGGCTCGGTTTAATTGCGATGATCGCCTGGTTTATTGTGCGTTTAATCAGTGGCGCAGAGCGCATCGTGGTATCGCCGGAAAAAATGGCCGACCCGATGGACCCAACCACTGTATCGGCGATGAGTAAATTGCTGCGCGGCTCGGTCATCATCACTGCCGTGTTAGTGATTTTACAATCCATGGGCTACAGCATTTCTGGTGTGTTAGCCTTTGGTGGTATTGGCGGTATAGCGATTGGTTTTGCCGCAAAAGATTTGCTCGCGAATTTTTTTGGCGGCTTGATGATCTATATGGACCGCCCGTTTAGTGTTGGCGATTGGGTGCGCTCACCCGATCAGGACATTGAAGGCACAGTAGAAAAAATTGGCTGGCGCCTTACTACTATTCGCACCTTCGATAAACGCCCGCTCTATGTACCCAACGGCACCTTTGCCACTATCTCGTTAGAAAATCCATCGCGCATGAGCCATCGCCGCATTCACGAAGTGATTGGCATTCGCTATGACGATGCACACCTGATGAGCAAGATTGTTGCAGACGTTAAACAGATGTTAATTGATGACGATGAAATCGATACCAGCCAAACCACCATCGTCAATTTCAATCAGTTCAATGCATCGTCGCTGGATTTTTTTATTTACTGTTTTACCAAAACGATTAATTGGATTCACTACCACGAAGTGAAACAAAGTGTGCTGCTAAAGGTGTATGAGATCGTCTCCAAACACGGCGCGGAGATTGCCTTCCCAACTCAAACACTGCATCACGCTTCTATTTCGCCCGTGGAATTAAGAGCGACTGAAAACCCTGCCTCTGCAGTAAAGTCACCAGAGTAACAACAAACGCGCGCCCGGACTTATAGCCCGGGCGCGACGATCTACAGCCAGACACACCAATACCAATACCAATACCAATACCAATACCAATACCGAAATAGGATCTTGCATCTACGTAAGTCTTCGTATATATTTCTACGAAGACTTACGTAGATTGAATTATTTACCTTTTGTGGAGCAAGCCATGACGACACCAACCCCAGCCGAGTTAGATATTTTGCAGGTCTTATGGGCGTGCGGAGAGGCCAAAGTTCAGGAGGTAAATGACAAGCTGAGCGAAATAAAACCGGTTGGTTATACCACTACCTTAAAGACCATGCAGATCATGGAACAGAAGGGTTTATTGGGGCGCAAAAAAGACGGCAAGAGTCATATTTATTTTCCGCAAATTGCACAGGCCGATACCCAAAGCTCCATGCTCGATAAACTGCTGCAAAGCGCATTTGGCGGTTCCAAATCCCAGCTTGTTATGCAATTACTTGGCAATAAAAAAGTATCCAAAAAGGAATTGGACGAGATCAAAACATTTCTCGATAATCTGGAGAAATAATCATGCAGACAATTTTGCACTTCTTGCGGCAAGACTGGATTCATTCACTGGGTTGGACATTACTACATTCGCTTTGGCAGCATGCGCTCATTGCGATTAGTTGCGCGCTGGTACTGGCTTTTACACGGCACGTTTCCTCTAATACGCGCTATTTAATAGCCTTAGCTAGTCTGGTGCTCAGTGCACTGATCAGTGCAATTACCTTCTATCAATATCAGCAAGCCAGCACACAAATCATTCTACGGCCAGCGCAAAAAACTAACGCCATGACATCATTTGCCGATGAAAATTTTTCTAGTGTTGTACAGCTTATCAACGGCCATATTAATAGTCTTGTGGTTATCTGGTTGGTAGGTTTTTTGGTGTATAGCCTCAAAACACTGTTGGAATATCGCTATTGCCAGCAGCTTAAAAATTCCCACATTATCGCAACACCAAAACAATGGCAGACGATATTTACAACGCTGGTGGACAAAGTTGGCGCTCGCACAGATGTGACCTTGCGCATTTCAACATTCGCGACTTCGCCTTGTGTTATTGGTCACTTCAAACCCGTGGTATTGCTTCCTTTAGGGGTATTGATGGGAATGAATCAACAGCAGATAGAAATGATTTTGCTCCACGAAATTGCCCATGTGCGCCGCAATGATTATCTGCTTGGGTTTTTGCAAACCACTATAAAAATCCTCTTCTTTTTCAACCCGTCTTTACGTTGGATTTCCAATCAAATCGATAAGGAGCGTGAACATGCGTGTGATGACATTGCAGTAGCTATTAGTAAGAATCCAATTTTATTCGCCAATACATTAAAGGAGTTCGCCACTATGCAGTTTAATCAAAAAACCGCCATGAATATCACGGGCAATAAATTACTCTTGAGTCGTATTACTCGCTTGTTCGGTAGCAAAGCGCAAGCCACAAAATCAAAATACGGTTTATTAGCCAGTGTTTTGATTTTACTCTCAGGCTTGATCATTACGCTCTGCGCTAACGCTAACCCTACAAGTGACAAAAAGATCTCGCTTAATGTTGCGGATGTACCAGTACAAGAGGCGTTGTTTGAGGTAAATAAAAAATGTGGCAGCAATGAAACTCTGGCTGCAAACGCAAATGAAAAAATCACTTTGGTGCTTGAGGATATTTCCTGCCAACAAGCTATAGGACTACTGAAGGATTTTGCAGAGGGCGCAGCGAAGGAGGTGACAAAAGAATAAACTGCAGGGCAACAGCTGTTATGGAGCGGATTGATTTTAAAAGCGCAGCAGGAAAATCTTTTATCACAAGCGAATTAATCCAAAAACTCCCGCAGCGTTTGCCCGGTATTACCCAATAGCCGCGCTGGAAACCATTGCAACGTTTGTTCACTATTAATAGCAGGTCTGGTTTGTTTTGGTGGTGTGAAGATTATTTTTGTATGGTTGTTTTCAGTTGTGTAATCGGCAACCTCAAAGGTAAAGGTGTAATAGGGTTCAACACCCATACGCAAATCCGCAATACTGATCACGCCATTTTTTTTCTCCATTTTAAAATAGCCGTGACTAAACCAGGCGATGCGGTTGACTTCCCAGTTGCTGCGCACAAGATTATAAATTGCCTCTCCGCGCGGGTATTCAACAAAACGTATATCTGTGTCGCCATCCAGCAGTGAATAAAATCCTTCGGCATAACCCTTTGGCGTAATCGCCACTATGCGCCACAACACGCTGTTAAACGGCGCTGCAGTGACAAGTCGCTGCTGCACCGCTAGCCCCTGCGCCGCGAGGGATTTATCGGCGAGCGTGCCAACATAAAATTGCATCGCCAGGCCCCACAATAAATACATGCTACTAACGGCAAGACCAATGGTATTCCACCGCAATCCCGCTAGTTGTTTGCGCCCAAGTGCAATGCCTGTACCGATTAATAATGGCAAGGTATAGAGTGGGTCGATAACAAAAACACTGCCAATACCAAAGGGATAATCGCTAAACGGCAGCGCGAGTTGGGTGCCGTAAATCGTCATGGTATCGAGTAATGGATGGGTAATTAAAACCAACCAGACGGCAAGCCACCAACGTTTAAATAGATATTTTTGCCGCGCGAGGGTTGCGACAATCCACGCAAAAAATGGTGCACCCAAGGTGAGATAAAACAGCGCATGGCTTTCGGTGCGATGCATGGTCATCTCGCGAATCGGATCACCGTGATTAATTAACACATCCAGATCCGGTAAGGTGCCCACCACAGCGCCCATTAAGGCAGCTTTCCACAGCGCGGTTTTGCGCCCCATCACTGCAACGCCAACGGCAGCGCCTAAGGCAATTTGTGATAAAGAGTCCATTTTACTCCCCGTATTCCGCTGCGCGAATGACCGCTAAAAATTCATCGCCAAAACGTTTTAATTTACTTTCACCCACACCGGTAATACTGCGCAATTGCTCGGTAGTGAGTGGGCGGAACTCCAACATTTCGCGCAATGTTGCATCGTGAAAAATAACGTAGGGCGGTACACCTTGTTCTTCTGCCAAACGTTTGCGGCAGCTGCGCAGTGCATTCCACAAACCCTGATCTTCCGCTTCAATATTCTGGCCGAGGTTGGCGCGGCGCGGTGAACTCGCTACCATTTTAATATCGCGCCGCAGGGCAATTTTTTCTTCGCCGCGCAAATAACCGCGGCAACTTTCATTTAAGATCAAACCACCAAATCCATCGGCATTCACATCGAGCAAACCGCGCGCAACTAGCTGGCGAAACACCGCTTTCCATTCATCCGCACTTAAATTTTTACCAATGCCGTAGGTGGTTAATTTGTGATGACCAAACGAAAGAATTTTTTCATTATTGCTGCCGCGTAACACATCGATCACATGACCCGCACCAAACCGCTGGCCGGTGCGATAGACACAGGAGAGCGCCATCTGCACCGCTTCGGTTGCATCCCAGGTTTGCGGCGGGGTAATGCAGCAGTCGCAATTGCCGCAGGGTTGCGCGAGCGTATCGCCAAAGTAGCGCAATAAACTCTGGCGACGGCAGCTGGTAATTTCGCACAAACCCAGCATCGCATTTAAGCGCTGTTGTTCATTGCGTTTAAATTCTTCGCCGCCTTCGCTCTGCGCCATCATCTGCCGCAGCTTCACTACATCTTCCAAACCATAAAGCAATAAAGTAGTTGCCGGTTCACCATCGCGCCCGGCGCGGCCGGTTTCCTGATAATAGGCTTCAATACTTTTGGGCAGATCCAAATGCGCGACAAAACGCACATCGGGTTTGTCTATACCCATGCCGAAGGCGATAGTCGCCACCATAATGATGTTGTCTTCGCGTAAAAATCGCTCCTGATTTTTTTGCCGCACATTGGCCGGCAAACCTGCGTGATAGGGCAGCGCATTAAAATTCTCACCGCTTAACCAAGCGGCAATTTGCTCCACTTTATTGCGCGACAAACAATAGATAATGCCCGAGTTGCCCGCTTGTTCCTCCCGCAAAAAACGCATCAGCTGAATTTTGGGATTATTTTTTTGCGCGATGCGATATTGAATATTGGGGCGATCAAAACCGTTGATAAATTGCTGCGCATTTTCCAATTGCAAGCGCGCGATAATTTCGTCGCGGGTGCGTACATCTGCAGTCGCGGTTAAGGCAATGCGCGGCACCTGCGGAAATTCCCGGTGCAGCAATTCCAGTTTTAAATAATCCGAGCGGAAATCGTGCCC
>CAXAVL010000202.1:0-8573 GCA_963971905.1 uncultured Cellvibrio sp.
CAGCCAGCCGATGCGCGAGGCAATACGTTTGCGCCAGCGGGTGGCGATCGATTATGTGCGCGCCGATGAACAGCACAGCTCGCGCACCATTGAACCGCTCGGCATGATTTTTTGGGGCAAGGTGTGGACGCTGGTCGCCTGGTGTCATCTACGCGATGACTATCGCACCTTCAGGTTGGATCGCATTCAAGCGATTGTTGTGACCGATGAAAAATTCGAAACCGGTGAGACTAAAAGTCTTAAACATTTTTTGCAGTTGATGAAAGAAAAATGTGCGCAGGAACCCGATGCAACCGAGCAATAACAATGTTAATTCGCTTAACAAACCTTAAATTGCCCTTGCCCCACCGCCTTGTTAATCTGAGTGCACTTCTCAGGAGAATTTTATGAAACTTCGCACGCTCAGTCTCGTTCTGTGTATTGTCGCAATCGCCCCTATCGTGAGCGCCAAAACGCTTTCAGTAACAACGGAAACGGGAAAAATTCAGGTAAAAACCATCGCCGAAGGTTTGGAAAATATTTGGGGTATGGCCTTTTTGCCCGATGGCAGCATGCTGGTTACCGAGCGCCGTGGCCGTATGCGTATAGTACGTGCAGACGGAAAAGTGGGAAAACCACTTACCGGCTTGCCCGATATCTATGCGCAGGGTCAGGGGGGCTTGCTTGATGTAGTGCTCGCGCCGGATTTTGCATCAAGCAAAAAAATCTATTTCAGTTACTCTGAGCCGGGTAAAGGCGGCAATAGTACGGCAGTTAGTTTTGCCACTCTCAATGGCAACCAGCTGGAAAATGTAACCCGTGTATTTAGTCAGCAACCGAAAATAAATTCGAGCGCGCATTTTGGTTCGCGTTTGATATGGGCGCCAGACGGCACGCTGTTTATTACATTGGGTGATCGCTATAGCGAAAAAGACAAGGCGCAAACGCTCGATAACCATCAAGGTAAAGTGGTGCGCATTAATGCCGATGGTTCAATCCCTAAGGATAACCCCTTCGTAAAAACACCGGGCGCGCTGCCAGAGATTTGGTCATATGGGCACCGCAATATGCAAGGCGCTGCGATTAATCCGATCACTAAAGAATTGTGGACCGGTGAGCACGGACCGCAGGGCGGCGATGAATTAAATATTGATCGCGCGGCAAAAAACTATGGCTGGCCAGTAATTACCTATGGCGAAAATTATGGCGGCGGAAAAATTGGTGAAGGCACACACAAAGAAGGTATGGAACAACCCAATTACAAATGGGTACCATCGATTGCCACCGCCGGATTTATTTTTTATACCGGTGATAAATTCCCGCAGTGGAAAAATAATATTCTACTTGCCAGTTTGAAAGATAAAACGTTTGTGCGCCTGGTTGTGGACGGTGAAAAAATTACCAAAGAAGAACGCTTACTGAGCAAAGAGCTGGATCAGCGTTTGCGCCATGTGGTGCAGGGGCCGGATGGTTTTGTCTATTTAGTGACCGACGAAAGCAAAGCCAAAATTTATCAACTATCACCACAATAAAAATGTCAGGGGGGGACCGTTTGCTACCCCCAACAATTTATGCACAACGATTATATTTTTGTCTACGGCACTTTGCGCCGCGCCTGTGCGACGGGCGCGCATCAAACTTATTTGGCTGGTGCTGAATTTATTGGTAATGCAAAAGTAAGGGGCAATTTGTATCGCGTTAGCTATTATCCCGCATTAGTGCTGGACAATGCAGCCGGTACAGTGGTGGGTGAAATATACCGGGTATCAGCAGGGCAGCTGGTGAATCTGGATATTTATGAAGAGTGTACTTACCCATCACTACCTACGCAGGAATACCAGCGCAAAAACATAAACCTAAGCACGGATACTGGCGCGGTCATGTCGGCTTGGGTTTATGTTTATCAGCACCCAGTTCAAGGATTTGAATTAATAACCAGTGGCGATTTTTTAAAAGCATAGCGAGTATCAATCAAGTGCAGCTAGCGGCATGGGCAGTTCGGTTTTTTGCGCTGCGCCACCGCCGATCATTTCATCATAAGGTGACTGCATTACCAGCCAGCATTGATTAAACCCAATTTCTTTTAATGCAAGTTGGGCGCGATAGAGGCTCGGAAACTTACGTAGTTTTCCTGCAGAATCTTTAAGCAGCTGTGCAAGATCGCTCTGTCCCTCCGGCTCATGAGTAATTCCAGCCAGATAGTGCACGCAATCGCTGTAACTGAAAATCAGTGCGCGGCTATTTACACTCATTATTTAACTCCTTGCAACAAATGGCAGGCGTAAGTACGACAGTAGCGGCGCTCTGCCCAGCGTTGGTAGATGCGATCAACAAAGTTAGACCAAATCTTCCAGCGCAGCGGCTTCCATAAAAAACCTATGGGGGTAAATGACCAGGCCATTACGTTAGCGTCAACGCCAAAGTGCCAACTCCCGTCTGGCATTTGAAGGTGCAGGTTGCGCAGCATTTGCGCTTGCTCTGCGTCACTTAGCTGCAGTAACTGATGAATATCAACCAGCGTTAATCCTGCATTTTTATATCGGCGTAAAAAAGCCATCTCCCGACTGCAGAGTGGGCAGCGGCCATCGTAATAGAGCTGAGCGCGATGCGTGGGCTGGGGCAATGCCATGGTGCTATTCTCAATTTACGGGATAACCAGATTCGAGCAATATTTACGCTGGCGATCCTGATTGCGATCATTTTTTTCCGCTGCTGGATTTTCATCGCTTGAGCGAGTATGTTGTGCCCGCTTACCACTGATTGTATTTCCCCCGGAGCCATTAGATGAATCAATTTCGCGCGCTTAATTATGATGTTGATCCGGTGTTTCATTCTGCTAACAGGCCCGCTGCAAAAGTCGGTGTGTTGCTCACTAATCTCGGTACTCCGGACGCACCTAATGCATCGGCACTGCGTCGTTACCTGCGGGAATTTTTATCCGATCCGCGCGTGATTGAAATTCCGCGCTTGGCGTGGATGTTTATTTTGCACGGCATTATTTTGCGAGTGCGCCCGAAGAAATCGGCCAAACTTTATCAGTCGGTGTGGACTAGCGAAGGTTCGCCGTTACTGGTGATCAGTAAACAACAGCAGCAGGCTATACAGGCGCAGTTGGGCGATGGTTTTAGCGTAAAACTCGGGATGCGTTACGGCAATCCGTCTATTGCGAGTGCGTTGCGCGAATTGCAAAGTGAAGGTGTGCGTAAAATTATTGTACTGCCGCTCTACCCGCAATATGCCGCGCCGACAACTGGCTCCAGTTTTGATGCAGTGGCAAAAGAATTATCGATATGGCGCTGGGTTCCGGAATTACATTTTATCAATAACTATTGCGATCAGCCTTTGTATATCGATGCGCTCGCCAATTCAGTGCGCGAACATATCGAGAAAAATGGTAAGCCGCAGAAAATACTTTTCTCTTATCACGGAATGCCCAAGCGCAATCTGGACTTGGGCGATCCCTATTATTGTTTGTGCATTAAAACTACACGTTTGGTCGCTGAAAAATTGGGTTTGAATAAAGACGATTACATGGCGTGCTTTCAATCGCGTTTTGGTTATGCGGAATGGTTAAAACCTTATACCGATGAAACGCTAAAAAGTTTACCCGCAGAGGGCATTAAAAATATTGCGATTTTATCACCTGCATTTAGCGCAGATTGTTTGGAGACTCTGGAGGAGTTGGCGGTGGAAAATCGCCATACCTTTATTGAGGCTGGCGGTGAAAAGTACGATTATATTCCCGCACTGAATGATCGCGCCGATCATATCGAGGCGCTAGTGCAATTGGTGAAGAGTAAAGTCTGCTTCCAAGCTTCTGTATAATAGGTTTGGTTGTTAGCGTTTGTTGAGTACCGCCAACAACAACACCCAAAAACATAATACTAAATTAAATAGCGGTATTTGCAGTTCTGCTGGCATGGCATAGACCACCGATACAGCGGGAATCCACACCAGCCAGTTGGACAAGATTACTGTGGGGATTTTTACGCAGAAAAATCTTTTGTCCATCGCCCTTCTGCATTCAGCAATATTCCAATTGGACTCCATCCATAAATAGATAATGGTTATGCCCGGTGCAGCCCAGAGTGCGCTGTAAATAAATTGATCCGCGGCCATTTTGGTGATGATGGTTTTTGCATCGTTGCCAGTGCCAAACCAGTCTGCTTGCAGGCGATAGAATAAATCGACCTCCATGCCCTTTAATCCCCAAAAGAGAATATAAAAAATCAGCAGGCCTGGCATATTGCGGTGGGGCGCAAGACTATTGCTTAGCCACAAATATAAAAAGGGTATAAGTCCACCAAACAAAGCGGTGGCGATAAATGAGTAGGCAAAGCCATAGTGTTGTTTTAATAAACCAAACCAACTAAATACAGGTTTGGCGGCAGGCACAAAAAAATAAATAACTAAAATACTCAGGGCAAATAATTGCAGTGCCAAACCGGGCACAAGATTTTTTTTGAGTGCTGCAACTATGGACTGGGTGATGCTCATGCAAGTTTATCCAATTAGTTGCCAAATACGGTTACAAGCATGTGCACGGAAAGCCCAATTAACAGCAGCGCAAATATTTTTTTCAGCAGTGCGATGGGTAAACTGTGCGCTAGTTTTGCGCCTAGCGGCGCAGTGATAAAACTCATTGCCGCCATTGCCAAAACTGCTGGCCAGAAAATATAACCGAGTGTGTAATTGGGCAAATTGCTAATACCCCAACCATTCACGGCATAACCTGCTGCGCCAGCGAGGGCGATAGGTAAACCCACCGCTGCCGATGTGCCAATCGCAATTGGTAAACGAATATTGCACCAGACCAAAAAGGGCACCGTTAATGTCCCGCCACCAATCGCTACCAGTGCCGATATACCCCCTATTCCGGTGCCAACCGAGCTCATACCCAGAGCGCCGGGCAATTGGTGTGATGGTTTCGGTTTGCGGTTGAGCACCATTTGCAGTGCAACCAGCGCCATAAAACAGGAGAAGAAAATCGCCAGCGGTTTGGCCGATAAATAGCTCGCCAAAAAAGTACCGGCAAAGGTGCCGAGCAAAATACCCGGCGCAATTTTTATCACTACCGGCCAAATCACGGCCTGATGTTGGTGGTGAGCGCGCAAGCTTGCAATCGCTGTAGGCACAATCGCCGTCATCGAGGTTGCTAATGCCATATGCACAATATGCTCAGCGGGAAATTGCTGCTGCACAAATAACATGGTGAGTGCGGGCACCATAATGCCGCCGCCGCCAATGCCCAATAGCCCGGCAAAGAATCCGGTAAAGGCGCCGAGTGTTAGTAGAGCAACAATAAAATAGATATCCATGGCAAAACTACTTTGTTGCATGGGTGTTTCAGCGGAAGCTTTCACGACACGCCGTGAATCCATCCATGGAGGCTTATCTTCGACATCCATGTCTCAGACAGTCGTGAAAACTTCCACCGAAACACCTTGAGCGTGAATACACCAGTCGAAAAAAATCCCCATCGTTTTCACTTTGGGGATTTTGGCTTAACGATTGCACCTTGCGGTTAATGATCGTTAGGCTTTTTTGCCGCGCTTACGCTCGTTTTCGGTGAGCAGTTTTTTACGCACGCGGATGCTGAGAGGCGTTACTTCTACCAACTCGTCATCTTCAATAAATTCCAGCGCCTGCTCCAGTGTATGACGGATGGGCGGTGACAGGGTCAGCGCATCGTCGGTACCGGAAGCGCGAACGTTGGTTAATTGTTTTGCTTTGGTTGGGTTTACTACCAAGTCATTATTGCGTGAGTGAATACCCACCACTTGACCTTCATAA
Source organism: uncultured Cellvibrio sp. (assembly GCA_963971905.1). Taxonomy (GTDB): domain Bacteria; phylum Pseudomonadota; class Gammaproteobacteria; order Pseudomonadales; family Cellvibrionaceae; genus Cellvibrio. The sequence goes on from CAXAVL010000202.1 coordinate 5,773, forward strand.
ATTTCAACACCAGCGCCGTAGAACAAACGGCCACGCTCTTGTAACGGATGCAGACCATAGGCGAGAGTTTTGCCTTTCACCATAGAGATCAATACGCCGTTTTGACGCTTGGCTACTTCGCCTTCTTTTACCGGGCCGTAGTGATCAAAAATACTGGTCATGATGCCGGAACCTGAGGTCATAGTCAGGAACTGACCACGGAAACCGATCAAGCCGCGTGATGGACACAAGAACTCAAGCTTGATACGGCCTTTGCCATCCGGCTCCATGTTGTTCAGCTCACCTTTGCGCAGGCCGAGCTCTTCCATCACTTTACCTTGATGCGCTTCTTCAACATCGATCACCACTTGCTCGAACGGCTCGTGGATTACGCCATCAACGATTTTTTGTACTACTTCAGGGCGTGAAACACCCAGCTCGTAGCCTTCGCGGCGCATATTTTCGATCAGTACTGACAAGTGCAATTCACCGCGACCGGAAACGATAAATTTATCCGGCGTTTCACCTTGCTGTACACGCAGTGCCACGTTGGCAATCAGCTCTTGATCCAAGCGGTCTTTGATATTGCGGCTGGTCACGTACTTGCCTTCTTTACCGGCAAACGGCGAATCGTTTACCTGGAAGGTCATGCTTACGGTTGGCTCGTCAATAGAAAGCGCTGGCAATGCCTCGACACATTCCGGTGAACATAGGGTGTCAGAAATACCGAGTTTATCGACACCGGTGATACACACGATGTCACCGGCATAGGCAATGTCGGTCTCAATACGTTGCAAACCGTGGTAACCCATCACCTGCAGTACTTTGGCCTTACGGGTGTTGCCCTGATGGTCAACAACGATGACTTGTTGATTGGGTGACAGGCTGCCGCGAGTGATACGGCCAATCCCGATAACACCCACATAGCTGCTGTAATCCAGTGCGGAAATTTGCATCTGGAAGGGGCCATTGAGATCAACTTGTGGCGGCTTTACTTTATCCACAATCATCTGGAACAGCGGCGTCATGTCTTCGGCGATGTCGTCTGCAGCCAGACCGGCAACACCGTTTAACGCAGAGGCATAAATAATTGGGAAGTCGAGTTGCTCTTCAGTTGCGCCCAAACGGTCAAACAAATCAAATACTTGATCAACAACCCACTCAGGGCGCGCGCCTGGGCGGTCAATTTTGTTGATCACCACAATCGGGTTCAAACCTTGTTCAAACGCCTTGGATGTTACAAAACGGGTTTGTGGCATGGGGCCACCAACGGCGTCAACGATCAGCAATACTGAGTCAACCATCGACAACACACGCTCTACTTCACCGCCGAAATCGGCGTGTCCAGGGGTGTCTACGATGTTGATGCGGTAATCGTTCCATTTAATCGCGGTATTTTTGGCCAGAATAGTAATGCCGCGCTCGCGCTCTTGGTCATTGCTATCCATGATCAGGTCGGCGCTTTCATCGCGACGGTCGAGGGTGCCGGATTGACGCAACAACTGGTCAACCATAGAGGTTTTACCGTGGTCAACGTGGGCGATAATGGCGATATTGCGCAGTTTTTCGATTGCTGATTGATCTGTCACTGTGGGATTTCTCTTGGGTGTGTGCCTAGCTAAGGCAAATGGGGAAGCGTAAAAAGGCGCGCATTATACCTATGAAGGCGTGACACGGATATGCTTGTGGCGATTCAATTGGCGAAAATTTAAGCTGTTAGTGTAAATACTTCGCGTATATACTTAATGTAACTACGCTATGGAGGATATAGCTATGACGCTTGCTCGTGTTTTTCAATCCGGTAATAGCCAGGCTGTAAGGTTGCCTAAAGAATATCGTTTTGATGTAGATCAGGTTGAAATCTTTCGCCGTGGCGACGAAATTATCCTGCGTGCGGTTACCCCCAATGCCGGGGCGATTTTTGATGCGCTTACCCGCCTGCCAGACGATGTTATGGGGCAAGAGCGGGAAGATCTGCCGCCTCAGGAACGGGAAGACTTTTAACAGGATTTTTTATGGCTACACGTTATCTGCTTGATACCAATATCTGTATTTACATCGCCAAATATAACCCCCTTCCGGTACGCGAGCGCTTCGCACAACATGCTGCCAATGAATTGGCTATGTCGGTGATTACTCTGGGTGAGCTGCGTTTCGGCGCCGAGAAAAGTCAGTCGAAAGCGCGAGCCATGGCAGTAATCGATGAGCTGGCCAGCTTGATGAATATTGAGGTGCTTTCAGATAGCGTCGCCGAACATTACGGGGAAATTCGCGCGAGTTTACCAAAATCAGGACAGATGATTGGCAGCAATGATTTATGGCTTTCCGCCCGCGCCCGCGATTGGATCTTGGTCACCAATAACGAAAAGGAGTTTGTCAGGGTGGAGGGATTGCGAGTAGAAAATTGGGTGTAGCGCCCTAACCAATCACCCAGCGACTTTTTTCGCCCCAACCGCGGCGCAGAAGCAAAACCACCAGCAGGCTGCCGTAGAGTTGGAAGATGAAAATCAACGCGCTGATCCATAAAGCGGGCCATACACTATGTGGGATAGACCAGCCCGACTGCACCGCGATACGAATAACATTTTCCACCAGAATCGATAGCAGCGGATGGACAAAAAAGATGGGGAAGCTGTTGTCTGCCAGCAGGCGCAAATGCTGTGAGCCTCGCCCTGGCGGTAAATAGCGGCACACTACTAATAACCACAAACAAAAACCTAGGGTTTGCAGCAGCTGCCAATCAATTCCCGCCCAGACAAATGCGTGCTTGTGGTAGTTGCCCACATGCACATCCACATAGGTTTGCATGAACGCAGCCGCGA
>CAXAVL010000203.1:0-8466 GCA_963971905.1 uncultured Cellvibrio sp.
AAGATCTGCCATATTCATAATCAGACGCGCGCCAGTCATGCTAAACGGATTGGCGCTATCGGGTTCACGAATCAATACATGAGTCACGGTTAACTCGTATTCACCTACAGCAACCTTATCGCCCAATTGAATTTTTAGTAACGGCAACAAACGCGAATCAACCCAGGCCTCACCGGGCGCCGGAATTGTTTTGGCAATTTCGATATCAGCAAGATCCATTGCAAAGGGCACACGACTAATCTCAAACTGCCCACGCAAAGGATAACCCGCGTCAACGGCTTTAACTGACGCGAGATGCATTTCATCGCCCGCAAACACCATAGAGGAAAATAACGCAGCTTGCGTCTGTTGAATATTGTCTTTTTCTGCAGCGCTTGGCCATTCCGGATTGTGGGGTTGGGAACCGCGCACGATATAATCTGCACCCAGCACGCTATTGCTTTCGCTAATTAATGTTGCTTCCAAGCGATCAGTAAAAATAGAAATACCACTCAACACCGCAACCGCGAGCAGCAATGAAAAGCCCAATAACTTTAATTCGCCGCTGCGCCAATTGCGCTTTAATAAATTAATCGCCAACATCATGTTAATTACTCCCGCCCAGACACTATAGCGCCCGCGGCCAATTCCATTCGATGCTGACACAACTGTGCCAAGCGCTCTTCATGGGTAATTAGAACCAAGGTTGTACCTTGCGCGCGATTTAACTCGAACAATAATTCAATAATGCGTGCGCCAGTGGTGCTATCCAAATTTCCCGTAGGTTCATCGGCAAATAACACTTTGGGTTCACTGGCAAAAGCACGTGCAATTGCTACTCGCTGCTGCTCGCCACCGGACAACTGTTGGGGGTAATGATGCAAACGTTGCGCTAAACCCACACGCTCCAAAAACTCCCGCGCTTTGCTACTTGCCGCTTTATCACCACGCAGCTCCAACGGCAACATCACGTTTTCGTGGGCGCTTAGCCCAGGCAACAACTGAAACGATTGAAAAATAAAGCCTACGTTGCCAGCGCGAACTTTTGCGCGCCCTTCCTCGTCTAATTGCGAGAGGTTGTTGCCATTGAGGATGACCTCGCCGGTACTGGGCACATCCAAACCAGCGAGAATGCCCAATAACGTGGACTTTCCTGAACCGGATGCACCGGTGATCGCCAGCGACTCACCGGCCATCACTCGCATTGAAATTGGGTGAAGAATTGTTAAGGTACCTTCTTGCGTATTAACCTGTTTGGTAACTGAATTCGCTTGAACCATAGCAACAGCAGACATAATTGAGTAACCTTTAATAAACGAGCACGTTAATAAAATACGAATGATTCATTCTATTGGCATAGGATTTTGATAACCATGCACAAACTAAAGATTTACCTGTTTTTACTCCTGACAATTGTCACCAGTCTCGCCTATGCGCAAAACGCACCGACAAATCCAACAAAAATACTGGTGATGGGTGACAGCTTGAGCGCCGCTTATGGCATTGATATTCAACAAGGCTGGGTAAAATTACTGGAGCAAGACTTAACGCAAAAACATGCCGTTCAGATCATTAATGCGAGTGTCAGCGGCGAAACCAGCTCTGGCGGCAATACTCGCCTGCCCGCACTGCTCGCAGAACATCAACCAAATATTGTTATTGTGGAATTAGGTGGCAACGATGGCCTGCGCGGCCAACCACTGAAACTCTTAGAAAAAAACTTGCAGGCGATGATAGATGCAAGTAAAAAAGCCAATGCAAAAGTATTGCTGGCAGGAATGCAGATTCCACCGAATTATGGCGCACGCTATAGCAATCAATTTAAAGATCTTTACGGAAAACTCGCCAAAAAGAACGATTTGGAATTAATTCCCTTTTTATTGGAGGGGATTGGCGGCAATGAAGCACTAGTGCAGCGCGACGGCATCCACCCCACCGCTGAGGCCCAACCAATCATTGTCAGCAATGTATTACCTGAATTGGAAAAAATGCTGGCAAGATAAAAAAACATTAACTGAATTAGCAGCCTTAGTGCGCTGCTAATTCCAAATAATCTACCAGCAATTGCACTGTTGTATTGCCGCGAAATTCGTTGATATCCAATTTATAGGCTACGCGAATTTTTTGCGCTTGCGGATTAGGCCAAATCGCTGGGTCTATATTAAACGCAATAGCATCCACCAAATTCTGCCCTTGTGCATCATGGGCGAGTGTCATTTTTAAATGCTTTTCTCCCACCAGTTTTTGTTGCACCAGATAAAACTCACCATCAAAAAGCGGCTCGGGAAAATGTTGCCCCCAAGGGCCAGCTTCGCGCAATTGCGAGGCAATTTGCAGTGAAAACTCTTGCGCAGTCAGTTCGCCGTCACTCACCACCACCGCTTGTAAATCATCGACGCTTAGCTGCCGACGCACCTCTTCATCAAACGCTTGTGCAAATGCTGGAAAATTTTCACGGGTTAAACTCATACCGGCGGCCATCGCATGACCGCCAAATTTTTGCAGCAACTCCGGGTGACGCGCTGCGACAGCATCCAGCGCATCGCGTATATGAAAACCGGGCACAGAGCGCGCAGAGCCTTTGATATCGCCTTCACCGGCATCGGCAAACACAATCGTCGGGCGATGGTATTTATATTTAATACGCGACGCCAAAATACCAATCACACCTTGATGCCAGGTTTCATCAAACAAACACAAACCCCAGGGCAAACTTTCTGCATCCGCCTGCAAGGTTTTTTGCAACATAATCATTGCCTCTTGCTGCATGCCGGTTTCAATGGCTTTGCGATCGCGATTCAACTCATCGAGTTGCGCAGCCATTTCGCGCGCGAGATTTTCGCTCTCGCACATCAAACACTGAATGCCAAGCGACATATCATCCAAGCGCCCTGCCGCATTTAAACGCGGGCCAAGGGCAAAACCAAAATCACTCGCCACTAGTCTATTCGCCTGTTTGCCAGAGACTTCCAGCATGGCTTTAATGCCAGGACGACACACACCGGCGCGAATACGCTGTAAGCCCTGGGCCACTAAAATGCGGTTGTTATAATCCAGCGGCACTACATCGGCCACTGTACCGAGCGCCACCAAATCCAAAAAGCTCGCCATATTGGGTTCTGCAATACCGCTCTCTTCAAACCAACCCATTTGGCGCAACTCGGCGCGCAAGGCATTCATCACATAAAAAATGACGCCGACACCGGCCAAATTTTTACTGGGGAATTCACAACCGGGTTGATTGGGGTTCACAATTGCATCGGCATTCGGCAACTGAGCACCGGGCAAATGGTGATCGGTAACAACAACAGCGATACCCAATTCGCGCGCGGCCTCAACACCTTCAATACTAGAGATGCCATTATCAACCGTGATGATGATATCCGGCTGTTGTGCAGCGGCCACCGCAACAATTTCCGGCGTTAAACCATAACCATATTCAAACCGATTCGGCACTAAAAAATCGACATGCGGCAAACCCATCGCCCGCAGTGCCAATACTGCTAATGCACTGCTGGTTGCACCGTCCGCATCGAAGTCGCCCACAATAATAATTTTTGCCTGCGCAACCACGGCATCCGCCAACAAGCTAACGGCATCCTGCAATCCTTTAAAATTCGGCTTATGCAAATTCGCCAGTTGATATTGCAACTCGCGTTCATGCTGCACACCACGGGCGCTGTAAATACGCTGCAGCAGAGGGTGAATAGCGGTTTGAAATTCAACAGATTTAACAGGAGTGCGGCGGCGAATGGTTTTTTGCATAGAGTCTACCCAACGATTTCTTTAAGTTCGTATTATACCCCGCAAACCATTCGCTTCAGGACTGATTATGTTCACGATAAACTACCCACCCTCTTAAATCATGCAGTCACAAGACCAGATGCCATGAAGAACATCATTACCACACTCAAAAACTCTGGGGTGGGTGATAGGTTTTGGACATAGTGGATTTCACCCTATCGCCCGCTCAACCAACGCATCTGCCAGTGCTAGCTGGGTGGTTTGGGCGTTTTGGAGGTTGGTTTTTAAGGTGTCGCAGAGAGTCATTAGTTCCTCGACTTTGGCGACTATGCGGTGTTGTTCTTCTATCGGTGGAATAGCAAACACTAACTCTGTAACATCAGACATCTTTAAATTCGGTTGCAAGCCCGAGCCACCGAATCTATTCAGATATACGCCTAGAACAAAGTGGCTTCTGAAATATTGATAGAAGTATTCTGGCTCCAATATCTGATTAATTCTGATAGCTGCAACACGCTGGTTTAGCAATGACTTGTTGTAGCTAGCCGGACATTTACTGATTTTTAGACCGTCCGCAATGTAAGGTCTAGTTAATGCGAGAATGAAATCTCCCTCAAATACCAAATATTGACTTGCTGTATTAATAAAATCTGATGGCAAATAATCGGGTGTTTCTACAAATTCACCGACTCCTGCATTGGTTATTTTTATAACCTTAGCTCCAGCTTCCGAAGAAAAATCTTCACTTTTAAATGCATTTCCCGCTAGGACGGTTGCAAACGATTGTAATCGTACAAATTCCCACCCATTCGGCAACTCAAACGGTTTTTCCTCGTCCGTAATTTCCGGCAGCGGTTTTTCTTTTTTGATTTTTCCTTCTTTAATCAACTGCGCTTTTTCGGCGGCGATTTTTTTTAGGAGTTCGCTGGCGGGTTCGTCGCTGGGGTTTTGTGGGACGAGTTTGCCCATTACAGCTAATTGCAGAATGGTTTGTTTGAGTTGGTCGATGCTGTGTTCGGTGGTGAATAAGGTATCGAAGTGCGCGGCTATGCGCTGCCAGTTGTTTTGTAGTTCGTTGTGGTCGCTGCTGTTAGTTAAGGTGGCAAGCAGTGCTTCTACAAGTTGTGCATGGGCGGCGATATTTTCGCTTTGGGTTTTCTCCAATTGATCGCAAAAGGCCATTAGCTCATCGACTTTGGCGACTATGCGGTGTTGTTCGGGGAGAGGAGGGAATACAATGTACTGACTTCCGATCAGCTTATGACCCAAATGTTGTTGAGCTCCACCTTTTAGCATTCTCTTTAAAGATGAAACAAAACCTAGCGATTTGAAATAAATATAGACATATTTTTGAATCAATATTTTCTTACTGAAGCTCAATTTAAATAAGTTATTGCTTAATATTCCAGGCACACCAAAATATACCTCTCCTGGGCTACCAGTATTTGCCATCACAAGATCATCAGTTGTAACTTTCTTATGTGGATATGTATCTTTAACAAATTTTAGCTCGTCATTGCTTTTAAAATCACTGATGTACAGGTAACGATCATAACCTGGCATAGCATCCTGAATCTGTTCAGCTTTTGAAATTTGAACCCCTTGAGTTGTGATGAATATTTCATTAACTTTTACTAATTCCCAGTGCTGTGGTCGGGCAGGGATTCTAATTGTTGACTCGTCAGATATTTCCTTCACTTTCGATGTGCCGGAATCAGCTATGATTCTATTTTTTTCCTCAGAAACTTGTTCGAGAAAGTGTTTGTGATCGATATGCTCGGTCACTTTTATAAGATTGCCGCTGACTGCCAATTCCAAAATCAATTCGCGCAATTTTTTAATGCCGACCAATTCCAGTCTGTTGTTGCTGCCCCGCCCTGCGGTGCTGCGGGTTTTGTGGGCGGCTGTCCAGATGTCTAGGTGATCGGTAATTAGGTTTTGCATAAAAAATATCGCTTATTTTGTGTAGGGTAATTGTCTCGACGGTGTCGAGACAATTCATTCAAATTTTTCTGTTGGCAGTTAAAAGCTAAAAAGAAAATCCCTCCCCCGCCTCCCTTTTTCAAAGGGAGGGGCTAAGAGCAAAGAGCAAATCCCCCCGCCTACGGCGACCCCCTTTTTCAAAGTGGGCTGTGACTCCCTCCCTTTGAAAAAGGGAGGGTTGGGGAGGGATTTATTTTTTCTTCTGTTTTAACACCGCTAAACCCTGCGAAGTTATGCGGTAGCTTTGTTTGGGGCTTCTTGGGCTGCTGGGGTTAGTCATACTTACCAAGCCCAAGGTTAAAGCCGGTTGCAAATACGCCTCACGGAAATTTTTTCGGTCACTCAAGCCCAGTGCAGCGAGCAGATCATCGCGCCCCATTTCACCTTTTAAAGCATGTAACAGCTGTTCTACTTGGGGGGTAACTTGGAGGATTACATGAGGGGTATCTTGATCCTTAGTACCCGCCATTACCGAACTGGTAATCGCCTCTAAAATCATCCTCAACATAAACTCAATGAAAGTGGCGCAATCCGTTTTTTGCGTACTGGCATTAATGGCTTGGTAGTATTCCGCTTGGTGTTGATGCACCAGGCTCTCTACCGGAATATTCTGAAACAAGGGATTCCATTGGTTTAATATCAAGGTTTGCCATAGCCGCCCCATACGCCCATTGCCATCGCTAAAGGGGTGAATAAATTCAAACTCGTAGTGAAACACACAGCTCGCAATAAGCGGATGCTGGTTGGATGTTTTGAGCCAGAGCAATAAATTTTTCATTAACCCAGCAACGCGGCTTGCAGGCGGTGCCATGCGCACGACTTGCTCGCCTTTCATAACACCCACATTACCTTTACGGTAATGGCCTGCGTCATCCACCAAACTTTGCATGAGCAAGGCATGGGCACTGAGTAAATCTTTTTCCTTTTCAGGCTGCCATTGTTCCAGTTGTTCATAAACCCGTATGGCGTTGCGCGCCTCTTGTAATTCACGCGGTGGCGCTATTACTCGCTTACCTTCCAGAATTGCCGTAATTTGCTCCTCACTCAAGGTGTTGCCCTCAATGGCAAGCGAACCCTGAATAGTGCGAATACGGTTAATGCGATTTAAACGTAATGCAGCCGCTTGCGCATTAACGAAGGATAAACGCCCTATATGCTCACTAATATTCGCCACCAAATGAATGATATGGGGGGTTAGTGTAAAAGGTGGCGTTGATTTATCCATTTAAGGCATCACTCAAAATGGTTTTAAGTTCATCTCTCAACAGCTGAATATTTTTTTGCTGCTGTGCGTAAGTGGCCAGCAATTCATCGGGGTCGTGACTGATTTGTTCAACCACATGGGGGTTTTTAATATCGAGGTTGTAGTTGCGGGCGATGATGTCATCGCGCGATACCTTCCACGCCTGCTCATTCTCTACACGGTTTTTGCGTTTGGCTTTTACGGATTGTTTTTTGCCTTCGCCCCACCATTCTGCACAGGCGGCAAAGTCTTCCAGCTTCATGGGTTTGGTTTTGTTAAAGGCTTTTACACCAGCGGGTAGTGGAACTTCGTAGTACCAGACCTCTTTTGTTGGCGTACCTTTTTCAAAAAATAAAATATTGGTTTTAATTCCGGTATAAGGGGCAAATACGGAGTTGGGCAAGCGAACCACTGTGTGTAGGTTGCAGGTATCTAACAACAACTTTTTAATTTTGGTTTTTACGCCTTCACCAAAGAGCGTGCCATCTGGCAGAACTACTGCGGCGCGACCACCGTCTTTTAATACTTCAATAATTAACTGCAAAAACAAATCCGCCGTTTCGCGGGTTTGCATTTCGGAGGGAAAGTTTTTTTCTATGCCGTCTTCCTCTGTACCACCAAAAGGCGGGTTGGTGATGATGACATCTTTTTGTTCGTCGTCATCCCAACTGGAAAGCGGCCGGTTTAAGGTGTTGGCGTGTTTTACTTGCACGGGTACTTCTATGCCGTGTAACAACATATTGGTGGTACAGAGCAAATGCGGTAATTGCTTTTTTTCTACGCCGTGAATTTGTTGCTGCAAAATGGCGTGGTCTTCGCCGGAGTGCACGTAGTTCGCTTTTACATGATCAAACGCGCAACTTAAAAATCCGCCCGTGCCGCAGGCTGGGTCAAAAATGGATTCACCGAGTTTTGGATCTATCATCTCCACAATAAAACGGGTGACCGCTCGCGGGGTATAAAACTCACCGGCATTACCGGCGCTTTGCAGGTCTTTTAAGATCTGCTCGTACAAATCACCAAACAAGTGGCGCTCGGCTGAGTTGGTAAAATCAATTTCGTTGAGTTTGTTAATGACTTGACGCAGAAGCGTGCCATTTTTCATGTAGTTGAAAGCATCGCTAAACGCTTCTTTCGCCACAAAACCGCGTGGGTTGGAGCGCATAGGTGCTTGCAAGTCTTTTAATTTGGGGAACAACTCTAGGTTTACAAAATCCAGCAACTCTTCACCCGTAATGCCTTCTGGGTCTGCCGCCCAATTGCGCCAAAGGTATTTTTTTGGGATGGGTGCTTTGTAGGCATCCTCTTGTTCAAATTCCAGGTTTTCTTCTTGGGCGTCAAATATTTTTAAAAACAATAACCACGAAAGTTGCCCCAGGCGCTGGGCATCGCCATCGACACCAGCATCTTTACGCATGATGTCTTGAATGGATTTAATTACGGATGAAATAGACATATATTTTTTAACTCTTGAAAAGCAAATCCTCCCGCCTACGGCGACCTCCTTTTTCAAAGGA
>CAXAVL010000204.1:0-8393 GCA_963971905.1 uncultured Cellvibrio sp.
CATCGTAACCGACCAGCTGCCGCTCGTATTCGGTGCGGTAGCGAGTGGTGCACACTTCGCGGTCTTCATAGCGGGTGACACGGCGGCTGCCGCCGGCGACATCATTGCCAATTGCCGCGCCGATTAAACCTCTAGCGGCGGTCGCGTGGCCGTTGCGCCCCACTTCATGGCCAATCGCGGCGCCAATCAAGCCACCGACAACTGTGCCCTTAAAGGAGTCACCACCGCGCTGGCGTTCGCTGTAAGCCAGGGTTTCTACGCGGCAGGAGTCCACTGGAACCTCTACCGCCACAGTGCGATAAATGGGCTTGCTGGAGACAACGCGCGCATATTCGGTGTACTCAACCACCTGATAAGTGTGATGGTGATGCTTGTGATGTTTGTGTTTGTGGCGATAATCGCGATCAGCCAGAGCGTTGTTAGCCAGCAGCAGGCTGCTGGCCAAAGTGCTGATGAGTAACAGGCTTTTCATGATGGTCTTCCCCTTTGGTAAATAGTGGCTCCCGTTTTCCGGGGGGTGAAACCAGACTATGCCTGTCAGCCTGAATGAAAACTGAAATCCGCTGAGACAAAATTGTGCTCTTCATCGCAACGCTCAAATTCCAGTCTTGAGTGGAATACGCTACCGATAACCCATGCAAAGCATGAATAACGCGGAAATAAAGCCAGTGATGGCATCAAAACTGAGCACAACTCAGGTTATAATCGCGGCCATTTTTTCCGAATTACCCGTAACAGGTTGTTTCATGTCTGAATTGAACGTCAAAGAATATATGGCCGAACTTGGCCGCAAAGCGCGCCTTGCCTCTCGCGTAATCGCCGCTGCACCTACCGCGTTGAAAAATAAAGCGCTGCTCGCGATTGCCGACGAGCTGGATAAATCCCGTATTACGCTGGTGTCTGAAAACCAAAAAGATTTGGCTGCCGGTAAGGCCAATGGTTTGGATGCTGCGATGCTCGACCGTTTGGCGGTTAAGCCAGCGACTATCGACGGCATGATTGAAGGTCTGCGTCAGGTCGCTTCACTGGCCGATCCCTGCGGTGAAATTACCGATATGAGTTATCGCCCCAGTGGTATTCAAGTGGGCAAAATGCGCGTGCCGCTCGGCGTGGTCGGCATTATTTATGAGTCGCGCCCCAATGTGACTATCGATGCCGCCAGTTTATGTTTGAAGTCCGGCAACGCCGCCATTTTGCGCGGTGGCAGTGAGGCGATTCACTCCAACCGCGCCATCGCCAATTGTTTGCAAGCAGGCTTAAAAGCCGCAGGTTTGCCTGCCGATGTAGTGCAAGTCGTGGCTACCACTGACCGCGCAGCAGTGGGTGAACTGATCACTATGCCGCAATTTGTGGATGTGATTGTGCCGCGCGGTGGCAAAGGTTTAATCGAGCGCATTAGCAATGATGCCAAGGTGCCGGTGATCAAACACCTCGATGGTATCTGCCACGTGTATATCGATGATAAAGCGGATTTGGACAAAGCCTTTGCGGTTGCCATGAACGCCAAAACCCATCGCTACGGTGTGTGCAACGCGATGGAAACTCTGTTGGTGAATGAACAAGTCGCTGCGCAAATTCTGCCGCGCCTCGCTGCTGCCTACGCGGAAAAAGGTGTGGAGCTGCGCGGCGATGACAAGACCCGCGCTTTGATTGCGGCGAATGTTGCAACCGATGAAGATTGGGCGACGGAATATCTCGCGCCGATTTTGTCGATCAAAATTGTCGCTGGTTTGAATGAAGCCATAACTCACATCAACCAATACAGCTCACAACATACCGATGCGATTGTGACCGAAGATTACACCCGCGCGCGCCGCTTTATTACCGAAGTGGATTCCGCCTCGGTGATGGTCAATGCATCAACCCGTTTTGCCGATGGTTTTGAATACGGTTTGGGTGCCGAGATTGGTATCTCCACCGACAAAATCCACGCGCGCGGCCCGGTTGGCCTTGAAGGTCTGACCTCGCAAAAATGGGTGGTGTTTGGCGATGGGCATATTCGCACTTAATCCCTCATGCGCAATTGCATAGGTATCTTCGGCGGCACCTTTGACCCGATTCATATCGGCCACTTGCGCATGGCGCTGGAGCTTAAACAGCAGTTGCAGTTAGATGAGATGCGTTTGCTGCCCTGCTATTTGCCACCCCATCGCCCTACACCGGGCGCAACGGCAAACGAGCGCGTGGCAATGCTCAAACTGGCGCTGCAGGATTGTGCGGAGCTGGTCATAGATGAGCGCGAATTGCAGCGCGATAAACCTTCTTACACTTACGACACACTGCGTGAGTTGCGCGCGGAAGTCGGCGCTGAGTTTAGCCTGTGTTTGTGTATGGGCATGGACAGTTTTGCCACGCTCGACACTTGGCACAACTGGGGGCAACTGCTGCAGTTGGCACATATAGTTGTGGTGGCGCGGCCGGGTTGGTTTTTACCGGAGTCCGGTGCGGTGGTGGAGTTGTTAAATGTGCATCGCCGCCCGATCGATGCCATTGCCCAGCAAGCGGCTGGTGCAATTGTGTTGTTGGAGCAGCGGCTATTACCTATCTCTGCCACTGATATTCGTGCACAGATTCACGCGGGCAGTTCGCCGCAGTTTTTGATGCCTGAGGGTGTTTGGAACTACATCTGTGCGCACAAGCTCTATCAATAGCCTGCACATTTTCATCTTTATTTTTTGAAATTTTTATTTGTATTTTCTATTTGTTTTTTTATCTATAGGTAACTGAATGTCTGATTTAAACCAAGCGATCATTAACGCCCTTGAAAACCTCAAAGGCAAAGACATAGTGACGCTCGATGTACATGAACTCACTGATGTAATGGATACCCTGATTATCGCCAGCGGTACCTCTAGCCGTCACTCGCGCTCACTCGCGGAAAATCTGGTGGAAGAAACCAAAAAAGCGGGCTTTCGCGCGCTAGGTGTTGAAGGTTTGGAAACCGGCGATTGGGTCTTGGTGGATTACGGTGATACCGTCGTGCATGTGATGCAACAGGAAGCGCGCGATTATTACGAGTTAGAAAAACTCTGGTCAATGAAACCGGCTAGCCGCGGTTAATTGATTCGCTGTGAGTAAATAGCTGTTATGCGCATTCGTATTATTGCCGTGGGCACCAAAATGCCCGACTGGGTGGAAGCGGGGTATGCGGAATACGCCAAGCGTATGCCGCGTGATGTCACAGTGGAAATGGTGGAATTGCCGCTCGCTCAGCGCAGCAAAAATAGCGATATCGCCAAAGCGATGGAAAAAGAAGGCGAGGCTATGCTGGCCATGATTGAAAAGGGCGGCAAAGACGAACAAGTCATCGCCCTTGAGGTCAAAGGCAAGCCTTGGAGCACTGAACAGCTAGCCGAAAATCTGGCGGGTTGGAAAATGAGCGGCGCCAATTATTCGCTATTAATTGGCGGCCCCGATGGGCTTGCGCCCGGGTGTTCGGCGCTGGCAAAGATTAAATGGTCGCTATCGCCGCTTACCCTGCCTCATCCGCTGGTGCGAATTTTGGTGATCGAACAACTGTATCGAGCCTGTACGATTTTACAAAATCATCCGTACCACAAATAACTGTTTGGCCAATAACCAATAGCAGACGACAACCACATCAACCTTGATCTACACGAGTTTCTGGCCTGAGCATGCAAGATTCCCAACAGTTTAAAGATCACCAGCGCGAGGCAAAACTATTTCGCAGCCGCATACTGGTGATGGCCGGGTTTATGCTCCTGCTGGCCTCGACATTGCTCTATCGCTATTACGATTTACAAATTGTTAACTACGAAGAATACGCCACCCAATCTGATCGCAACCGCGTGCATGTGCAGCCGGTGCCGCCAACCCGCGGGCTTATTTTTGACCGCAACGGCGAGCTGCTGGCCGATAACAAAGCAAGTTTTACGCTGTCTGTTGTAAGCGGCGATGCCACGGAATTAAACAATACAATCGAGCTGCTCAAAACGCTGATTGAAATCAGCCCTTCGGACTTGGGCAAATTTTATAAAGCCCAAAAACAGCGCCGCCATAAGCTCGACCCAGTGCCATTGCGCTATCGTCTTACCGAAGATGAAATTGCCAAGCTTGCGGTCAATCAGCATTTGCTTGAAGGCGTGGAGGTGAACGCTGAGTTGGTACGCAATTACCCCCATGCCGATATGTTTGCCCATGTGATAGGTTACACCGGACGCATCAGTGAGCGGGATGTAAATTCCTTTACCCCCGAGCAATTGCAACGTTATGCCGGCACTCATGCCATTGGTAAAAGTGGCATAGAGGCGAGCTACGAAGGTGTGTTATTGGGTGAAGTGGGCAGTCAGAACGTGGAAACCAATGCGCGCGGTCGGGTGATGCGGATTTTGGATCGAATTGATTCCCGTCAGGGCAGCGATTTACGCCTGCATCTGGATGCGCGTCTGCAAGAGACTGCCGTTGCCGCCATGCGCGGTCGTCGCGGTGCGGTGGTGGCAATTGATGTCAAGACCGGTGGCGTGTTGGCGGCGGTCAGCTACCCAGGGTTTGACCCGAATCTTTTTGTGACTGGCATTAGCTATCGCGATTACAAAAGTCTCAATGAAGATATAGATACACCGCTGTTTAATCGTTTTTTACAGGCGCAATATCCCCCCGGCTCCACCGTTAAACCGGTTCTGGGCCTGGCGGGGCTGGATTCTGGCTTTACTGATGTACACCGCGCCATTGCAGATCGCGGGGTGTTCACCCTTCCCGGCAGTTCACGTTTATGGCGCGATTGGAGTCTTGCCAGAACCGGTGGCGGCCATGGCCGGGTCGACCTGAAAGTCGCTATTTCCCAATCCTGCGATACCTATTTCTGGGATCTGGGCAATCGTATGGGGATCGATAAGATCAGCCAATACGGTCATTACTTTGGCATGGGCATACTCACCGGCATTGATATCCCCCATGAGCGCAAAGGTATTTGGCCATCGCGCGAATGGAAGCGCGCCGCCAGACGCGAGGCCTGGTACCCGGGCGATACGGTCAATATTTCCATTGGTCAGGGCAATATGCTGGCAACACCTATGCAGCTGGCGGTGATGACCAGCACCATTGCCAACCGTGGCACCCGCTACCGGCCACAATTTATCCAGAAGATCGGCGATAAGGTGCATGAGCCTATCATTGAGGAGGTGTTTGATACCAAGCCTGAGTATTGGGATGCGGTTATCGGTGGCATGGAAGAGGTAATGCACGGTGCGCGCGGAACGGCACGCAAGGCATCGGAGCGCGCCGAATACCGCATGGCGGGCAAATCGGGTACCGCACAGGTAGTGGCCATTGCGCAAAATGCTAAATACAACTCGGCGGCGCTGAAAGAGCGCCATCGCGATCATGCTTTGTTTGTCGCTTTTGCACCCATTGAGGCGCCACAAATTGCAGTTGCAATCATGCTGGAAAATGCTGAGGGTGGATCGAGCCAGGCAGCACCCGTGGCGCGGGCAATAATGGATGCGCATATTCTGGGTTACTACCTCGCTGCCGATGAATTTGTCCCGCCGGTGGGTTTCCATCACGCCGCGATTGTCAAACGTGCCAACAACTATATCGCCGAACGCAAAGCCGTGCGCTTAGCCAAAGAGGCAGGAGAAGCTGCAAAAGCAGCAGCGTCTTCATCGGCAGCCACTACCACTGGGTCAGGAGCCGGTAATGAGTAAACAGGATTTCCTGCGGCGGATGCCGGAAGCGGCGAGTGCGTTCAGCCGTCGCGCACGCCTTGCCGAGCGATTGCATATCGACTTTTTCTTGCTGCTGTTATTGATGCTGCTCACGGTGATTGGCCTGACGGTGCTTTACAGTGCCAGCGGCCATCATTTGCCGAGTGTAGAGAAACAAGCTGGTTTTTTTATGATTGCCTATATCACTATGTTTGTCGTGGCACAGATTCCAGTGGAGTTTATGCGGCGCATGGCGCCCTTTGCTTATGTTGGCGGAGTGTTACTGCTCGTGGCAGTAACAGTGTTTGGTGAAATTTCCATGGGCGCGCAGCGCTGGCTGCAAATTGGCAGTTTCCGCTTCCAGCCATCGGAAGTGATGAAGCTGGCGATGCCGATTACCGTCGCCGCTTATCTCAGTCGCGGTTTTTTGCCGCCGCGTTTTACTCAAGTTATTGTGGTGCTCGGGCTGATTGGTTTGCCTACCGCCCTGATTATCGAGCAGCCCGATTTGGGCACCTCTATTTTGGTGGCCACATCAGGTCTTATGGTGCTATTTTTTTCGGGGTTGCTCTGGCGGTACATCGCTGCTGCCGTAGCTATCTTTGCCGCCAGTCTCTGGCCGATTTGGCATTTTATGCTGCACGATTATCAGCGCCAGCGTGTATTGACCATGCTTGACCCCACGCAAGATCCATTGGGAACTGGCTGGAACATTATCCAGTCCAAAACAGCAATCGGCTCGGGCGGCCTGTCAGGTAAGGGTTGGATGGAAGGTACCCAATCGCGCTTGGATTTTCTCCCGGAAGGCCATACAGATTTTATTATTGCGGTGATGTCAGAAGAATTCGGTTTGCTTGGCGTCATCTTGTTGCTGACGATCTACGCCATGCTGATTATTCGCGGGTTAATGATTGCGGTAAATTCGCAGAATAGTTTTGGGCGTTTACTTGCGGCGGCCGTGAGCTCCACTTTTTTTGTTTACGTCTTCGTCAATATGGGGATGGTATCCGGCATGCTGCCAGTGGTCGGTGTACCCTTGCCATTAATTAGTCAGGGCGGTACGGCCATTGTCGCGCTGTTTGCGGGTTTTGGTTTGTTAATGGCCATCTCCACCGAGAAAAAGCGGGTAATGACACCCCAAGCTTAACGTTTAACAATGAGGTTCTATGCTGTCTTTTTGTCACAGTTTTTCCAAGCACTGCTTGGGTGTTATTGCAGGTTTGAGTTTCAGTTTTGTTGCGGCAGCCGATTACAGTCAGCATCCGTTGGCAGGTGCCTTTGTCGATGAAATGGTGCAACAGCACGGATTTAGCGCCGAATACGTCAATCAGATCCTAAGCAAAGCGCAAAAACGCCAACCGATTCTGGATGCAATCGCGCGCCCGGCAGAAAAATCCAAAACTTGGAAAGAGTATCGCCCCATTTTTATCGTGCCCATGCGCATTACCAATGGTGTTGCGTTTTGGAATGAACATCGCGCTGTACTGGCGCGTGCAGAAAAAGAGTACGGTGTACCGGCAGAAATTATTGTGGCGATTATCGGTGTGGAAACCAACTACGGTAAAAATACCGGCAGCTGGTATGTGATCGATGCACTGAGCACATTGGCGTTTGATTACCCGCCGCGCGCGCCGTTTTTTCGCTCGGAATTGGTGAATTATTTTATTCTCACCCGCGAACAAAAACATAATCCGTTGGAGTTTAAGGGCTCTTACGCAGGCGCAATGGGCTACGGGCAATTTATGCCTTCTAGCTATCGCAATTACGCGGTAGATTTCAGTGGCGATGGTTTTACCGACATTTGGAACAACCCAACCGATGCGATTGGCAGTGTGGCCAATTATTTTAAACGACACGGCTGGCAAACCGGTAAGCCGGTTGTAGTGCCGGCAAAGTTAACCAAGTCGCGTGCGACACTTCTGGCTAACGAGTCATTCAATACAGTAGTGCAACCCACTATGAATGTGAGTGATTGGAAAAAAAACGGTGTTGCTCCCACTAAAAATATTGCTAACCGCACGCCGGTGATTGCAATTGAGTTTGACGGTGTCAATGGTTTGGAATATTGGCTCGGCTTGCAAAATTTTTATACCATCACCCGTTACAATCGCAGTCCTATGTACGCCATGGCGGTGTACGATTTGAGCTTGGAAATCAAACAGGCAATGCAAAAAAACACTAAAAAAATAGCCGGAGCTGTGCACTAATGCTATTCATCGCCCGAGCCACTGTGCCCAGAGTGCAAAAAATAAATATCCTGTTGGTATTTATCTGTTGTATTTTTTTAGCGGCTTGTTCGGGCACTAAACAAAAGCCAGCGACATCAACTAGACCCAATGCACCCTACAATCCAAATGATGGTCGCTATTCACATGATAAAGATTTTGGTCCCAGCGAAGATATAGATTTATCCCACGTGCCCGATGCAGTACCACGCTATGAAACGCGCACCCGTGCTGGCAATAAAAATCCCTACACGGTGCTGGGCAAAACCTATTACTTGATTGAGGATGAAAGCGCCTATCGCGAGCGCGGCTACGCTTCCTGGTACGGTAATAAATTTAACGGACACAATACCTCTAACGGTGAACGTTACGATATGTATGCCATGACTGGCGCGCATAAAACCTTGCCCATTCCATCCTATGTGCGGGTGACAAATTTGGATAACGGTAAAAGTGTCGTAGTACGCATCAATGATCGCGGTCCATTCCATCAAGGGCGCAT
>CAXAVL010000205.1:0-8242 GCA_963971905.1 uncultured Cellvibrio sp.
GCGCCAGCCAAAATCCACCATGGATTGCTGAAAGCCATAACGAATCACCAGCCAGGGCAACACAATAAACGTGAGCAGATGGCACAGTGTCCACCAGAGATAACCGCAGAGCTCCAACCAGCCGCTGGCCTGCAACCGCGGCCAGTAACCCGCATCCAACCAGCCCAACAACAGCTGCAGGTTCTGGGCAAACTTACCGTAATGCAGCACCAATAAACACACCGACACACAGGCCAAGACCAGCATCACCCGGCGCAGGGCGGCGGGGCGACCCAGCGTATAAGAGGTCTCTGCACGGTCTATATCATCGAGCGCGCGCAAAATATGGCGCGGGTGCAGAGCAGTGGCAAGTGTCGCGAACTTCATGGTTATTTTTTCTTCTTCGCCGCTTCGCGCGCGGCAACCTGGGCGCGTTCGTAACTATCGAGGAACTTAAAAATCACATCGCGCGCGAGGCGAGTTTCGGAGTTGGATAAAAACACCATGCCGATTTGCAGGTCGCGATTGAATACCATCTCGGTGCGGAAACCTTTTACATGACCGCCATGATGGATAAAGTTTTTGTAGCGCCCGTAATCAAATACGCGCAAGCCCATGCCATAGGCGGTATTGTCCACCGCTTTACGCACCCCATAATAGTTTTGCGCCGGGGTATTTTTGGTCACCCGCGACTGGATGGGGTTGAGCACCGCAAGCGGCAATACATCCTGACGTTTGCCCATTTGTGCCAGCAAAAAGCGCGACATATCGACAATACTGGCATTCACCCCTGCCGCTGGTGCCACGCGATACCAATTGCCAACCACGGCGGTGGGTATCCAGCGCTTCCCATCATTGATATGCGGCGCGGCGCGATTGGGTGAGGCGTTATAGCTGGCCAAGCCATAGGACGCCGTGCGCATCCCAAGTGGATCAAATACTTTTTCTTCGGTGTACTGCTCGAAACTCATGCCTGATTTTTTCTTGATCATATCCCCCGCGAGGCTATAGGGCACGTTCTGGTAGGCAAAACACTTGCCCGGCGGGCAGACGAAATTGACATAGCGCAAGCGCGCGACTGAATCGGCGTAGCTCTTGCCCGCATCGATATAGTGACTGTAAGTGTGGCGCGGCAAACCCGAGGATTGAGAGAGAATATGACGCAAGGTGAGCTGCTTACTGTAGCGCGCATTGCTAAAGGTAACATCGGGTAATACCGCGGTGACGGTGGTCTCCCAGTTGATGCGCCCTTCGCTCACCAACACGCTCGCCGCCGTTGCAGCAAATACTTTCGATAATGAAGCAAGACGAAACACCGTATCTGGCGTGACCGTTTCGCGGGTGCCTGCACGGCGTACGCCATAGCCGTTGAGGGATTTGATCTGCCCACCGGAGACAATAACAACCGCTACGCCTGGCACAAAGGGCGCAATCTTTTTGGCGACGTAATCCTCAAATTCCGGCACAAACGCCTCCGGATGCCCGACCGGATAGCGCGGCGCCTTGATCGGCGCTGTAGTCACCAACGGAATATTGATCGCCACTGGGCGCGGAGGGGGCTTTTTTGCCGCTACCGGTGCAGCGGTAGCCGATGTTGCAGCAAACGCCGCAACACTCTTTGCGCTGGAACTGACCATAGCAACTGCAGCAGCAGAGGAAGCGGCCGCCGATGTCACTACAACCGGCGGCGATTGGGTGAATGTCATCGGTTGGATTTTGGGTGCATAGCTATTCTGCTCCGCCCCCAGCGAACTGGCAGCGGCACTATTTTGCTGTTGAGCCTGTTGTTGAAACGGCAGGGCGATGGGCACAGTGACCCGTTTTTCGCCGTTTGCCTGCACCACTGGCGCCGCCAGTAATACCCCCAAAGCAGCGCCGCTGATGAGGCGCGCCCATGAGTAAAAATTACTACTTATTGTTGATCGCATAACCAAACAGCTAACTCGTTAAGGGTCATCCGATTGATGACCATAAAAATTGGGGGCAAAAAAAATGCGATCTTTACTGCGTATCCTCGATGCTTTCAAACATCAACAGATACAAGAACGCCACTTTTGCCCTAGTCCCAATACAGGTAATAAGACAAAAAGTGGCGTTTTCGTTCCTTTGATTACACTCTGACTTGTGTGTTAATCAGGCTCGCGCCAAAAAAAAACATTGCAGAGTGTAAAAATCCAGCATGCTGATCTATTTAATGATCGCTACAAGGTTTTAATGTACTCAACCAAATCCCAGCGCTCCTCTTCGGTCAGTGGCTCCATTTTCACGCCATTGACCGCCGGTGCATTGGCGGTTCCGTATTCGTGACCGCTGTTGTAATCCCCGCGCTTATCGGCTTTGAAGGTAAAACCCTCGTAACCTTCGGTGCGCAGGCCCACTTTGACCGGATCAAACTCGCGGCTGCCCACTTTAAATTGGTTCGGGCGATAGTGCCCATCAGCCGGGTCATTAGCGCCTTTTACTGGCAACAACAGGTCATAAATGCTCGGTACTGAACCGTTGTGCAAATAAGGTGCAGTTGCCCAAATGCCATTGAGTGAACGCGCCTTGTAGGATAGCAGCGATTGGTAGGGCGCAGCGGTGGTATCCGGTTGATAGTTGCCGGATTTTACACTGGCTTTGATTTCATTATCAAAGAAGGATTTGGCCAACATATACAGCCAATCCAGCGCGCGGCGCGGCCACCATTTATCCGGATCCGGTGCGGTAGTCACTTCGCCCATAGTCGCTGCGGTAAGGATCTGCACTACCGGCGCCTGATTTTTAATTACCAATGAGCCCACGCTTTCACTTTGATAGGTATTGGTGAAGTTACCCGCATAGCCTTTGTAATTGACGCTGTTCTCTGCCATAGCCCGGTCGGTGCCCACTACATCCAGGCTCGACATATCGGCTACCACAATCCGGTCGTGGTCGGTGCGGTCAATGACCTCGTGGCAGGATTCGCAATACTCAGCATAAAGTTGACGGCCACGACGCACTTTTTTTGCATCGATTTGCCACTCGGGTAACTTGCCAAAAATCTCATTGGCGATCTTTTGCTGGGTATTATCGGTTTCCAGCGTCGGCCAGACAGGTGAGGTAAGGCTGGCGAGATGGGTCTCCAAACGCGACAGGTTTACCAAGTCGATGGAAGAAGTGAAATCGATTTGATGACTCTTACTTTTTTGCCCGGTAATAAACGATGATAAACTCCAGCCGCGCTTGTGCGCGGTCCAATCGAGAATCCCAAACACCCCAATCACTTCACCGGTATTGCGCCCGAGGGGACCAACACCCGCATTAGACGCCAGACCATTCCACTGTACATAATCTGATTGCACTATGTCCCACAAAAAGGGGTAGCTTACCGGCGCGTTTGGTTCATTAAATATCTCTGCTTTGATGCGATTCATATCGCTCATTGCAAGGCCTGGATAGCCTTCTTTGGTGGACATCAACCGGTCGATGATTTGGGCAAATTGCAGATCCCCAATAATGGTTTCGCTGATGCCTTCCAGTACTTTGTCAACCTGTGTCGGCGTCAGCAAATCAGCCTCGGCGTCGCCAGCTTTGGTCATCCCCAACAACACATCGCGCACTTGATCGCGGCTGATCACATGTTCCAGCACACGGTTATAAATACGACCAAAGGCATCCAACCGCGCGTAACCGTATTCAACTGTCGAGTCGTTAATATTGTTGTAAAGGCGAATTTTGCGCGCCCAGCGCCGCAGATCAGCCTGCACGGTTTCGGCATTGCTATAGGTGTTATTTAGCTCCAATACCTTAGCCACAAAACGCTGGTTCTTTTCGCTGTCAGCCAAGGCAGTATCCATACTCTTTTGCAGCTCGGTGAGAAAACCCACCATATCGGCCATGGCCGGACCGCCATCGATACGCAGTGCCGTGCCTTTGTAATTCACCTGCCCGGTGTGACAGGCGGCGCAGGTAAAACCAATGTAATCGTTGCCTTTGTAGGTCTCTTTTACAAAACCAACCGGCAGACCGTCGGGATTAAAAAAGGTGGGTTTTTGCGGCAGGTAGCGATACTTATCGATGACACTGTTAGCGCGAAACGGTGCTTTGGAATCCGCCTGTTCCAGCGCGATAAAAAAGTCGTAGGGCATTAACGCCGAACCTTGCGTGGTGTTGTAGTACCAGAGGCTGTCGTTGGCAGTCCAACCCTGATCCAAATAAATGGGGGTGGAATAGCTCTCGCCAAAGGCGCCGTTTTCAATCGCAATAGCGCCGCGCTCCGGGTCATCATCCCAGCTTTGGTAAAGTTTGCCGATTAGCAGAGTGATGCCGAACGGGATGGCGAGAATTATCACCAACTTGGTCAGCCGCCACAGATTGTGTCGGGAAAATAGATCGCACAGGCCAGCGTTGAATGCGCCCATAGGGTTAACTCCTCTTTAGTGTTTTTTTCCTAAAGTTTCTTATGTTATTGCTAGTAACTTGTCCGGATTACAACAAAACCAATCAATCCGGCGTAAGTAATTGCTCGCTAAAGATACTACTCATGCCCGCGATTACCAAAAAAAATTATTACCGCACATTACATCGAAAGACATGTCTTGCCACAGCTTGCAACTGGATCGCCTTACGATTAGTGTATCCGCGAGTTTTTTGCCCCCGTTTATGCTTGATCACTACCGAGGAATTACCATGAAAAAAACCACCCTTTTACTCGCCGCCATCGTCAGCCTGACCAGCGCCTGCAGCTGGGTAAAAGTCAGCGAACAAGGCGCCAGTGTTGCGGTTGCCAATGCCGGCAATGTACGTAGCTGCGACAAAGTGCGCACCGTGAACGTCAAAGTCAAAGACAACTTTGTTGGCTCGATGAAACGCTCACCGGAAAAAGTAGCGACTGAACTGACCAATATGGCGCGCAACGAAGCTAGCCAATTTGGCGGCGACACAGTAGTGCCTGCAAGCTTGGTACAAGATGGTCGCCAAAGCTTTGATGTGTACAAGTGCAACTAAGATAATTGCATCGCCGCTCACCAGCGGCTGAGTATAGTCGTCACTCCCGCATGCGGGGGTGACGACTCCCTACTTAACCTAAACAACACTCATCCTTGCCGCTATTTCCCCGATGACTGTTATTAATCTCCTTCATTTAGTTCTTGCACTTAACCCGCCACCAGAGTCAAAACTTTGCTAGTGTTAGCACTAGGCATTGGCTGTCTTATTTCTGTCACACAATTGCCATAATCTGGCGCGATATTGCTCCACACGAATCAGTTTAACGAGGTACAAGGTGTCTAGCGCCTATTTCAATCGCGAGCTAAGTCTGCTCGAATTTAATAAACGTGTCCTTCATCAGGCCTATAATCGCAGCTTGCCACTGCTGGAACGGCTGCGTTTTTTAGGCATTTTTTCCACCAACCTCGATGAGTTTTTTGAAGTGCGCGTCGGCGGTCTGGTTGAAATTCTGGAGCGCAACGCACCGCCCACCCAAGGGCCGGACGGTTTGACCCAAACCCAAACCCTGAACGAAATTTCAGTGCGCGCCCACGCCTTGGTGGCAGAGCAATATGCCATTCTCAACAACGAAATAGTGCCGGAAATGCACGAGCACGGCATTCATATCCTGCGCCGTGAAGAGTGGACAGAGGCGCAGATCCAACATCTCAAACAGGTGTTTTTGTCCGATGTATTGCCCGTACTCAGCCCGATTGGTTTAGACCCGGCGCACCCGTTTCCGCGCATTCTCAATAAAAGTTTGAATTTTATCGTCCGGCTGGATGGCAAAGATGCCTTCGGGCGCAATTCCGGCCGCGCGATAGTGCAGGTGCCGCGCTCGCTGCCGCATATCGTTGAACTGCCTCCAGAGCTGAGCGATGACGGGCGCAGTTTTGTATTTATCTCCTCCATCATTCACTTTTTTATGGGCGAAATTTTTGTCGGTATGACGGTGATGGAAAGCTACCAATTCCGCCTCACCCGCAACTCGGACATTTTTCTCGATGAAGAAGAGACCGAAGATTTACTGCGCGCGGTACAGGGTGAGCTGGCCTATCGCCAATATGGCGACGAAGTGCGTTTGGAGCTGACCGATTCGTGCCCCGCGGAACTGGAACAATTTCTATTACAGCGCTGTGAAATTAAAGCGCGCGATTTATACCGCATCAACGGCCCGGTCAATTTGAATCGCTACGGCGACCTGTTCGATCTGATCAAGGACCCGCAGTATTATTTCAAACCGTTTGTACAGGCGATGCCAAAACTGCCCAAGCGCACCAACTCCTATTTTGAGGTGTTGCAAAAGCAGGATATTTTGCTGCATCACCCCTTTGATGCCTTTCAAGGTGTAGTGGATTTTTTGCGCGAAGCCGCCGCCGATCCCCATGTCTTGGCGATTAAACAAACCCTGTACCGCACCGGCACCAACTCACCGGTGGTAGATGCGCTGGTCGCCGCCGCCAAGGCAGGTAAAGAAGTCACCGCGATTGTCGAACTGCGCGCGCGTTTTGATGAAGAGCAAAACGTAGCGCTGGCCGAGCGTTTACAGCGCTACGGCATTCACGTGATTTACGGTGTTGTAGGTTTTAAAACCCACGCCAAAATGATTTTGGTAGCTCGCCGCGAAACCGACAAGCTGCGTTACTACGTGCACATGGGCACCGGCAACTACCATATGCGCACCAGCAAGCTCTACACCGACTACGGTTTGCTCACCTGCGACAAAGAAATCGGCGAGGATGTGTACCGCATCTTTTTGCAATTATCGAGCATGGGCAAAGCCTCCAAAATGGATGCACTTTTGTACGCCCCCTTCACCCTGCACAAAGGTATGGTGAAACGTATCCGCATCGAAAAAGAAAATGCCGAACAGGGCAAGCCCGCGCGCATCATTGCCAAAATGAATTCGCTTTACGATGAAGAATTGGTAAACGAACTCTATGCCGCCTCGCAGGCGGGAGTACAAATCGATTTGATTGTGCGCGGCGTCTGCCAACTGCGCCCCGGAGTAGCCGGGCTGTCGGACAACATTCGCGTGCGCTCGATCATCGGCCGCTTTCTGGAACATCACCGCGTGTTTTATTTTGAAAATAGTGGCAACGCCGAATTATTTTGTTCGAGTGCGGACTGGATGCTGCGCAATATGTTTCACCGCGTAGAAACCTGCTTCCCAATCAAACACAAAAAAATTCGCGACCGCATTATCGAAGACTTGGAACTCTATTTACGCGATAACACCCACGCCTGGCTGCTGCAGGAAGACGGCAGCTACATCCCCACTCATCCCCAAAAGGATGAAGATGCAATAGACGCCCAAGCCATTCTGCTGGAACGCTGGTCAGCGCATATTGGTAGTTAGCACTAATGCCGCCGTGCCCGTAAAAAATTTTGGGACCGGCGGCTACTTTTATCTGTAAAAAAATCCCGTCTAACCTGTATAGCAAGCGCAACCGATTTCACATTTTTCACTTAAACCAGCCCATTTGTTTGGCGAAGCGCCACAAACCCACTCGCAATTAAATCCGATTTATATAACCTATGCCCACCCGCTTCCGGCAACGCACCGGTTTTCTCCAGCAGGCTAACAATCACAATAATTCCAATAATCAGTTGTAGCTGAACATAACGGCATTCGGTAACACCCAAATAAACGCAGCTCCGGCGCGCATGACAGGTTTGCTATGTCTGGCGCTCGGGCCTGCCTTACTCATCGAATAACGAGATAACCACTATGAGCAGATTCTCTTTGCAGCCACGGCTGCGCAAAACCCTGTTAGCGTGTTTTTGTGTCGGCCTCAGCCTCGCCAGTTTCAGTAGCTTTGCCGCACGCCAAGCCGAATACCTCGACCGAGGCGTGGTTGCGCTGCCCTCTGGCAGCGGTGTGCTGATCAGCTGGCGCATGCTGGGTGATGATCCATCCAACGTGAGCTTTAATGTCTATCGCAACGGCAGCAAAATCACTGCATCGCCCATTACCAATAGCACCAACTATCTGGATAGCAGCGGCACTACCAGCGCGGCTTACACCGTCCGGGCGGTAGTGATCGCCCTAATGGCGGTAGTACACCGAGTGGTGAGGCTTATAGCTATTCGCCCAATGACCTGAGTGTGGGTGATCTGGATGGCGATGGTCAGTATGAAATTGTCGTCAAATGGGACCCATCCAATGCCAAGGACAATTCCCAATCGGGCTATACCGGCAATGTGTTTATCGATGCTTATGAGATGGATGGCACCCAGCTCTGGCGCATCGACCTGGGCAAAAACATCAGCGCTGGCGCCCATTACAACCAGTTTATGGTGTATGACCTGG